>JBOFEH010000161.1:0-58266 GCA_051647765.1 Cellulosilyticaceae bacterium | reverse complement strand
CCATGTCTTTCAAAAGGAATCACCACGTTTTCAAGACCTCTTAACTTTTGTGTAAAGGTATTGATTTCATACGTAGAACGATAGCTCTTAGTCAGAGCGATTTGCATGGCCTTTTTAGGCTCTAGGATACTAAGCATCTCATCATACAAAGTTGCTGCGGCCTCTTTTTCAATAGTTTGGCAATAATCTCCTAAGATTGTATACTGCCCTTGTCTAAAGAGAAGCTTAAAGATTCTATAGTGAATTGGGTAATAGTCTTGGGCCTCATCTACCAATACTTGTTTGGTCTGTGGGAAGACATTTTCGCCCTCGATACGAAGTTTTAGGTACAGAAGCACAGCACCATCTTCATAAGCAATCTGTCTTTGCTCTAAGCGTCTTGCCGTATGACGCAGCATCCCCTCTAAGGTACTTGGCACCTCTAGACCTTTTGCTAATCGGTCAAAGAGTTGTGGCTTCTTCATCAGTTGCTGATAAAGTCTCACGTAGTTCACCTTGGTAAAGCGGCTGATTTCACTGATAAACTGTCCTCTATATTCATGAAGTAGACGTTTGGCTTCACCTCTACTATCAGACATATACCCCTCTTCATCCTCAATACGCTTTTCAATCTCTTTGAGTCTGATTTTTTCCAGTGGCTTAATTTTGTCTAACAAGATTTTTTCAATACGGCTGAGTCTCTTGGCAATAGGCATGCCTATAGCATTGTCTAAAAACTGTGCTTTGATTGCCTTTTTGCTCATGATTAATTCATTATCATAATACACATCTTTGAAATGAATGCCTTCATGTTCTAGCCACTCCATATAACGCTCAAGTATTGTTACAAATTCATGAGATCCCTTAAAGGTCATACCTTCTCGGATTTTTTGACGATGTGGACTACTAATAATACTCTCAAGCTGGGCATGGCGGCTTCCCATACGTAGCCCACTTCCAAAGCATTTGCTAAAGACGTCTTCTAGTGTAATACACGTTACGTTTTTCTCACCAAGCTCTGGTAATACTCCTGAAATATAATCACCAAACAAGCTATTTGGAGAAATAATCATCACATCTTTGTGGCTAAGACCATCTCCCATATCATTGTAGAGCAAGAAGGCAATGCGGTGTAGTGCAATAGAGGTCTTCCCACTACCAGCTACCCCCTGAACAATCAGCACATCACTTTCTTTATCTCTAATAATCTTGTTTTGCTCTTGCTGAATCGTTTCTACGATATTTTGCATCTTATAAGAAGCGTTTTGACCCAGTGCTTGTTGGAGAATATCATCTGTAATGGCAATACTTGAATCAAAATAATAATCAAGTTTTCTATGATTGATTTCGTATTGTCTCTTGAGGGTAAGCTCCCCTTCAATCACCCCGCAAGGTGCCTCATAGCTTCCTCTGCCTAACTCATGGTTATAAAACAGCCCCGCAATAGGTGTTCGCCAATCATAGACCATAACCTCATAAGTATCTTGATTCATGAGGTTATGGTACCCCACATAGATTTTTTCCTCATCTTCGCCATCTTCCACAAAATCAAAACGCCCAAAGTACGGTGCTTCTATCATCTTTTGGTGTTTTACAAGCTGCTCTAACTTGTGCTTATATTGAGACGTCTCAATGGCCTCAAGATTGACATACTGACTGATATCAATCGCACGGTCAAAATCATCTATAGAGGACATGCCCTCTTCCCACATTTCTTTTCTAATATCTACCAATGTATTTTTTTGCTTGGCTACTAATCCTAGCCCTGCTTTAATCTCTTCTTTAAGAAAGTCTACTACTTTTTCTAAATACGCTTTTTCTTGCTCTAAAATCTGATCTTCACATTGTTTCATGGACATTCCTCGACTCTCTTTAAACTTACCCAAAACCTTATCTATTTTTAGGCACATTCATATATCTTATGCTATCTTAGCCCATTTGACAAGTGTTACTCTTATTCCCTGCCCTTGCATTTTTTTACCATATCTTAATTGTTTTTTGGACAGGCTCATAACCTACGTTTTTACCCACGCCTTCTGCCACATTTCTAAGAGGGACAAAAGTCTTGCCATTGATAATACGCGTAGCTACTGGCCACTCCTTAATCGTTTCTCCCTCATAGACATATCTCGAACCTGACCTAATCAGAAGTTCCCCCTGCTCATGTCTCAACAAAGTCTCTGCAGTCTCAACATCCCATATGATCTCTATGCCTAATGCCTGTGCCATACTTCTTAATTCCACCATAGTCTGCCCCTCTACTTGAAGCGTTGGATACATACTAGTCCCTCCCCCCACTTCTATCTGTGTCTGCATCACCGCAGGTCTCTTGTACATGCTTGTTGTATCTCCTAAGCTCTGGATGAGCCTTGTATAATCTCTGCTACTTATGTATGTGTCGCTTCCACTCTTATAGCTATTTACTGCCAACTCCACCGGCAATACTCTAAAATGAGGTTTTCCTCCTATACGTGATAAATCCGTCCATATAGGCGTATAATCTACCCCATCAACAGTGGTCTTTCCTGTCTCAAAATTTTTGCTGATTGTAAGATTCAAAACAATACTACTGTCTCGGTAACGACTTGTTTGAGCTGAGACAAAGTTCCCCAAAGAATAAATCACAAAATTACCATCTTTTGTTTTTTCCATAGGTTGCAATACGTGGGGATGACTCCCTAATACCACATCTACCCCATTTGCCAGCAAGAAATCTACCCATTCTTTTTGCTTTGCATTTGGCTCCCTCTGGTATTCTTCCCCAAAATGCATGCTGACACAAATCAGGTCTGCCCCTTGTTTTTTGGCCAAAGCAATGTCTTTACTCATCTTATCCTTGTTTAAATAATTGACACAATAACCCTTGCCCTGATCGGGACTTATGCCATTGGTGCCATATGTATAGGCCATCCATGCAATCTTAATGCCATTGACTTCCCTTATTAATACTTGCTGACTCTCTGCTTGTGTCCTAGACGTTCCTGTATGGGCTAATCCTACTGCATCTAATTCCGCTAGTGTCCTGCTTACCCCCGCATACCGCCTATCCAAGCTATGATTATTCGCTGTGGTAATCACATCAAACCCTGTATTTTTGAGAGCCTGTGCCAGCTGCTCCGGAGCATTGAAAGCAGGATACCCTGTATATCCCTTTTCCCTACCCGCTAGGGTTGTCTCCAGATTCCCTATGGCGATATCAGCCCCTTCTATATAAGGCTTAACCGCTTCAAACATATAGTCAAACTGATATCCTCCCGATGTTTTACCCCCATCAATTTGCTCTTGATGCATCATAATATCGCCAACCACAGCCATGGTCACTGTCTCGACCCTTGCCCTAGACTCGTTAGCCCCAACGCCTACACTCCCCAAAAGTATCCCTATTACAGCTCCCGCTGCTATGATTTTTTTGAACCTCTGTTTCATCACACCACTCCCCTTCACTACTTTTGTAAAACACTTGATTTCTATTATAGTCTTATAAATTTGAAAATTCAATTTTATAAATTCAAACCGTCTCTTATTCTCCTCTCACCCACAGAACAAAAGCCCCCTTCACATACGTATTGGTTCTCACAGTAGTGAAATGCCTCAAAACAGCCGTTTGCTACAAATAAAAAATCAGTCCTTTACCTAGAAGGACTGATTTTTTGTGGTGATTATTTGTGCTGATTAATTTGTTTTTGCAGGAGTTTCAAAAATTTCATTTCCAAAACCTCTGAATAAGTGTGTGCTTTTTTGAGTGCCATGTCTTATTAATCTCCTTCCTCACGACTTTGTCTTAGTATGTGCGCTCTCCTTGTATAAAATGTTTGTTCCTCAAAAAACCTCATAGCCGAAATAGATGAGTTATGATACACTAATCTGAGCAAAAATAATTCCACTGAAAAGGTTGTGTATAATATGAAATTATATGAGACAGAATCTATCGGACGATATATTGGTCATTTGCACCGATTAGGAGCCACTTTCTTATCCAAAGAATACGAAAAATATCATATTGGCTCTGGACAATACCAATTCCTTATTCAACTCTATCTACAAGATGGGATTAGTCATGATGAACTGACTGATAAAGTATCTGTAGATAAAGGAACAACTACCCGTGCCATCAAAAAACTAGAAGAAGCAGGCTATGTCACAACAGCCGTCAATCAACAAGATAAACGTAAATACCATATTTACCTTACCCCTAAAGCACTTGAAATCCGCGATGAGGTTCTTGAAATTTCCTTAAAGTGGAATGAACAATTAGTAGGTAGTCTTTCCCCAGATGAGCTAGATTTACTCTATACACTCCTTCGCAAAATGGCACGTCATAACCCAGGCTATTTCTTTGAAGCTGAAGAAAAAGAGATGGCTACACAATAACAAAGCTTACAAATAGGCGTATACCCTTTCAACCAAAAGGGTATACGCCTATTTGTAAACGCAACGTTTTTGTGATAAAATCTTTTTTATTGCTAACACAACATTTATTTGAAAGGAAACTGACTATGTCCACAAAAAACACACAACTTGACTTAGGCTCGGAAAGCATTCTTAAATTGCTTATGAAATTCTCCATTCCTGCTATTATTGGTATGGTCGTTAATATGCTTTACAATGTGGTAGACCGCATCTATATTGGTAACATTCCTGAAGTAGGTGGGCTTGCCATTACAGGGGTTGGGATTACAATGCCTGTTACCCAAATCATTACAGGGTTTGGGATGCTCGTAGGGATTGGTACTTGCGCAAGTATCTCTATCTCCTTTGGTAAACAAAAGAAAGACGAGGCCCAAAAATACCTCGGTAATGGTTTTACAGGTATTTTGGTGATTAGCTTACTTGTTGCAGTACTTGGTAATCTCTTTGCCTCACAAATTCTTACTTTATTTGGAGCAAGTGAGAATACCTTACCTTACGCACTGGCTTATATTAGACCTTTGTTCTGGGGTACAATTTGTAACTTATTTACTTTTGGGCTCAATAACTCTATTCGTTCTGATGGTAATCCAAAACTCAGTATGTTCACGATGATTATTGGTGCAACTATCAATATTATTCTTGATCCAATCTTTATCTTTGGATTAGGTCTTGGGATTCAAGGGGCAGCTTATGCAACCGTGATTTCTCAGTTTATTGCAGGATGCTGGGTACTCTACTACTTCACTAAGAGTCCTAAATCTTCTATCAAATTAACACTTCCTGATATGAAACTTGATGGGGCTATTATGAAAAACATCCTCATCGTGGGCCTTGCACCATTTTGTATGCAAGTTGCAAGTAGTGTTGTCTCAGTGATTGCCAACAAATCACTCTTAGCTTATGGCGGTGACCTAGCAGTTGGAGCTATGGCAATTATTACTTCAATCTCAACAATCTTTATTATGCCAATCTTTGGTCTTAATCAAGGAGCACAACCTATCATTGGTTATAACTACGGTGCCAAACAATACAACCGTGTGAGACAAACTTATATGTATAGCCTCATTGGAGCAACTGTTGTACTTGCCCTAAGCTTTGTCTTTATTCAAACATTCCCACATCTTGCTGTTGGTATGTTTAATAAGGATCCTGATCTTACTGAAATTACAATTTCAGGTATGAAATTATTCTTACTCTCAATGCCTCTTATCGGTATTCAAATGACAGCTTCTAACTACTACCAAGCTGTTGGAAAAGCAAAAAAAGCCATGATTATCAGTCTTTCTAGACAAATCATCTTCCTCATTCCATGCTTTTTAATCATTCCAAGATTCCTTGGCCTAAACGGTGTATGGTTAGCAGGACCAATTGCTGATTTCTTAGCTGTTACGGTATCTGGTATTATTATCTTTAAAGAAATGCGCACACTACGTCAGACAGATTGCGCTATGACAGCACAAAAAGAAGGAGTAGAGGCCTAAGCCTCTACTCCTTCTTTTTGTCTTTGTTATTTAAACAAGCTCAAGCGCAACATCCATCATTTGAGTGAATTTTGTTTGACGCTCCTCAGATGTAGTCGCTTCTCCTGTAAATGGACAATCTGAGATTGTGCAGATTGTAAGTGCTTTCTTACCTGCGCGTGCTGCATTCATATAGAGTGCTGCTGCTTCCATCTCTACTGCAAGAACACCCATTTTTTGCCATTGTTTAAGGCTCATGGCATCATCGTAGAATGTATCACTTGAGTAGATATTCCCTACTTTGTATGTGTAACCAAACTTCTCTGCTGCTTCAACTGCTTGTCTGGTAAGGTCAAAGTCAGCAATAGCTGCATATCTACCTGGTAAGTTGTATTGGCTCTCGTAGTTAGAGTTTGTGCATGCACCCATTCCAATAACGATATCCCCGATATGAAGACTCTCATCAATAGCACCTGCTGAACCGATACGGATGATTGTCTCTACTTCGTAGAAGTTATAGAGCTCATAAGTGTAAATACCGATAGATGGCATACCCATCCCGTGTCCTTGCACAGATACTCTTTTACCTTTGTAAGTTCCTGTATAGCCATACATCCCTCTTACGTCGTTGTACTGAACAACGTCTTCTAGGTATCTATCTGCTAATAGTTTGGCTCTATATGGATCTCCTGGCATTAAAACTGTTTTTGCAATGTCGCCTACTTTGGCTGCATTATGTGGTGTTGGTGTACTCATTTTGATGTCCTCCTCTTTTAGACTACTCTTGTCATATCACTTTAACATATTTTAGGAGCTACTGACAAGGTCTGTCAGCAAAAGCCTTACTCAAAATCGAGTAAGGCTTTTGGTATCCTTTTATTCAAAAGTTGGTTCAATCAAACCATATGTACCGTTTTTACGTTTATAAACCACATTAACCTCTTCTGTCTCAGCATCTAAGTAAACAAAGAAGCTATGGCCTACAAGTTCCATCTGCATCACCGCCTCTTCTGCATGCATTGGTTTAATAGCAAACTTCTTACGGCGATCAACTGTTAACCTATAACAATCTTCTGTATCATCATTTTCCATGAAATCCTCTGTAAAAGTTTGAACAGGTGCATTTCTATGTTTGGTTCTTAATTTATTTTTGAAACGTGTCACTTGTCTTTCAATAATCGCTACCGCATCATCAATAATGTTATACATATGAGGTCCTTCAACTTCAGCTCTTAGGATCTGGCCGTTAAAAGGAATTGTCATCTCAATAATGTGGCGTTGCTTTTCAACACTAAGCGTAACTGTAACATCTGCATTTTCATTAAAATACTTGTCTAACTTTTTAAGATGATCTGTTACGGCTGTTTCGAGGGCCGCTGTCACTTCAATATTTTTACCGATAATTTTGTGTTTCATAATGCATCTCTCCTCTCAACCTTATACCCTTTAAGATGATGTGCTGATGAGATAAGGTTATACTATAATTATTCTACATATATTCCAAATATCCTCTTTTATTTTATAATTTTTTATAAAATTTTTTCAAATCACCTCCTTCTTATAAAAGGCACCCTTTTTTGGGGTGCCTTGGTCTAGTGATCAAATCGATCTATTCTAAAAAGCTCTAGATCGGGGTCTAGCTCTCCCTGATAAAGCTTAGAAAGCATCATCCCGCCTAATATAGCAAACAAAATACCATTTGCACCATACCCCAAGCAATACCATTGATGCCGGTGTTTAGGATCTACACCTATAAACCCAAGATTATCTTGTGTGGAAGCAAAGGCGCCGCAGTAAGTGTATTCTGTTTCCAACTCAGAAATATCTGGAAACATATTTTTGAGCCTTGCAAGTAATAGGTCATACTTTTTATGGGCTCTGTCTTGATCAAATATGCCCGGGTTAAAAGGAATATCCTCACCCCCTGCCAAAATACGTCCATCCTTCGTGGTTCTAAAATAATGATAGGGGTCTTCATTATCACGAATCAACACACGCTCAGTCCAACCCGAGAAATCCTCTACAGGTTTTGTTGCAATATTATAGGTCACCGTCTTGGTCCCAAACGCCCTAGGTGTAAACCGATCTGTATTATATCCTGTTGCAATAATCACCTTATCCGCCTTGACCTTGTACCCATAAGCCGTTTCAACTTCCACCCCCTCTTCAAAATGTTTAATTTGCTCTACCCGTGTATTCTCATAGACTTTAAGACCCATTTTAAGGCTAACCTCTAAAAGTTGCTGTGTATATTGATAAGGATCTAATTGCGCACCACCTCTATGACCATATACACCTGCTTTAAGGTCAAAACTAAACCGCTCATCACCCTGTTCTACATAACTGACATCTAAACCTGCCTCTTTTCGAAGGCGATACTCCTCTTTCATTATTTCAATCTCTGCTGCTTTACTGGTATAAAGTAGTGTATCCTTGGGTTCATACTCACACCTATTGCCATAGGCTTTCACAAACCCTTTGATTTCATCTAACGCCAGCATACCCAATTGATAACTTGTCTTGACATTGGCTAAGGATGTATATTGCTCCAACTCTCTCCCATTACTGTCTAGTTCGTATTGAAGTAAGGAGGTGGTGACACTGGTACTGCCATGGGCCACCCTCGACTCTTCCAATAAAATACATTTAATTTTAGCTTTTGCAAGATAATAAGCACACAGGGCGCCTGTCACGCCTCCACCTATAATGACAACTTGTGTTTGCAAGTGGTGGGTGAGATAAGGATATTGCCTTATAATAGGGTTTGTTCTTATAAAAACAGGGTCTCCTTGCACATAATGTAAATCCATATCCTATTCCTTTCTGGCTCTTTTTCTTCAGTATTTGTCATGTTCTCTAAACCTATTCTTCCTAATACATACAAAAAAGTAGCTTCCACATGAAAGCTACTTTTTGGGGTATTGATAAGTAGAATCTATTATACTTCTTCTGACTCTTCTTGAAGCATACTGTCATCTATGTAGTTTGGTTCTGTCTTCACTGCATTTTTGACAAGGTCTGCAATATTGATGCCTGTAAGTGCATCTACAACTTCTGGTACCTGTGCTACCATATTGGTAACACTTTTTGAGATACGGCTAGCACCACCGCCCTCACCACCATTATCAATGACAACGATTTTTTCTGTTTTGCTAAGTGGTTCAGAAATGTGTTTTGCAATCTCTGGTAAGCGGCTTGCAATCATTTCAACAATAGCTGCTTCACCATATTGTTTGTATGCTTCTGCCTTCTCTTTCATAGCCTCTGCTTCTGCCTTCATGGCATCTGCTTCCGCTTGACCTCTAAGTCTGATGGCCTCTGCTTCTGCTTGACCTTTGATACGGATAGACTCTGCTTCCGCCTCTGCCTTTTTGATCATCTCATAACGCTCAGCATCCGCACTTTGTTGGATTTTGAACTTATCTGCCTCAGCTACTTTTTTGATTGTCGCTTCAAGTTCTTTTTCACGCTTTACAGCCTGTTGTTCTGCAATCTCTGTTTGACGTTGTTCCTCAAACAGTTCTGCATTCTTTTGGGCTTCAATCACTTGTTTTTTGACCACGTTCTCTTCCACTTGGTAAGCAAAGTCTGCTTTGGCCTGCGCTTTTTTCTCTTCTTCTTTGTAAGCTTGCACTTTTAAGGCCTTGTCTTTTTCTGCACGTGCAATCTCTGTCTCAGCCGCAAGCTCTGCTTCCTTACCTGCGCGCCTTGCTTCTGCTGTACGCTGCATCTGTACTTGAAGCGCTTCTGCTTCTGCAATAGAAGCATCTTTTTTGACTTCTGCAATTTGTTTTGCACCTAGTGCTTTGAGGTAGCCTTGTTGATCATCAATATCTCTAATGGTAAATGTCTTAATTTCAAGACCCATTTTCTCGATGTCATTTTTGGCAACGTTTTCGACCTCATTAGCAAAAAGTTCTCTATCTTTGTAGATTTCTTCGATTGTCATTTTAGAGATAATTTCACGTAATTTACCTTCTAACACATCTTGTGCTGTAGACTTAATCACATCAATGGTTTCTTTTTCTCTTCCTGTATTAAACTGTTCGATAGCCTCTAAGATTGAATCTTTATCAGACTTTACCTTGATAATCGCAACCCCATCTGTATCTAGAGGTACCCCATTTCGATCAAGAGAACCAAAGGTTTTAATCTCAACCTTCATGTTTTCAAGAGAAATCCTATCAATTTGTTCAAAAATCGGAATGACAATTCCCCCAGCACCACTAATCACACGTTTTTTAAGACCTGTTACCACAATAGCCTTATCTTGAGGTGCCTTTTTCCACAGTAACGCAATGAATAGCAAAATAACAACGATTCCACCTACGATAATCCCTGCAATCATTAATCCAGTCATTTAACCCCTCCTTCAATCCTACTTTATGTATGTCCTACCCCTTTATTATGTCATACAGCTGATAATTTCTCAATATATTGTTATTTATTATATTTTACCTGTAGTAAAGTGCATTAATAATAACAGGTACAACCGCCGAGCAAATCACCCCATTAATCACTGCCATCATCACCACTTCTTCACTGGTATGCTTCATGAGCATCGGCAATGTAGTATCCTCACTAGTGGCTGCCGCTGGTGCAATGGCCGTATAGCTATTAAGATGCTTAGCCACAAATGGAATCAGCATAAAAGAAAAGATTTCTCTAAACAAATTGGCGAGAAAAGCTATTGTCCCAATCTCAGCCCCTGCCAAATCAGTAAGCAGTACACCTGATAAACTATACCATCCAAGTCCTGATGTAATGGCTATACTTTCTCTTAAATCCATCCCCATCATATAAGCACACGCAATCCCCGCCAAAATAGAACCTACGATAATACCCATTGGAATAATCAGGATCTTGAGATGATACTCTTTGATTTTTGCAAATACCTTTTTGTTAGCCCCTACGCTAATACCCACTGCAAACATCAGTACAACTAATGCCATATCAGCTAATGCACTGAAGGTGGCTACTTGTTCTTGCCCTATTACCCATTTTCCACATACCACGCCTAGTATTAGGCTTAGTGCCACCGCTTTAATCATCTTCATTTTTCTCCTTCAGCAATCTTGATGTGAGTCCATATACCAGTGCCACCGAAAAAATAATCGGCACAATAGCAAATATCACACCTTTAAGTCCTAATGTTCCTAGTTCTACAAAGAAGTTAGGCTTACTCCCAAGTGAAATTCCCATACAGAAAATAAGTAGTAGCATACTCCCTAGTTGAATTTTCTCATTGATTCCATGCCATTTTTTGGGGAAGCACAACGCCCCTACCGCTATTCCCACGGCCATAATTATAAGAATAATCATTATAATCCCTTCCTTTCTGTATATATTGTACTTGATTATTTGCCCTAAATCTACATTCTCTTCTATAGCAACTTCAGTCAAAATTGTATATACTATACATTAAGATACTTTTTACACTAAGGAGGCTTTATGATGACAAAACCTATTTTTACTGGATCTGGTGTAGCAATTATTACCCCTTTTAACGAAAGTGGTATTGACTTTGATAAATTAGGAGAACTCATTGATTGGCATATTGCTGAAGGCACAGATGCCATTATTATCTGCGGGACTACAGGCGAAGCTCCAACTATGCCTATTGAGGAACACAAACAAGCGATTCGCTTTACTGTAGAAAAAGTTGCAGGTCGTATTCCTGTTATCGCAGGTGCTGGCAGTAACGATACTCAACACGCTATTCGTACCAGCCAATATGCTGAGTCTGTGGGTGCTGACGCCGTCCTTTCTGTTGTGCCTTATTACAACAAGACGTCTCAACGTGGGCTTATTGAGCACTTCACAGCTATTGCTAACAGTATCAAAATCCCTGTGATTCTCTATAATGTACCTTCTCGTACGGTATTAGATATGGCACCTAGCACCGTAGCCACTCTTTCTCAAATCGATAATATTGTAGCCATCAAAGAATGTAACTTTAACCATGTTGGCGAACTCATGAATTTATGTGGCCCTGACTTTACGATTTATTCAGGGGATGATGGCAACTACTTGCCATACCTTGCAATGGGGGCAAAAGGTGTGATTTCTGTTATGGCTAATATCATTCCAAAAGATACACATGAGCTCTATACACGCTTTGCAGCTGGTGATCTTGCTGGTGCACGTCAGCTTCAACTAGGTACCCTTAACCTCATTAATACACTCTTTTGTGAACCTAGTCCAGCGCCAACCAAAGAGGCTATGAACATCCTCGGTATGAATGTCGGCACTTGTCGTCTCCCTATCTTAGAGGTTGAGCCGCAAACCAAAGCACGTCTTCAGAACGTCTTAAAAGATTATGGTTTATTAGACCAATAAAACTTTCTTACACGATTAAAAAGTGCAGATGACACCTATCATCTGCACTTTTTTGTATCTATTTGATATCTCAAAAATTTATACACAATATAGAATGCATTCGTTAGTAACAAAACAAAAGCTCCGTAAGTAAATCCCCATTTAATCCACTGATTATTGTTCAAAGAAATAATCAAACAAATCATGGCAACCCATGGCACCCATGCACACATTTTCATGTACTTTTCACCAAACATCTTATTTAAGTTATTATTCATTATGCTCACCTCAATAGCCAAAGTATTTATTTTGAACCTATACTATAAGTTAGCATAAAAAATTTTAGGACACCATTGACGATTTTTTTATATCATGGATTATATTGGCATATTTTACAAGCTCATTAAATTCTTCATAGAAAAATCTAGAATAGGTGCTGAATGTGTCAGCGCGCCACAAGAAACATAGTTCACACCTGTCTGGGCAATTTGGGCTAACCGCTCTAAAGTTACATTACCTGAACACTCTGTGAGTGCCCTATTTCCAATCATCTCAACTGCTTCTCTCATCATCTCGTCTGTCATATTATCAAGCATAATAATATCTGCCCCTGCTTGTAGCGCCTGTGCTACCATCTCAAGATTTTCTACCTCTACTTCTATTTTTCTGACAAATGGCGCATAGTCTTTGGCTAGTGTAATGGCTTCTTTGACCCCACCTGCGGCTGCAATATGATTGTCTTTAAGAAGGATTCCGTCTGATAAATTGTAACGATGGTTCTGTCCTCCACCTACTCTAACAGCATATTTCTCAAATAATCTCATTCCTGGAGTCGTTTTACGTGTATCTAATAATCTCGTCTGGGTCCCCTCCAGCGTCCTTACATAACGTGCTGTCATAGTTGCAATGCCACTCATCCTTTGAAGATAATTAAGGGCTGTTCTCTCTCCAGACAAAAGTACGTTAACAGGCCCCACTAGTCTCCCTATAACATCTCCTCTTTGTATGCGTTGCCCATCCCTGAACGATGTTTCAAAGGTTATTTCTCCTAATAACTCAAATACCCTCTGATATACTGTAATCCCTGCCAAAACCCCATCTTCCTTACAAATCAAATCTACCTGCGCCATTCGAGGCTCTCTCATAATGGCTGCTGTTGTAACATCCTCACTTGTAATATCCTCTTCGAGTGCTGCTAATAACCACTTATCCACATTGATTTGTGTTCCTACACCATTGTTCATAAAATTTCTCATCCCTTCTCTTAATCTCCTCTAATACTAATGCCTTATACTGTTTTTTTAATATGTCTTTGTCATATAGTTTTTGACAACTTAGCATACTCTTTGGCTTAACTTGTTTGCCTACTCTTCCAACCGCTTCTGCTACTCTCTTTGCAAATACCATACTCTCTAGCAATGAATTACTGGCTAAACGGTTGGCCCCATGTACTCCGTTACAGGCCGTTTCTCCCACTGCATACAGCCCTTCAAGGGATGTTTTACCCTCTAAGTCTACTGCAATGCCTCCCATAAAATAATGCTGCGTTGGTGTCACAGGAATCATTTCTCTGAGTACATCATAGCCTTCTTCTTGGCATTTACGTGCAATATTGGGAAAGTGCTTCTGAATCCGCTCTTTGCCAATAGGCTCTAAGGACAAATATACATAGGGCATATGTTGTTTTGCCATCTCTTCATAGATTGCTACACTGACTACGTCTCTTGGCAATAGCTCATCTACAAATCGCTCCTTTTTATGATTGAGCAAGATTCCCCCTTCTCCCCTTACTGCTTCTGAGATTAAGAATCTTCTTGTTTGCCTTTGGGTATAAAGTGCAGTTGGATGAATCTGAATATAATTCATATCTCTTAATTTTACACTATATTTAAGGGCAAGCGCGATACTATCCCCTGTAATATGACAAAAATTTGTAGAATTTTCAAAAATACCCCCTATGCCACCTGTTGCCAAAATAATGTGTGGTGATACAACGGTCTGTACCTTACCTTCATGACTGACCACAATACCTTCTATTTTGTCATGTGGTACCACCCAATCAATCATCTGGGTATAGGGCTTTAGTTCAATGTTTTCTAAACCTCCCACATGGCCCAATAATGTCTCTGTAATAGCTTTTCCCGTCACATCTTGATAGTGTAAAATACGTGGTTTACTGTGGGCTCCTTCTCTGGTATAGGCATAGCCCTTATCATCTCTTTCAAAAGGAACACCTAAATCGTCTAATGTCTGAATGAGTTCCCTTGACTGATCAATCATGATTTTGACCGCTTGGTGATCGTTTTGATAATGACCGGCTCTTAGTGTATCTTCAAAATAGCTTGCATAATCCTTATCTTCTCGTAATGATGCAATCCCTCCTTGTGCCAAATAGGAGTTACTTTCTAAAATCCCCTCTTTTGCAACAACTAAAACGTCTAAATCTCTAGGAAGATTGTAGGCACAAAACAAGCCTGCAACACCTGCTCCAACAACAATGGCATCATAATATGTTTTCATCTTAACCCCTCTTTTACTGTGCTAAGTTGTGCATAGCTTCTAAAGCAATTTTAGCCTCTTCAACAACTGCCTCTTCTAGCTCAACCTGTGGCGACTGGCTCTCTAATGCTATTCTAATCTTCTCAAGACTAATACGTTTCATATTTGGGCAAAATTGTCTATGGCCTACCCCATAAAATTTCTTATGGGGATTTTTGTGTTTAAGCTCATATAAAATCCCTAATTCAGTACAGATAATAAATTCACTTGCATCACTCTCTGTAATGTACTGAATCATCCCTGCTGTACTCCCCACATAATCCCCTAACACTGTAATCTCATATGGGCATTCTGGGTGCACCACCACTTTGGCACTTGGCTTACTCTCTTTTGCTTTCATCACACTTTCTTTGGTAATGCTTGTATGGACATGGCAAAAACCTGGATTCAAAATGATGTTTTTTTCAGGCACTTGCTCTGCCACATAACGCCCTAGATGCTCATCTGGGACAAAAAAGATGTTCTTTTGTGGAAGTGCTCTTACAATCTTAATCGCATTGGCTGATGTGACACAAACATCAGATACACTTTTGATGTTTGCAGTAGAATTGATGTAACATACAACAGCTAAATCCTCATATTTTCCCCTCATTTCTAGGATGGTCTCTACCTCAACCATATGAGCCATAGGGCAATCTGCCAGTTCATCCGCCATAATCACCTTTTTGTGTGGACTCAAAATCTTAGCACTCTCACCCATAAATTTGACCCCACAAAATAAGATGACTTGCTCCTTAGCTTCTTTTGCAAGTTTACTTAAATAATACGAATCCCCTACGTAGTCTGCAACCGCTTGCACACTCTCATCTGTATAGTAATGTGCCAAAATAAGTGCATTCTGCTCTTTTTTTAATTTTTGAATTTCTGTTTTTAATTGTATTGTCTCCATATGATTCTCCTATTGTTTTAACATCTGTCTTGTCATATATCTTAACATATTTTTATAATTATTCAATAGTATATCTTTGTTCTCTTTTAACTTTTAATTGCTTATTAAAATTTGCCATAGTATAATTTTTACAGATTATTCAATTTTTTAGTGATATGATAATGAGGTGAACGTATGCATAGTCGTAAAACAGGTTTATGGATTGCCCTAGGTTCTTGCCTGGGTGGTTTTTTTATTTTGATTGTCTTAGCTCTAGTTATCGCCGCGTTTTCTAATGAGTACCCCTCCCTTTACTCTGGCTCTTCTACATCTTTTCCGGTCTCAGATGATGAGCGAATTGATGTGCTTCCTATCGAAGGTGAAATCACAGCTTCAGTAGATTCTTTTGGGGCAAGTACTTATAATCATCAGGCTATACTTGATACACTTGATACCTTAATTGATGACCCTAAAAGCAAAGGTCTTATTCTATTTTTGAATACGCCTGGTGGCAGTATCTACGAGACAGATGAAGTCTACCTTAAGCTTCTAGAATACAAATCATCTGGTAGGCCTATTTATGCCTCTATGGGTAGTATCACAGCCTCTGGTGGCTATTATTTGGCCTCTGCTGCTGATTATATTGTATGTAACCGCAATACTCTTACTGGCTCCATTGGCGTCATTATGCCATCTTATATTGATATCTCCGAGTTCTTATCCAAAAATGGTATTAAAGTGTATACGCCTACAGCTGGCTCGAATAAATCTATGGGTAATCCTCTATCGCCTGTCACACAAGAACAATTAGATATTATGGCCAGCATCTTAGATGAGGCTCATCAACAGTTTATACAAATTGTCGCTACAGGTAGGAATCTGGATATTGCAACTGTCGCAAAACTAGCTGACGGCCGCATTTATAGTGCTAACCAAGCCCTTAATCATCATTTGGTAGATACTATAGGTACTCTGGATGATACCATTGACTTTATGCGAACAGACTATGACCTAGAGTCTGCCGAGCTTAATCGTATTGCGCTAGAGTCCCCTTATAGTGAGAGTGATTTATTTTTTAAGGCGGCTAAGCTTCTAGGTCTTACCAAATCTCTTAAACAATCTAATGAACTTGATACTGTCCTTTCACTACAGGGCACTATCAACAAGTTTGGTTACTACTACAATGGCTCCCTTTTCTCAAATTAAGTCAAAGAGGCACTAAGATGACATGTCATCTTAGTGCCTCTTTGATTATCCTTGATACTTCGCAGCTATTTTGATAGCGCTCTGATGGAGCGGGTCTACTGTAGCTGATATTTTGCCATCTTTGTGCTTACGACTTCCTTGAAAATGGAGGTCCATCACACCACTCATGCCATTGCCTTTCACAGCATCTAAGCTGTCTCCAGCATGTGGCATACCTGCCATCGATGCTGCCAAACGGCGGCCTTTCACATGGACAATTACAGGACGTCTCTCCCAGCTAAAGCCACCCCAGATTTGCTTAACTATCTGTGTATCAGCCTTAGTAAGTGCCTCAACATCTGCATGGTTCGTCCCAAAAGTACGTTTGATTTGGAACTTCTTGCCTGTATAGACGTCCTCTATCGTCACAACAGCACCTCTTGGTACTACTTTACTAGCCGTACTCCAACCAAGGATCTCTACAGGTACTGCCACTTCTTTTTCTGGTAATAAAGCAAGACACTCTCCGCCTACTTGACTTTTATACATATAGCCTTTAGTGCCATCCGTTAATGCAACCTCATACCAATTCCCTCTTTGAGCAAGTACACTAAGTGGTACACCCTTACCCAATGTCTTCAAGACACCACTTGTCGGGTCTGGACTTTTACGAATATGTGCACCATCTACAAGTGTCTCTCCCTTGACCTTGTAAATTTCCACTGTTTCACTTTGCACATAAGTCGTGACACCATTTTCTTCTATAGCATATGTACCATCTGCCTCATGGGCTGAAATAACTGCCACATCTTTGCCATCTACCACACCATAGATTTGTCCAAAAGTTGGCACTGCAGTTCCTATGAGTATTCCCATGACAACACCTAGTTTTGTCAATTGTTTAAAATGTATCATCTCGTAAACCTCCATTAGCCTTAAAATCTTGTTTATTTTATATCATTTATTGTGTTATTTATTACATGGTTATTTATTATGTAGTTGTTAAATTTGTTACATAATTATTACATAGGAAGTATAGCATTTTTTTCGTATTAACACAACTATTGTCAATAAACTTATTTACAAGTTCAAAAAATCACCTAGATTCAAATAATCTAGGTGATTTTTAATTGAAGGCAGTTACCTCTGTTACTTCCAGAGTAATTCGTATTCATTTTTCAAGTTGAACTAACTGATTGTTAGCCCTACTTTACTATATGCGTTAGGCTGTTTATTGCTACCCTTTTTGAGATATTTTTGAAATACTCACTTCTATTATAAGACTTTACTAAAGAAAAGTTTTGTACGCTCTTCTTTAGGGTTTTCAAAAATCTCGCTAGGATTACCCTCTTCTATGATTTTGCCCTCATCCATGAACAATAGGCGTGTTCCTACTTCTTTTGCAAAGCCCATTTCGTGAGTTACAATCATCATAGTCATCCCCTCATTGGCAAGTTCCTTGATGACCTCAAGTACTTCTTTGACCATTTCTGGATCTAGTGCTGATGTGGGTTCATCAAAAAGCATGACTTCTGGGTTCATAGCTAAAGCACGTGCTATAGCTATACGCTGTTTTTGCCCCCCAGATAGTTTGTTAGGATAAGCATCCGCTTTTTCACGTAGTCCTACTTTGTCTAATAACTTATAGGCTACTTTATTGGCTTCTTCCTCACTCATGCCCTTGACCTGTATAGGGGCTAAAGTAATGTTTTCTAATACACTCATATGAGGAAACAAATTAAAGTGCTGAAACACCATCCCTACTTTTTGCCTCACATGGTTAATATCTGTTTTTTCATTGGTAACGTCTTCACCATCTATCACAATAGAGCCCTTAGTTGGCTCCTCCATACGGTTGACACACCTTAAATACGTTGATTTACCAGAACCAGACGGACCGATAATGACAACGACTTCTCCTTTAGTGACCTCTTGATCAATACCTTTTAATACGTCTAATGTCCCAAAGCTTTTATGTAGTTGATTAATCTGAATCATTGCCCTTACCTCCCCTGTGTAATTTTCTTCTCTACGCCCCTCATAATCTTAGTGAAGATGCCTGTCAATACTAAATAACATGCCGCAACCATGGTAAGTGGAATAATGGCATTCCCTGTATTACTAATCATGACACTTCCAGCTTTCATGATATCCATGCCGCCTACCATACCAATAACGGCTGTTTCTTTGAGCAAGACAATAAACTCACTCACAAGTGCAGGGAGCATCTGCTTAAGTGCCTGTGGCATAATCACAAAACGCATAGTCTGCTTATAATTAAGCCCTAGTGAACGGCCCGCTTCCATTTGTCCTTTATCAATCCCTTGAATCCCTGCACGAATAAGCTCTGCCATATAGGCTCCACTGTTAATTCCAAAGGCAATACCACCTGCTAATACTTTTGGAATACGTACAGAACCAAACACCACCAACCAAATAAAAGTCACTTGCACAATAGCAGGCGTTCCCCTAATCAGGTCAATATAGACTTTGGTAATTCCCTTCAATACACGATCTAACTTCTGATATTTTTTGGGTAAAGTCACAACCTGGATAATGGCTACACCAATCCCTATGATCAGTCCTATGATCGTTGCAAACAGTGTGAGTAATAACGTACTCTGAATACCTTCTAATAATAATAAATAATATTTTTCTCTCATAAACGTCTCAAAAAAAGCTTCAACCATCTGCCAAGTCATAACCCTACCCCCTTAAGCCATCAGCGGCTTATTCTGTTTTTCCGAAGTATTTCTCATAAAGGGCATCATATGTGCCATCTTCTTGAATCTTCACTAATACTTTATTGATTTGATCTACAAGCTCTGTGTTTCCTTTTTTTGTAGCAATCCCATACTCTTCATCAATAAAGGGTGCTTCAATAATCATAAGCCCTGCTTGGTTGGCCACTATTTTCTTAGCTGGCTCCTCATCTACAATCACTGCATCTACTTTTTTGTTAGCTAAGTCTAATGTTGCAATAGCAGCTTTTCCAAAACGCTCTACTTTAGCCCCTTCAATATCTGATGCAAAGAGGTCTCCCGTTGTTCCTAATTGCACACCGATTTTTTTGTTAACAAGGTCATCTGGTCCTGCAATGCTTGTGTCCCCTTCATTGACAATAATGACTTGTTTTGACTTGAAGTACGGATTGGAGAAGTCTACCTGTTTTGATTTTTCTTCTGTAATTGTCATGGCTGCTGCTGCAAAGTCGATTTTTCCTGAGTTAACTGCTGCTGTGAGCGTATCAAACTCCATATCTTCGATAACGAGTTCTTTACCTAATTCATCTGCGATGATTTGTCCGATTTCTGCATCAAACCCAACAATCTTGCCACCTTCTATGTATTCAAATGGTGGGAATGCTGCATTGGTTCCCATTACGATTTCACCTTTTGAACACCCTGTAAAGAGTGTTGCCATCATCAAACCCACTGCCACTATACTTGCCCATTTTTTTAAACTTAACTTTTTCATCCTATCTCCCCTTTTCTTTGTACTAAAGTTTATTATTTATGTATAATTATAAATACATTTGTATATTTAGTCAATATCTTTTTATTAAATTGTATTTTTTTCCTGGTATAATTTTTTTAGCTAATATAATACCTAATCCTTTAAATAGCTTGTTTTTTAGTTATTTATTTTATCCACAATTTAATCAACAATTTAACCACAAAACATATGTTCTCATAAAGTTATACTTGTGGATAATGTTAATAACTCTGTTAACAACTTGATATAATTATATTTGCACCACTATACCATGTGGGTAACTCTATATTATACTAGCAGTTTCTAACATTTCACTTATAGCTCTTCACTCGCATAATATACATATCCATCACACCTTATTGCTCTCTTAAATACCCATCAATCAAATAGTATAGTCTGTCATCTGGTTTACTCGAAAGTGGTATCCCGTATGCACGTCCTAGCTTTGTCACTGAATTCTGTGCTACTAACCAATCAATGACTTGGTGCGGCGGCTCATCACTCCTTATAAATCCAACCACTAGCATACTATGTCTTGTCTCTTTGAGGTCCCCTAACTGAACAACATCTCCTAAGCGGAGTTCTTCCTTTGAGCCTAGACGCATTTGTATTCCTTGTCCGTCCTTTTGACTAGCCAATAGATAATTTTTAAATGCTGTGGCTGCTGTCCAGCTTGGTGTTCTCTCTTGGTCAGAATACCAATACCACTTAGATGCCTCACTCTTCCCCACTGTATCAAAAGGCATCCCCCCCGCAAACAAACACTGAGAAATAAAGTTCGTACAATTACCACCGTATTGTTCATAGTTATGCCACTTAGGATTTGGGTTTTTGGCATAACGATAAGCATAACCAATGGCTGCTGCTGCATTGTATGGGATTAATACTTGTGTCATTTTTTCATCACCCTTTATCTTTAATCCCTTATATTTATGCTAAAATTATGGCATTTAGTCCCCTCTCTGCCTACAAAAATGCCCGATGCACTTATTGGTCCATGCAGTGCAAATCCTTTTGCACTAAGATTTTTACTGCAAAAAAATAAAGAGTCTAGGAATATCCTAGACTCTTTGCTTACTATAAAATTTGTTTTGTTACTTTGACTACGTTGTCTACTGTAAATCCGTGCTTATTGAAAATCACACCTGCTGGTGCTGACTCACCGAATGTATCGATAGAGATCACTGCACCTTCAAAACCAGTGTATTTATGCCATCCAAAAGATGTTGCTGCTTCTACAGCTACACGTTTTGTTTTGTTTGGAGGTAAGATGCTATCTCTGTATTCTTTTGATTGTTTATCAAAGATATCGCTAGATGGCATACTTACTACTGCTGCTTTGATTCCCTCTGCTGCAAGTTGTTTTGCTGATTTGTCTACAAGCTCTACTTCAGACCCTGTTGCAATCAGAATCACATCTGCATCTTGTGGTTTCACTTCACTAATCACATAAGCACCTTTTTTAGCATCTGAACTTGTAAGCTCAAGTGTTGCTAAGTTTTGTCTTGAAAGAACAAGTGCTACTGGCTCAGTTTTGCTATTAAGCGCATATTCCCATGCTGCTACAGTTTCTTTACCATCAGCTGGTCTAATTGTAGTCATGTTTGGCATACTACGAAGCATTGCAAGGTGCTCAATTGGTTGATGTGTTGGACCATCTTCACCTACCCCAATACTATCATGTGTTAACACATAAGTTACTGGTAAGTTCATAAGCGCTGCAAGTCTCATAGAGTTTTTCATATAATCGCTGAATACGAAGAATGTTGAGCAGAATACTTTAAGCCCGCCATGTACTGCCATACCGTTAGCAATAGCTGCCATCGCATGTTCACGAATACCGAAGTGAAGGTTTCTGCCCGCGTAATCCGCGCTGCTAAAATCCCCTTTACCTTCCATATATGTTTTTGTTGATGGTGCAAGGTCAGCTGAACCACCCATGAAGTTTTCTACTTTATCAGCAATTTTATTGATGATTTCGTATGATGTTTGTCTTGTAGCAATTGATTTTGATAAATCAGTATAGTTATCGTATACTGCATCTAGGACTATTTCTTTGTCTTCATGCCATGCTGCCCACTCTTTTGCAAGTTCTGGGTGTGCATTTGCGTACGCTTGGAATAACGCGTTCCAAGCATCTTCTTTCGCTTGTGATTCTTTTTGAAGGGCTTCTAAATGTGCATTTACTTCATCTTCTACGAAGAATTCTTCTTGATGATGTCCTAAGAAGTCTCTTGTTGCTTTGATGTTATCATGGCCAAGAGGTTCACCATGGGCACTTGATTTACCTTCTTTTGCAGGGCAACCGTATCCGATACGTGTTTTCACTTCAATGAAACCTGGTTTTTCAGATGCTTTAGCAGCCTCGATTGCTTTAGAAATAGCTTCTAAATCTGTGCCATCTTCTACTAAGAATGTTGCAAAACCTTGCGCCTCAAAACGTGCTCTTACATCTTCATCAAAAGCAATCGCTGTATCACCTTCGATTGTGATGTTGTTTGAGTCATAAAGTACAATAAGCTTTTCAAGCTTTAACGTACCAGCTAAAGATGCTGCTTCATAAGCGATTCCTTCCATAAGGCAACCATCGCCAACTAATGCATAAGTGTAATGATCTACCACATCATAGCCTTCTTGATTAAACTTAGCTGCAAGATGTTTCTCAGCCATTGCCATCCCTACAGCTGAAGCAATTCCTTGTCCAAGAGGTCCAGTTGTCATTTCAACACCTACAGTGTGACCATGCTCTGGATGTCCTGGTGTAAGGCTTCCTTCTTGTCTGAAGTTTTTGAGGTCATCGATTGTTAAGCCATACCCAAATAAATGTAATAATGAATAAAGTAATGATGAACCATGTCCAGCAGAAAGTACAAAACGGTCTCTGTTTGGCCAATTAGGGTTTTTAGGATTGTGGTTCATGTGTTTTGCCCATAAAGTATATGCCATTGGCGCAGCCCCTAGTGGTAATCCTGGATGCCCCGAATTAGCTTTTTGTACTGCCTCCGCTGATAGTATACGAATAGTATTAACAGTTTTTTGATCTACAAGCGTCATTTTAAATAGTCCTCCTTGAATACATTCTGGTGTGATTATACCATCTCGTTACATTATAATATGTTTTGTATTTACTGTATACAAGTTTTTTCTCCTTTTTTCCATAATTCGACGTATTCCTCTTAAAAAAACAATAATCTTTTGTAGTTTTTTGTACTCTTTTTTTGTAATATATAACTAGGGAGGTGATGTCATGGCGTATATTTACCCCATCATAAAAAATAACTTCACTCAATATACCGTTTATTATTTGTACAAAAGCAAAAAAATATATATTGGCATTTATAATAGTGAAATTGAAGCCCAAGAAGCCTATAACTATACCAACCGTGTCTTTCGTGAGGGTATTTCTATTGAGACGTATTCTCCTGGCCGTATTGCTTTTCAAAAATTTATTACCCTTGTCAACTTCAGAGATCATGGGATGTTCATTAATCATCCTATTTATGTTTGCTCCGGGTATTTCAAGTATTTTTTTTCTGAAGAGGTTTACTTAATTTTAGATTTAAAAGACTTATTTTATTTTTCAACCTACAAAATTTATAGAAGAGGTCACTACTTGTATACAAGTAGTTCACATAGTCAGCAAAGTATTTTAACCCGCTTCGGCATCACACCAAAAAGTACTTATGGCAAAGACTATATGTTTGTTAATGGTAACCGCTATGACCTAAGACGTGAAAATATTATCGTGCTTAACCATTATCATGGTGTAAGCTGTAAAATCAAAGACGACAAGCCACTTTATACCACCCGTATTTATCATGAGAAAAACATTGTAGTAGGTCACTACACCAGTGAGATTCAAGCTGCTATTGCCTACAATAAAGCTGCTCACATCCTTTTGGAACGGGGCGTCTGCCGCACCTATCCACTTAATACTATCCCTTACCTTACACAATCGGAATATGATTCCCTGTACGTATCACTCTCACTCTCACCCAGACTTTCTAACCCCTCTATTCAGAAAAAAGTCGCTTCTCATAAGCTTTATCGTGGTACCTACAAAGACAAAAGTGGTTTTAGAGCCTGTATTGGCTACCAAGGCAAACAAATCTATTTAGGGAACTACCCCACTGAAGTCCGTGCTGCACAGGCCTATAATTTTGCCTCTTTTTATCTTTATGGTAAAGAAGGTCATGTGAATCAGGTTACACCTTTAATTTATGATACTGATGACCATATTATTTATAAAAAACTGCAAAAAGCAGGTGTCTTAAAAGAAAAATCCCTACGTGATTGAGTGCGTAGGGATTTTAGTGTATTAGAATTTATCGTTATAAATTTCAATTTTCGCTTTTTCTTTAAGGTCTTTAAGGTATGCTGAGAATACCTCGTATTGTTTACCTTCTAACGCTGCTGCTTTTGCTTCTTCTTTTGCTTCTTCAAATGGTTTTACTTTTGCTTCACTTTGAACTTCTGTTACCTTAATCAGGTGGTAACCAAATTGTGTTTTAACTGGTGCTGATACTTCGCCTTCTTTAAGGTCTTTTGCACCTGCTAAGAAGTCTTTATCATATCTTGGTGAATCATATGTGATAAATCCTAAATCTCCACCTAGGTCTTTTGTGCCATCTGTGCCATATTGTTTTGCTAAATCTTCAAATGTTTTACCCGCTTCATACTCTTTTTTGATTTTAGCTGCTTCTTCTTCCGTTGGTACTAAGATATGTGCCATTCTAGCACCTGGCGCACTTGTGTACTCTGCGATATTAGCGTCATAGTACGCTTTAACATCATCATCTGTTACAGTAACATCTTTTGTAATTGCTGTTACAGTCTCTCCTACTGTAAAGCTTTCTCTTAGATATTCTTTAAACTGATCTATGTTCATGTTTTGTTGTTTTAATGCTTCATCAAAAGCCTCTTGAGATCCCATACTCTCTACCGCACGTTTTAATTCTTCTTCTACACGCTCATCTGTAATCTCAACACCTAATTCTTTAGAGTGTTGTACTAATACTTGTGTCTCTACAAGAAAGTTAATAATCATTTCTTTTTGTTGGTCATAGATTACTTTGGCTTCTTCATTTTCTAGGAAATTCTCACCGTATTGCATTGTGAGGATTTGTTCTACATAAGCAAGCTCACCTTGTAACTGCCCAAGTTTAATTGTCTGGTCCCCTACTTTAGCAATCACTTCTTCACTGTTTGTATTTTCTTTACTTGCTGTTGTTATTCCTGCTGATGCTTCATTTTTTGTGTCTTCTTGTTTTGCATCTGCACTAGAACATCCTACTGCAGCTAATCCAATTGTTGCTAAGCCTACACAGGCAACAAACTTTTTAAATTTTTTCATCATTGTATCTCCCATTTGCATTTGATTTTATAATAACCTATTGTACTCTCAAAACATGAACATCCTATAAACAAAATATAGCCTATTTTTAAAAGGAGTACAAACATTATCCTTAATTCTCAACTATTATACCAAACTTGTATTTAAAAATGCTAGACTCTTCCACTATTTTCTAAAGAATATCTTGGTATATGCTGTGGCTCCCACACTTAGGGCATAATTCTTGATGATTTCCCTTAGAATCTAACAAGACTTTACACTCAGGACATTTATACTTCATCTCCATCATAATCCCCACAATTAATGCTATATAGACCATGCACATTCCAATCACTTGGTTAAATGGCACTACAAGCCAACCTATGATTGCGCCACTCCATGCACCTACTGCTACTTTTCTATAGTTTTCTAAGCTTTTCATCCGTATGTCCCCCTTTGATGTATTTTTATCTTATACTTTATTATTATTCTATTGTATATTTAAATTTTTCTCAATACTTGACATATGTTTTTGGTTTGTTTTAACAATTTATCCATAGCTTTTTTGAAATTTTCATCACTTTATTTGTCCAATCAAAAAAAGTGTTACAAAACGAAGTCACTCCGTTTTATAACACTTTTCATTTTTAAGGCTTTGGGACATTACAATAATCTCTTCAGAAGTTTTGAATCCTCTTTTTTGATAAAAGCCTTCTGTCATTTCACTTCGCGTGGTGAGCAGTACGACCTCATCTATGCCATCTTCTTCAAGCACTTTCATAAATGACTCTAACAATCTTGACCCGATGCCTTTTCCTTGTGCCTTAGGGTCGGTACAAAACTCTTTGATTTGAAAATGCATGCCATCATAGTAATATTCATGATTCCCTAAAATCATCCCTACTATCTCAGACTCATCATAACAGACCATGCCCTGAAACCCTTCACAATTCATCATCTGTATCAATCTTTTTTGAGTGGTTTCCTCCGTCCATCTGTCATGCCATGGTGGTCCATTAAAAGCTTCGATATAAAAAGGAACTATTTCATCTAAATGCTCTCTAGTAAGCGTCTCATATCTCATCGATTATCTCACTCACATAAATATTCACTGCCCCCTCTTCCTGTTGCTCCATACGGTATGTATGATAAGGCAACTGAGGCACATGAATTTGATCATCTTCTAATACAATAGTTACAAGGCTTTTGCCTGTTAGCTCTGGCTCCCATAATGCCTTTCCTGTTATAAGATTAAAGTACTGTTCATAGACAGAGTAATCTACATAATGACATGTAGCAATATCTCCAAGGGTAATCCCTGCATTAATATGCAGTAATTCAACAGCTTTATTTTTTTTCATACCGAATTTGAAGCTAAGCAGTCCTTCGGTACTCATATTTTTCATCATCTTTTTAGCATAGCGTGTGATTTTTTGAGTCGTGGCCTTTGGAAGTTGTGCTGGCATCGTAATGTATTTAACATCCTCTGCATCTAAGTCTTCATCTTGGATAGGATAAATCACAATCTTTCCCTTAGCATCTTTGAGGGCTGTCACACTCAAAATTTTATCGTATGTTCCAATACATTCTAATAACCATTCTGTTGCTTCATCATTAACTTCAAAAATAAAGTCAGCTAATTCCTCGTTAGTGAGCACTTCCATAACTTCATGGTAATCCTCAAAAATTTGATAAAATCTAAAAGGCACCTTGATCTCTTCTAATTGTTCAAAGAAAGCTTGTTTATTGTCTTGGTGATAATAGGTTGGTACTGGTATCTCAAGTTCAGATGCAAACTGAAGTTGTTGGACACGCCCTGCAATCATTTCTAGCCCATCTTTACTTGGGAATAAAGGATACTGCTCTCCTAATGCCTCAGCTGTTTTTGGTATAGAGTCTGTGCAAAATACGATTGCATCTACCCTCATACTGAGTTTCTTGAGATTTTCTCCCGTAATAGGTGCTGTCATATGTGTATTAGCAAAATGTGTTGCAATATTGACAACCTCCGGCTCTAATAAGGTGGTCTGAATACCTCTTACTCTTGCTTGTTGACATAGCATGGCCGCTTCTAAGTTGCCTCCTACTATGCCTAATGAGCGAATTTGTTTGTTTTTCATCTATCCGTCTCTCCTCTTATGAGCTTATTGCAATAAGTACTCAATGACTTTTATTGCTGTCTCCATATCTTTTGGTGGTTCAACTAAAGAAATAACAAATTCTTCACCTAGCACTGTGCCTGGTAACCCATTAACTTCTCTTACTTTGATCCCAAAGACATGTTCTTTGCCGTCAATACGGCTATTCCCTTTTACAAGCTGGTCTTGATATTTTTCCAAGAGAGGTGCTAGTTCTGGAATTTCATCTAATTTTACAAATGGGTCAAATCTATCGATTTGTAAGAATATCTTATGTCTCGCATCTGCAAGCACCATAACATCTAATTCTCTTACTTGTATCTTGAGATTAAGTAACTGTTCTGCACTTAAAGTTGCTTGGCCTCCTGCTTCCCAATCCACTGGTATAAATTGAAGATCTGATCCAAACATTTCATAAAATGTTGCTTGATCTTTTTCTTGTTGATCAGGGTCTAATGCTACCTGCCCCGCAACCACCGTATGAATCTTGAAATCTGGCTTTGGTAATGTGGCGATACGGAATATCTCTGCTACTGCAAAAATCGCAACCAGTGTCGCTACAATATGCCATCTATAGTACTCCCATATATACTCTATTTTTTGTTTGCGATCCATCGCTTGAAACTTCTGTTTGTTTGTCTTTTTTGTCATCTGTGTCCCCTCCTGTTTCTTTGATTGTACCAAATCGGCTACTTCTTATCAACTAATTCCCTCTTTTGCACTCTATTTTACTATGCTATACTAAATCTAAAATCATTTAAGATATTTTTGATTTGTTCATAGTATACTCAAATACTATGTATATAATATGATAGTAACGCACTTTATTTTAAGGAGGCCTCACTTTTATGGACTTTTTGGACAAACTTGAGAGGAAGTTTGGGAGATTTGCTATTCCAAATCTCATCACTTATATTATTTTAGGCAATGCCATTGCTTATGTGTTAGCCATGATGAACCCAGGTTTATTAAACTTATTCACGTTTAACTGGAATGCTATTTTGCATGGTCAAATTTGGCGACTGATTACTTTTATCTTTATTCCGCAAAGCTTTGATTTATTTGTACTCATTATATCTTGTATGCTTTATTACTCCGTGGGCAATGCCCTTGAACAAACCTGGGGATCGTTTAAATTCAATATGTATTATCTGATTGGTATTATTGGTACAATCATTGTTTCTATTTTATTTAGACAATTTGCTACTGTCCATTATATTAATTTATCTTTATTCTTAGGGTTTGCAACACTTTATCCTGATTTAGAGTTTATGATCTATTTCATTATCCCTGTGAAAGCAAAATATATGGCCATTGTATACTTAGCTGTTCTGGGATACAGTGTTTTAACCGGTGGTTTTGGAAGCTTTGTTCTTATTTTAATCTCACTTCTTAACTACTTGTTATTCTTTGGTTTACCTTCCCTCAAACGTGCACGTGGCTCTAGTGGGCAACAACAGTTTAGGAAGGCTCAGCGCAAAAATATTCCTAAAGGGACCAAAGATCCCATCAAGGTTGCTTTCCACAAATGTACGGTATGTGGCAAGACTGAAGTAGATCATCCTGAACTTGAATTCCGTTATTGTTCTCAGTGTAATGGACATTATGAATACTGTATGGAACATCTCAAAAATCATGAGCATATTCAGTAACAAAAAGAGAGAAGCAATCTTTACGGATTGTCTTCTCTCTTTTTGTTTAATACATTTTCAATGTAAAGGGTTATCTTAAAAATCAGCTCATGCATCATAGGCATAATCATCATGACTCCTGGCAAGAATATATTCTTGTGCAAACCATATATCCCTATTAGGGTAACCAGAACACCATAGAGTAACACAATACTTCCTGTCAAATGAGACTTTTGTTTTTCATTGTTCCCTAATGCGATATCGCCGTACCCTAAGAAGGCATATAGGATAAGCGGCGTCATATCCCCACCAACCTGACGAAACACAATAAGTGGGACAGGCCAATACTTTGTCATTTTCTTTCCCTTGATTAATCTGTTCCCTACCTGCACAGGCTCCTCATAAGTATTCTCTGCGCCACATCCTATGACAAGTATACCTTCAACAATATGTAATACGCCTACTAAGAGTATCAGCTGCTTATACATCTCAATTTCAAAAGGGACCTTAAATCCTACCCAGCTCAGCACCCCATACAAAACATAGGCTACTGGAACAACATACGAAAAACATCCCCATTTAGGATTTATTAAAATAAGAACGATTGCCACAGGAATAAGCCCAACAAAATTCCCATCTAAAGGAATTCTAACATCTAGGACGTCTAATGCTAGACTCAAAAAACATCCTATGGCAACGCCTCTCATAATATCCTTTACTGCTGTATATTCCATTTTGTAACGATAGCTTCTTTTGTTTACCTGTTTCGCTATTCTTTTGTACATATATATAATGAGTAGAGATACGCCAATAAAGAGCGGATCTGAAGCAATCAAAATAATCGTTCTGCTTAAGTAATCAAATATATAACGTACAAAATCTCCCATATTCCTCTCCTACTTTGCAATCTCTGTTAGAAGAACTTCTATTGCTTTTTGGAGCTGTGCATCTTCTTTATACTCTAACTTAGGTTTAATCATCAATTCTGGTGTCAATTCAACCTTATAATCTGGTTCAATCCCCTTACCCTGAATACACACCCCACTCGGCGTAAAGTATTGAGATGTTGTCACCTTTATCGCTGAGCCATCTGTTAATGGCATAATCGTTTGCACAATACCTTTACCAAATGTTGTTGTTCCTACCAATGGTGCTCTCTTATGATCTTTTAGAGCCCCTGAGAGTACTTCTGACGCACTTGCACTTTGCTCATTGACTAATACAACAATAGGTATATCAGAGTACTTATCATCTGAATAACTTTCTTCGACTTTTCCTTGGTTATCTTTTGTAGAAACAATCAACCCCTTAGGAATAAGCTCATCTACTATTTTTTCTGTAATATGCAATAAGCCTCCTGGATTGTTACGTAAGTCAATAATAAGTCCTTTACCACCTTGTTTCTCAATATCTGTTAAGGCTTCCTTAAACTGATCATGGGTTAATTCTTCAAAAGAACGAATCTGAATATACCCCATGTCTTGTTCTAACATTTTATACTCTACAGATGGGTACACCACATTTTCTCTCTTCATCTCAAGCTCATAGGTCTTATTTTCAGAAGGTCTAAATATATTCACTGTAACCTTCGTACCCGATTTCCCTTTAATCACTTTTGGTGCAAGGTCAAAATCGTCTCCTGTAAATGTCTGCCCCTCTGCTCCTATAATTTTATCCTTTGGTAACATCCCTGCTTTTTGTGCTGGTGACCCAGGAAAAACTTCAATGACCGTAATTTTGTTATCTGTATTGTCAACCGTCATCTGAACACCTATTCCTGCATAGACACCACTTGATTTTTCCATAAAACTATTGAATTCTTCTGTTGTATAATAGGTCGTATACGGGTCTCCTACTGCTGAGACAAAGCCCTTATAAATACCTTCTTCCATCTTCTCTTTATCGATGTCCCCTACATAGTACTTTTGAATGGCCTTTCCAATCACATCTAACTTCTTATCAATGTATTCAAATCTACTGGTAAAAGCCGTTCCAAATAATAGCAAGGTGATTGATAAGACCAATCCTACTGCGGTACCTTTCCAAAATTCTTTTTTGTTCACCTGTCACCACATCCTTATTTAAGTAATTTTATTTAGTTTGTATCTCTTATTCCCTAATTATCCATACTAAATTTGGGATATTATTCACTGAAGTGTCTCTATCGTTTTTTGGAGTAATACATCATTGGCATCCTGTAATTTGCCTGTCGTTACAATTTCTAATGTATTCTCAGTAGGAACTCTCTCTAATAAATCAGGCTGCACACCTTTATCTTGAATAGCCGTCCCTTCACTTCCTATTAATTTCTGAGTCGTGACATAAAGACCTGAACCATCTTCAAGAGGAATAAGTTCTTGAATTGTCCCTTTTCCACTTGTTGGTTCACCTACAACCACACCTCTTTGTAAGAATTTGATAGCATCAACAAACCCTTCTATAGCACCTGTGGTATAACGATTAATAATCACACCTAATGGCATAGTTTCACCACCTTTGGATGCAGCAAGTGTTGTCACTTTATCATTTTTACCCTCTACACGTAATAAGTCTCCATGCTCCACAAATAAATCCGCGAGCTTTTTGACCTCCTCTAAATCATTACTCTCTGCCCCTCTCAAATCCAGAACAAGCTTCCTAGCCCCTTCTCCTTTTAATGCCTCTAATGCTCCCTTGATCTGATTCACTGTATCTTTTGGCAAACTATTAATTTTGATATATCCCACATCTGCGCCAACCATACGCGATTCGATTAATACTTTATCCACCACATCCGCTTGTAGCAAAATATCACCTTTAGACTTACCTGCATTGTTGGTCATCGTATATTTCACAGGATCATTCCCAACATACGTCAATTTCTCATAAATATGTACCTCATTAGACATCATGGTTTTAATCCCATCTATTGCAACAATTTTGTCTCCAACCACAATACCTGCTTGCTCCGCTGGAGAATCCGGTACAACACCCGTTACAATCAAATTCTGACTACTAATTCCCCACGTAAATTCAATTCCCGTTCCCAAATATTCTCCCTTTTTAGCCACCGACTCTTTATCATACTCATCCTTCGTCAAATACCTCGTCCCAGGATCATTAAGCCCAAAAACATACCCCTTATAAACTCCCTCCAACATATCCATAGATTTCACATCTCCCATATAATACTTCTGAACTAACATTTCCAAATTGGCCGCCTTACGCTTAGAAAACTGCTCCCTCGGACTCGCCGTTACACTCACACCAACAAATCCAATTCCCACCACAATAGCGCCAACCAGGCATCCTACACCAACACCCAAAAACCACTTCTTCTTCTCACGCATACTTCCCCTCCTCCACCATCCCTTAGGGACGGGTCATTTTTTTCTCTTATTTTGTTTAGTTTCTTCATTCTATTGGAATACTCTACTATTACATTTTTTGAAAGGATGATTTTTATCCCTCGCTCAGCACGTATCAAAACACCTGACAGCATGTTTCATATCATGACGCATAGTATCTCTGAACTCTCTTTATTTAGAGATACTACTGACAAAGACGTCTTCTTAGGCATCCTCAAAAAAGCAAAACTTAAATTTCATTTTAAAGTGTATGCCTTTTGCCTTATGGACACACATACACACCTTATTATCGATTGCTTTGGTGCCGATATTTCTAAGATCATGCACTATACTAATTTGTGTTACTCTATTTATTATAATGCAAAATATAGTAGAAAAGGTCCTTTATTTCAAGATCGATTTAAAAGCAAACTTATTACAACCTATCAATACCTAGTTAATCTCATTGCCTATATTCATATTAATCCTAAAGACTTACCTCCTTATAGTGATAATATCCTAAATTACCAATATAGTAGTTTACGTGATTATATTTATAATACCAATACATTTGGCATCCTAAACCCTCACTTTGTTATTCAGCTATTAGGGTTTAATCAACATACCAATAAATTGGCCTATCTCAGACTACTTAACAAATCTATCCCCAATACTATACTGGATAATATTGAACTGCCTATGAATAAGTCTGAATATCGCAGTGAATTCAAGTCAATCCCTAGATTATCTACTCCTGATACCATTATCCAATACGTTTCAAACAGACTTGAATTACCAACTCCAACTTTGCGAATCAAATATAATTCCCATTACTCTAAGTTACGCGCACTTACATGTTTTATGCTTAATTCTTTTAGCTCCCTTTCTCAAAAACAAATTTGTCGTTTTCTAGGTAATATTACACAATCACGCGTATCCTCACTGATTAAACAAGGACTTAATTTCGTTGAAAAAGATCTCAGTATTGTAAATGATTTTATTACCGCTAATACATTTTAGTATTTGATTATTCATTAAAACTTGCGGCTTATTTGCCCCTATGCAATAGGCTTATTTATGTTGCTTTTATTCTGAGATACATAAAGAACCTTAGCATTTATTTGATTCTAAATGCTAAGGTTCTTATTTTCAATAGTTTATTTTCAATAGTTTGTTTTAATTAACCGTCCCTGATTATTTGTTAAGGTACTTCCAGGGGTTGGTGTGGCGGCCGTTGATACGGACTTCAAAATGGCAGTGGTTACCTGTTGAGTAGCCTGTGCTACCAATACGGGCAACTTGTTGTCCTTTTTTGACAGTCTCACCATTGCCCACTGTTAGGGATGAGTTGTGTCCATAAATAGTGACTAAGCCACCTCCATGATCAATCATGATTGTATTTCCAAAGCCTCTCACCCAGCCAGATGTAATGACTCTACCATCTGCTGCAGCAACAACAGATTTTCCATATCCTGCTGGAATATCAATCCCTTGATGGAATTCGTTTTTGCCTGTAATAGGATTTTCTCTTGGATTATATTCAGAGCTTAGACGATAGTACCCAGGTACCGGCCATGCAAATGCACCGCCATTGTATTTTACAGTACTTTGCTGTGTTAATCGCTTAATTTCTGCCTCTAAATCCTTAGATATTTTTTCGAATTCCTCGATTTGCGAGTGAAGCTGTCCAGCTTCTTTTTCTAACATCCCTGCTTTTGCATTCTTACCACTTCTAGCCACTTGAAGTTCTTTTTTTACAGCTGATTGCTCCGCATAGAGTGTTTGGATGTTTTTCTCTTCTTGCTCTAGAATCATTTTCTTCTCTTCTATAACCTGTTCTTGTTGTTGATAATCAGCTAACAACTGCCCATCGTACTCAGAGATTGCTTTAATATACTGGATACGACGGAGCATATCACTAAAACTACGAGAGGAAAATATAATCTGCATATAGCCTACTTTGCTATTTTTATACATATGTACCATACGGTCTTTCATTGCCGCATATTGCACTTGTTTTTTGTCTATTGCACCAGCAAGTTCATCCTTGGCTGTTTCTATTTCTCCTTGCTTAATAGAGAGTTTGTCCTCTATTCCAAGTATCTTATCTTCTATTGTAATAATTTGCTTATCAAGTACTTCAATCTCATCTTCAAGCACTTTCTGCTGTGCTTTATTTTGTTCTAACTCTGCTTTAGAATTAGTAATATTCTGTTTGGTATTACTAAGCTCATCTTTTTTATCCTTCAAGCCACTCCCATAACTTGTTGTACTCATAAGCAGTATAAAGGCCAAGACAAAACATAAATTTTTTCGTTTCACGTCATCTCCCCCTATACCTTGAGGTGCTTATGAATAGCAATGCCACTTCCGATGGCCCCAATCCCCACACCAATGGCAAAGAATATAGGAACAACCCCAAGCATAATATCATCTATCGGTCTAAGTGCTAATCCACCAAACAACTGTGTAATGCCTTGATTCATAAATTCTATGGCCCAGTTATATCCACTATAAATCACACCAGTAGGGATCAATGCACCTATGACACCAATGGTAATTCCCTCTACTAAAAAAGGCAATCTAATAAACGCATCTGTAGCACCTATGTACTTCATAATATTAATTTCACGGCGCCTTACATACACAGTTAATTTAATGGTATTTGTAATGAGTAATAATGCAATAATCACCAAACACCCGATGATAATTGCTGATACCAACTGGACAGACTTATTAATCGTCAAAAATAACCCCGTCTCTTTTTCAAAATATGTAATTTGTAATTCAGGGATACCTTGCAGACTACTCACAACATTTTGCTGAAATTCTACACCCTCTACATGAATTTCAAAAGACGCTGGCAAGGGATTATCTTCCTTAAATTGTTCAAATAATCCCTCATTCCCTTGCTCTCCTGAAAATGTCTTAAGCGCATCTTCCTTAGATATATAAGCTACATCAACGACATGCTGAATGCCCTTGATTTGTGTTTCAATTTCCTGCATTCTTTGCGCATCAATATCCTCATGAATATATGCTGTAATGCCCATTTGGGTCTCTACTTGTTCCAAAATATACTCTATATTTTGAGCAATTGAGTAGGATGCACCTAATATAATCAGACAAAGTATAATTGTGCCGGCAGAGGCCAGTGCCATGAGTCTATTTTTCCAAAGACCTATAATCCCTTCTTTAAATAGATATCTGATGGTATTCCACTTCATCATCATATCCTCCCTCATGTATATCTTTTACAATCATTCCATTCCCAACTTCAATGACACGCTTCTTAAGGGTGTTTACAATTTCTCTCTCATGTGTTGCAATAATGACTGTTACCCCTCGCATATTGATATCTTGTAATAAACTCATAATCTCCCAAGATGTTGCCGGATCTAGATTTCCTGTTGGTTCATCTGCTATCAAAATAGGCGAACTATTAATAATAGCACGTGCAATAGCTGTTCTTTGCTGCTCTCCCCCTGATAATTCATGAGGATAACATCTCGCTTTCTTTGCAAGTCCCACTAATCCTAATATAACAGGTACTGTTCTTTTGATTTCTTTTGGTGTTGCCTGAACAATCTGCATGGCAAAGGCTACATTTTCATAGACCGTCTTATTAGGTAACAATCTAAAATCTTGGAATACAACACCGATATCTCTTCTCAAATAAGGTATTTGACGTCGTCTAAGCCTCGTAATATCTTTCCCATTAATAGCTATTTTCCCATGTGTTGGCTCAACTTCTTTGAGCATCAGTTTTAACAATGTAGACTTTCCCGATCCACTATTTCCTGTAATAAACACAAACTCTCCCTTTTCAATATGAAGAGTACTTGGTTTTAGGCCGACAGTTCCATTAGGATATGTCTTTGAAACATTATTTAAATGAATCATTTGAGTAGCCCCCTACAATCCTATAATCTGTTCATGTTTTGGCGTTCCATATAGTCCATATATTGACTTACCATAATTGTAATTTTAAAAATAATAGCATCATCAAATTTACGTAGATCAAGTCCTGTCATCTTAAGAAGCTTATCTAAACGGTATACTAATGTATTTCTATGAATGTAAAGTTGTCTTGATGTCTCAGATACATTTAAGCTATTTTCAAAGAATTTATTAACTGTCATTAATGTTTCTTCATCGAAGTTCTCAACTTTTTTACCTTTTAATACTTCTTGGATAAACATTTTGCAAAGTGGTAACGGTAATTGGTAAATAATACGTCCAATTCCTAATTTAGAGTAGCTTGAAATATGACTTTCACAATTAAAGATTTTTCCTACCTCTAAAGACATACTTGCTTCCTTATAAGAATTAGAAACATCTTTAAGATCGCCAACAATTGTACCAATTGCAATATAAACATTGCTCATTGTTTCTGCACTTAATGTGTCATACATCATTTTTGCAAAATTATCTACCTCTGATTCATCATATCCACTCACTTCTTTGACAAGGATCACACTTTTCTCATCTACAGCAGTTACAAAATCTTTTGCCTTATCAGGGAATATGCTTCTTAAAACTTCTGAAATATTAGTATCTTTACATTGTGAACACTCAACAAGCATAACCACGCGAGGTACTGCATTTTCAATGTGGAGTTTTTTGGCGCGGCTATAAATATCTACAAGTAATAAATTATCTAAGAGTAAGTTTTTGATAAAGTTATCTTTATCAAATCTTTCTTTATAAGCTACTAATAAACTTTTAATTTGGAAAGCTGCTAATTTCCCAATTTTATAGGCCTCATCATCTGAACCACTTATAGCTACTACGTACTCAACTAAATATTCATCATAAATCTTAAAATAATGAGACCCATGCATTTCTTGACTATCTGCATGAGAATTAATAAAGTCTTCTACTTCTGGTACATATTCACCTACTACATTTTCAATTGTTGTTGCAACGATTTTAGACTCACCATCTAAAATACTAAACTCTCTTCTTGCAATGTTTTTCAATCCTTCAATGGTATTTTGTAAAATTTGATTTGAAATCATCTATCTCAGCTCCCAGCGTTAAACTTATTTTTAAATATACTAACGACATTATATCTTATTCTATCCTATTTGATACTAAAAAAAAAGTCATAGTTTGATTTTTATTGTAAATTTATCAAAGTATTCCTACTAAAAAAGAGACCTACAACACTTGTAGGTCTCTTATCATATGTTCTAATTAGTTTGTAATTGTTAATTGTGTTTCTAAATCGAATACATGTACTTTTGAAAGGTCAATACCCATTTCGATTGTGCTACCTGATTTAGCTTTACAGCTTGGGTTTACACGACCTGTGATATTGTGTCCTTCGCATACCATGTATAAGTATGTTTCTGAACCAAGCATCTCAACTACTTCTACGTTAGCAGTTGTTACAGCATATTTAGCTTTATCAGCTTCATTTACTGTTTCCATATCTGCAAGATGCTCTGGACGAATACCCATCATCACATCTTTACCTACGTAAGGAGCAACTTTAGCAGCTTTTTCTGCTGTTAATGGTACTACTGTTTTACCAACTGTAAGTGTAATTGTTTCACCTTGTTTAGCAACTTTAGCTTCCATGAAGTTCATTTGTGGTGAACCGATGAAACCAGCTACGAATAAGTTTTGTGGCTCTCCGTATAATCTTGTTGGTGTGTCAATTTGCATTGCAACACCATCTTTTAATACTACGATACGTGTTCCAAGTGTTAACGCCTCTACCTGGTCATGTGTTACGTAGATGAATGTTGTTTGTAATCTTTGGTGTAATTTAGAGATCTCTGTTCTCATTTGTACACGAAGTTTTGCATCAAGGTTTGATAAAGGTTCGTCCATTAAGAATACTTTTGGTTCACGAACAATTGCACGTCCCATAGCAACACGTTGTCTTTGACCACCTGATAATGCTTTTGGTTTACGATCTAAACATTGGTCGATATCAAGAACTTTAGCTGCTTCACGAACACGACGATCGATTTCGTCTTTTGGTGTTTTACGAAGTTTTAAGCCGAATGCCATGTTATCGTATACTGACATATGTGGGTATAATGCGTAGTTTTGGAATACCATTGCGATATCACGATCTTTTGGAGCTACGTCATTACAAAGTTTATCTCCAATCCATAATTCTCCTGAAGAAATTTCTTCAAGACCTGCGATCATACGTAATGTAGTAGATTTACCACATCCTGATGGACCAACGAAAATGATGAATTCTTTATCTTCAATGTGTAAGTTAAAGTCTTTAACCGCTACAAATCCGTTTGGGTAGCGTTTGTAAATATTATTTAATTTTAATTCTGCCATGATAGTTCCCCCTTGGTTGGATGATTTCTTAAGTGTTTATTTGAATAAACTAAGTATAATATATTTTGGACTTACTTACTATTAGCTTTTTCTCTAAAATAGCTTATTTTATTTTAGCCAATATCAATAAAGCATTTTCCCATTTTATAGGTATACTTCCATTTTCAAGTATATATTGTGGTGTTTTTAATTGTTTTTGGGCAATTATTATCATATAAGTTAATTGTTAAGTAACTTTTACACATTAAAAGGCATATGTTTTAGTCATATGCCCTAATTTCTAATGTTTATAATAGTTTTTTAACAGTTTTTGTACTTTTTACACCATACTTTGACTATAAATTGTGGTAATAGTAACATACGCTTGGCCCTAGTCGGCTGAGAAACCAATCTATAAAACCATTCAAGTCCTACTTTTTGGAAAAACTCTGGTGCTCGCTTAACTTCTCCAGCCATAACATCTAAGCTCCCACCTACCCCAATAGCCACTCTTACATACTTCATTTGCTCTTTATACTGATCAATCCAAATTTCTTGCTTTGGTGCACCAAGTGCTACAAGCAAAATATTAGCACCTGATTGGTTAATATCTTCTATAATATCAGGCATATCCTCTTGTTTAAAGTAGCCATCTTGCACACCTACAATCTGAATACCTGGGTACTTCTGTCTCATATTCTCTGCCGCTTGATGAGCTACTCCTGGTTTTGAACCTAAGAAATAATAACGATACCCTTTGTATACTGCATCCTTCATGGTATTTTGCACCATATCAAACCCAGGTACACGCTCTGGTAGCGGTTCTCCCTTTAACATTCTAGAGGCAATAACCACCCCTATACCGTCTGGTACAACTAAATCGGCTTGTTGAAGGATTCCTTTAAGTACATTATCTTCTTGTGCTATCATAATAATTTCTGGATTTGGTGTAAAAACAGTGTGCAACTCATTAGAATTAACAAACTCACTTATTTTACGTGCGGCATCCTCCATGGTTACCTTATCTACTGGAATATCTAAAATATCAATTGTTTCCCTCATTGTTTCCTCCTAGTAAGTTCGCAATGTGTACGGCTGGCAACATCACTTTTTCAAGTTTTGCTTTATATGCAACTTGAACGTGTCGTTTTTCTTCCGTGAGATTACCTACAAGTCTCTCTACCTCTATTTGTAACAGCTCAGATGTAATAGCCTCTACGCCTATGCAATAATCTACACCTATTTCCTTTGTAAAATCAGTTACTTTAGGATCATAGGATAAGGCTAGCATCGGTGTTCCCACCGCTGCTGCCATAATAAGGCTGTGAAGTCTCATCCCTATTACAAATTCAAAACATGCTGTGTAAGCGATTGTTTCTTCTATACTAAGTTCATGATCAATCACATTTACTTTTCCATTTGTTTTTTGACTTAGCATCTGTGCAATCTTTAAGTCCTCTTTGTAATACATCGGTACCCCGTACACTTTATACCCATGCTCTGTCAGATGATTCACTATAGGTAGTAATGCTTCTACAACTGCTTCATCATTTTGCCATGGTCTCAAATAAATTCCTACTGTTTTTTGACCTTCAAGCTTTTGGGCTACCTTTTCTTTAATTTCTTGTTTACAACTCAACCCAAGCACAGGGTCAATAGCTACCGTAACAGGTGATTTGTGAACACCTAATTGTTCTAATGTTTTCTGTGAAACTTCTTCTCTTACAAAAATATGGTCTACCTTATTACACACATATTTCATGAGACATTTGCTCCAAGGCTTATTAACAGGTCCAATTCCTTGTGAGTAAAATACCACTTTCTTCTTATAGAATTGTGCCATCTTGACAATGAACAAATAATAAGGAATTGTCTTACTACTTGTCACGTCTTGAAGTAGGCTACCACCACCACTAATGAGTACATCACAGTTTTGGATTGCTTTGTTAATTTCTTTGATTTTCCATCTATTAATTGCACCTACTTGATAGAGTGCTTTTGTTTTTTCTGGCATATTTGATAATACGGTAATTTCTACATCTTTCACTTGGGCTCTTAGAGCCTCAATAATTGCATAGAGTACTGCTTCATCTCCAATATTATCAAATCCATAATATCCTGATATAACTACTGATTTTTTGCTATCCATTGATTGATCACCTTATATAAGAATTTAATAATATAAATAAGCACAATCCCACCAATAATACCAAATACAAGACCATATCCTGATCTAATAAGAGAAATCACAACTGGTGTGTGAAGATGTGCATACGTATTGACTAACGAAATCTGTCCAATAATACCAAGTACTAAAAACGGAATATATTTGTCTTGGTATCCAAAATAAAGAAGTGTCAACATAATCGGATGTCCAATCATAAACTCTTTTGTTCTTGGTCTTACACCTAATACGGTATCAAGAAGTTGTCTAAGCTGAAGTTCTAATGATGACACACTTCCTGAGTTACCTGTTCTTGTCGTATAAATGAGTACCACTACGCCTAATACTGCAAGTATTGCTACAGCAAAATAAGTAATATTCTTTTGGAGTAATCCATGAACATATTGATAGTTAAAGCCATGACGCTTATATACCATTATTATTATGACAAACATAATTGGAAGTAAATGCGCAAGTTTTACTCCTGCAAACACATCAATTCCAAGTGCAAAACTTGTACGTGACAATGTTCCAATAATCGTTAAGGCGCCACCAAAAGAAATGATACTTCCTTTTAAAAATCTCAAAATTGCCTGTTTTAGGTCAGTAGTTTCTGCCTCAAACATATAAAGTACTCCGTATGTTGGGAATACAGATGCCCCGAATAATGCCATCATTTTGACAGCAAAGTTCGGTGAAAGCTTAAGAAGTCCTGCATAACCTACAAGACCAAGCGCTGCCAACACAATGCCCACCTTAGCATATCCTAGATAATCACAAATCAGTACAAATAAGATAACTGCACCAACACCTGCGATAAGCGCCATAAAGTAGTTGCCCATTGGCAAATTAAAGCGTGATGCCTCACCGGTTACAGTATAACCTTTTGACTCTACTAATGCTTTGAATGTTGCCATTTGGTCTACTAATGCACCCATATCCGCTTCAATATTCATTGTAGACGGCATTTTGAATAAGAATACACGTAAGTTACGCTCTGTAAGTGCTAGCATAAAACGATCCATCATTTGTTGCTTAGAATAGTTTCTGACTTCTCCGTCTGTTAATGTATGGAGACGTACTACCCCAAAATTTTTCCCTGCATCACTTGAAGCTTTTGCCATTTTCCCAAACCCTGCTTGTTTATTAGAGAAAAATTCTACAAACCCTAAACCATGTTCTGCTACAAGCTTTTGGATTTCTGGCACATTAAGCTTTACGATATCACTATCTGCAAAATAAATTGGTCCTAAATTTTCAAGTGCTTCAAGTTCTGATACAAATAAATCAACCCCTGCCTGGCTCACATTATCCCAAGACTTAACTTGCGGTGAAATCACATAACCCAAATCAGCTGCAATTTTAAGATCATCTTGGTTAAACCCTACACCTACTGTTGTGAGTGTACTTGGATGGCTTCTGAGTTCAATAAATGTCTTCCCACCTAATTCTAATGTTCCAACTGGAATATCTTTCGCTACAAGATTTGTGTAGATACTATCAAATGTCTCTTGTGAAAAGGTATCAATATAAATAAATTGTCTCTTGATAGTTGCTGCTTCTGGATATTGTCTTTGCAGCTCATAACCATCATAATAATTCGCCATGCCTTGCTCTTTGTAGTTGTAATACTCTCCTCTACCAGAAGGTGATACAGTATTTTCCCTTACAAAAAGCGTAGTCGCCCCTTGTTCCTTCAACATTTCAAATACTTCTTCTGTGCTAAGCCCTGTCTGCAATGCTATATTTAAAACATCTGCATACCTTACTGCAATTTGCACATCTTTGTACTGCTGTTCTACATTGATACGCATAACCCCAACAACACTACAAACGACCATAGATATTGCAAGTAATGCGTACATTAATACTTTAAGTTGTTTTTTCATACTTCCTCCACCTCAATTAGTTTGCTTTTTGAATACTATACCCACCTCTTACCATTACAATCAAATCTGTAGAAGCATACAACCCTCTTCCATCTTCTCTTGGAATAATAATCAGATGATATTTCGGCGCAGCGCTCTGATGCGCAATATCTACTCCCGCCGTCATATCTTGTAAGCCGCCACCTTCTGAGCCTACTACAACACCATCACCAGATCTTATGATAACCTCTGACCCCTGTTTACCAAGTAATGTGGAGCCTTTTGGTACTGTCACAACTTCATATGTGCTTCCACCTGTTTGATCAAGCCCCGCAACTTGTTGACTTAATCCATCAATTTGTTGTTTTAAAATATCAATAAGCTGTGCTTGTACTTTAACTTGTTCATCTATCTCAAAAGTATTCCCACTTTGCCCATTTTTTACTTTTTGAATTTCTGTATCTACGTAACTTTTCGTCACTAATGGGTCATTACTGCTTCCTGGCTCACTCTTAAAAGCATAAATACTACTTGTTGCCATAAGTGCCCCAATAGCCATCATTCCCAAACGTTTTGTATAGTGTTTCATCTCTTTCCTCCTTAATAACAGTTTGATAGACATATAACCGGGTAGCTAAAAAGCTCCCGGCTACTGCATACTACATCATCGGCGCAAACGTATAATAGATTTGGTCACCAACAATTTTAAATGTTAAGTAAGTTCCTTTTGTCAAATCATCACTTGGTACTGCTGCCCCATGTAATCTGATATACGTCACCCCATCTTCAATTCTTGTCTCATTATCATAGCCACCTGTTGTCACTACAAAAATACTTTTACCTGTCTTTTGTTTGTGTTCTACTAAATAGTCATGGAAAGCTTTACCTTCTCTACTATCTGCAAATTGTGTAAGTGGATTTTGACTCATAACTAAAATGGTATGCGATGCGCTACTTGCTTCTAAAGCTTCTTTGACTTTAAGCCATTGTTCAGCATTTGTAGCTCTAATCCCGCCCTTATCTGTGCCTACAAATAAAGTTTGAATATCTTTATGGATCACTTCATTCATTTGATTATTATATGTATAAGTTGGTACTTGTACGCCAAATTCTGTATTTTGCTGACTTGCTTGAATAAGTAAATCTGTTTGAACGGATAAATTATTGGCTACTTGGTTCTTGGTATCGCCACTCATGACAATACTACTCATTTGTGTTGGTCCTATTACCTTGATTTGATACTGACCTGCCGAAGGCGCCTGTAAAGACTCTTTATACCTCTTATCAAATAAATGATCCTGTCTCAGTGTAATACCTGATTTACTTTGTCCCCCTCTTGTGGTAGACACATGATCCATATAAATGGCACTTGTTCGCTTCTGATTTACTGTATTAGCATATGTATAAACCTTTGTAATCTGTGCCGGCAACACAATTTCCTCTGGTAATACCACCGATAAGTATTTCCATCCATCATAACCTAAGCGATCTGCAAGTTTGAGGTAATGCGTTTGCCCCTTTGCATCTTTAAGCTGTACTTTAAGTGTATCACCTTGCCCTTTAGCATGCACCCACATGTTCAGTGCATATGTATCAGTCGGAATAGCAATTGGCTTATCAAAGACCGTATAGGCTACTTGTTTATTGGCACTCTTATCAAAAGTATATGTCATTTTAAGTGATTGCTCGCCATGATACTTAATCTCTTTCGAAGGTTCTACTGTCCCTTTGACAGTTGTTGTATCACCGCCCCACTTGCCTGTCGGGGTTTCAAACGATTCGATAGGTCTTACAGTATTTCCTACCACAACCTCCATATTGCCTTTAACACCTTTATAGTTGGCTGTCAGTAGTGCCACTGCTTCACCTTGGGCTGATACTTCACTCCCTTTAGCCGTTACACTTTGATTATTACTTACCCAAGTCATTTGGTCTGCGCTGAGTGGGATACGATACCCTGCTTGGTCTATTCCATACACTTGTACTTTTTTACTTGTTTGTGCATCTAACTGTAACTTAGAAGGTTCTATTTGAATGGCTTTTGGTAATGCTGAGACTGTTATTTCTTGAGTAGCTGTCACATCCCCTTGCGTTGCAACAATTAAACCCTTACCTTCAGATGTTGGATAGAAAGTTTTTCCCTTCCAGTATCCTGATACCCCTGCTACAGAGAGATTTAAACTATCTTCATTAATCGTTACAGGGTTATGATTCTCATCTACCCCTTTTACTGTCACGCTAATACCTTCTTCTATAAATGTACGATTACGTGTTGTTGCGAGTAAAATCTCATTTAATGCCCCTGCTACTTCACTTGTAAAAACACCTAATCCATTGACAACACTTCTTTGATTGCCGCCAGACGGTTTGTTTTGTAAACTTGCAGCTTGGTCCCCTTCATTACGTGCCACTAAAGTTGTAGAGCCACCGCCATCAAAATACATGGCATCTTTAGCCCCATAACTTTGAAGTAAACCTATTAAATCTTGATGATTTGCACCCAGTGTCTTATTACGACCATCCACTGTCAGCAATAAAACTTCTCCAGGCACATATGTGGTTGCAACAACTGTTCGAGGCTCTCTCTTATCACCTGATACCTTATGTGCATTCCCTGTATAGGCTTGCCCACCTTTCATGATTAGGCCACCACCACCGATACCCATTTCTAAATCATTAATTGCTTGAACCACTTCACCACCAAGCATCACATCTTGAACAAGATTGACTCCTGCTCCTATCTCAAGTTGATTATAATATTGATTGGCATAACTTCCATTAAGTGCAATGACAAATCCATTTGCAGGTACCTGTACGACCTCGTTTTGCTGAGAACGATAAGTCACCATGCCATCTTCTACCACAACACTATAAACACCTTCTGCTTGATACTTTTGTATGACTTTATTATTATCACTATAATAGCTGCTATCTATAACAATAGGCCTACCTAATGATCCCGTTAATATATTATGGCTTCCTATATCAAACAGTTTACCATCCTCGTGAGCTACCGCTAATTGGACACCATAGTAATCCATATAAACCTCTTGCTGCTCATCTAGCAACATAGATGCCATATATTTTTTAGGACCAAGATTCGTATAATGCATATTATAACTATGATAAAGTTTGCCCTCTTTGGCTACAGGTCCAAAACTCGTCCCTGTACTTGTCCCCATATCAAAGAAATCGGCATTAACGGCCGCTACCGCCCCTTCATTTTGAGCTAATTGTAATATATTTTTTCGTTCACCTAAGGCCCTTGACTCTATAGGTTTTAAACTAATTGCATCATTTTTTAAATCTATCTTTAGTATATTAATATCTTGCCAGCCATTATCTGTCAGTATTTCCTCGGAAATGTGTACCACACCATTGGTTACCGTTTGCTCCTGGGTTTTCTTGTGTAATACTTGTCCATAAGTGGCTGGCACTATACCTGCTACCACCACTGTCATCGTTAATAATGAAAGTAATTTTTTGATTTTCATGTGATGCCTCCTTGTGAATACCCCTATTCATCTATCCCTAATACAATTTGTATATCATATGAAAGACTTGTATTTTGTTCTATTGTAGCTTTCGGATAAAATGTCTCAAATTGCTTTGCAAGTGATTTATCTTTAGCATAAATCATGGTTTTGGCAACATCCTGCGTGCTATAATTCCCTACACTACTCACCACATATCCTGCTTCTTGTAAAGTATCTCTACTTTTGCTAGCTGCTCCTGTCACACCACTCCCATTAAGTACTTCAATGCTGACAGTCTTATCAGTAATGATCTCTTCCTCTACAGGTTCCTCTCCTGCCTTCGTTGTATCGAAAAATACATCTTCAACAAACGGTCCCATTTCATTCATATCTGGGAAGAAATACGAAACACCTCTTTCATAACGTCCTGCTCCTGGTATTGTATAGAATGAAAGATTTTGTGAATCGAATTCTTTCATATATGTGTAGTATTGTGGGATTTCTACTAAATCAACATCCGTCTTAATAGATGAGAATAAAACATTGATTAGCTTAGGAATTTTAGTAATCACTGATGGACTCAACACTTTATCTGCAAATGCATCTAAAAAGGCTTGTTGCACCACTATACGATCTTCATCACCTCTTGGATAACGTCTAAAACGTACCAATCCTTCAGCTTGCTCCCCTGTTAAATGTTGTTGACCTTCTTTGAGATTAATATAGAGTCCGCCTGCTTTATCTTGGTAGTACATACTCTGTGGTACATACATATCAACACCACCAATAGCATCTACGATTTCTTTAAAAGCATCTATGGTTACAAGCACATAATTATCTACTTTAATTCCCAAGATGTTTTCAATCTCATCTATGGTAAAGTCTCTAACGTTATCAATTCCACCATAACTTGTCATCTCATTTAATTTAGAAGTATACACTTTGCCTTTTCCATGGTCACTAAGTTTTTGCCTCTGCTCATCTGTCCAACTCACCTTGGTATCCCTTGGCAAGGAAACAACTTTCACTTTGTTGGTCTCACTATTAAAGTTCACAACAAAAATAACATCTGTACGATAGCCATCTTTATCTACACCAAATACTGCAAGTGTTTTGTTGATGTCTTTTTTACTATCTTTACCTGTTAGGCCCCATTTACCATTTTCTTGGCCTGTTGTACTCCCCCCGTCCTCTTTAAAGAAACGGTTATAACAACCCACTAATGAACCTATTGCAACTAAACACACAACTAATGTGATTGCTGCTATTCTAAGGAACATCTTCATTAGCCTAGCACGCTGCTTCTTTTTTAACTTTGCTTTATTTTTGCTCATTGTTATCACTCCCATGTCATCACATGTTTTATTCATCTGATTGATTACTGCATGCCCACTCTACACTACATCTTTAGACGGCATCTAGCCCCTAAAAGTTTCATCGTACCTTGGAATCTTTAATGGTACATTCAATAACTGGTATAATATTACAGATAGGCACACTATCTATTATAATATCATAATTTTTGACAAAAATAAAATACTCTCTTATATATTCTTTTTCCTTAAGTTAGTTTCTCCAAAAACAAAAAAACTAAGAGCGTGTTTTACCCCCTTAGTTTTCAAAATATACCTCATTTACCAATTGTTTTGTTTTTTGTTCATCTATAAAATAATATGAAATGCCTTCTTCATAACGTCCTTCTCCAGGTACTGTGTGAAACTGTAGCTGATTCAAATCAATCTCTTTAAGATAGGGTAGATAACTCACTACATCTATAAAACTCATATCTGTACGCACTGATGTAAAGAGTACTGTAATAATCTGAGGAATACGTGTAATCACTTGTGTTGACATCACCTTATCTGCAAAAGCTTTAAGAAATTGCTGTTGCGCACTAATCCGGTCCACATCCCCCTCTGGATAATCACGAAATCTTACAAACTGCTCAGCCTTATCCCCATCTAATAACTGAAGTCCAGGTTGTAAATCAATGTGCAAATCTTGTGCATAGTCATCTTTTTTCATACGCCTTGGTACATCTACTTCTACCCCGCCAATAGCATCCACTATTTTTCTAAATGCATCTAGGCTAATCATCACATAATGATCCACTTCAGTGCCTAAAATCATCTCTATTTCGCTAATTACTGTTCCTCTTACATATTTCATATGACTATAATGTGTCATTTCATTGATTTTAGAAGTTCTCAGCCCTTGGCTCCCTTCCGGCAAACAAGCTCTCTGAGCATCTGTCCATTCTACCTTGGTATCCCTTGGTATTGAAATGACATCAACCTTCTTATCTAGACTATCAAACCTCACTGCAAAAATAACATCTGTACGATTCCCATCCTTGTCCGTGCCAAACACAACAAGTGTTTGATTAATTCCTTCTTTACTTTCCTTATTAATACTTTCTGTTGTCACACTCTCTCCTGAAGATATCACTTCCTGCTGTTCTTGCACAACCACCTCTTCCGGCGTACGAATAACTAGATTATAGGCAACTATACCTCCTCCTAGCAAAATCCCACACACTCCCAAACAAACACCTACCGTAATCATAAACACCTTAATTAATTGTTTTTTGTTCATAATCCCCCACCTAAGTTTTTATTAACTAATCCTTTATTCCCCTAATTGTGTATGTTAGTATGATAAAGAACTCAATTATCTTATTCGAGCGTTAATTGTATGTAATATTATAAATATTATACTATCTTAAAGTCGAATTGTAAATATTTACCTAGCTTTCGAGAAGGAGAAGATTATGTTAAAAATCGGTTCACACGTATCCATATCAGGAGGCCTTATTGAGGCCGCCAAAGAAGCCTATTCTTATGGGGCAAACACATTTATGATCTATACCGGAGCACCCCAAACTACGAGACGTTCTCCTATAGAAAAACTTAAAATCAAAGAAGGTCAGGCTTTTATGTCTGCACATGGTCTTTCAGACATTGTTGTGCATGCACCTTATATTATTAACCTTGCCTCCTTTAAAGAAGATACTTTTAATCTTGCCAAAGAATTTTTAGCTATTGAAATTGACCGCACAACAGCTATAGGCTCCCAGTACTTGGTACTGCATCCAGGTTCCTTTACAACCACATCTCTTGACTACGGTATTGATCGTATTGCTGAAGGACTAAACAGTGTCTTATCTGATGATACGATGCCAACAATCTGTCTAGAAACAATGGCAGGTAAAGGAAGTGAAGTAGGCCGTCATTTCCAAGAACTTCGAGCGATTATTGATAAGGTTGAACATGCAGATAAAATAGGAATCTGCTTAGATACTTGTCATGTTCATGATAGTGGCTATGACATTGTAAACCAGTTTGAACAAGTTATAGCAGAGTTTGATCAGATTATAGGCCTTGATCGTCTTAAGGTATTTCACCTCAATGGCTCCCTTAACCCTCGGGGCGCAAAAAAAGACCGTCATGCTAATCTAGGTGCTGATGAAAATAATCCAAAGGGATTTGATCACATTGGCAAGGAAGCTCTTTATCGTATCGTTCACCATCCTGTAGCAGCTAACAAACCTCTTATACTAGAAACCCCATGGCTAGATAAGACAACAAACCTCTACAAAGAAGAGATTGCCTATCTCAAAGGAGATACCCCATGACATTCTCCCAAGATATTGTATTAGTTACAGGCTCCTCTAAAGGTATCGGCCGAGCTATCGCTGAAGCCTTTGCCAAAACGGGTGCCCACGTGGTCTTAAATGGTGGCCACGACCGACAGGCTCTTGAACAGACCACTGAAGAGTTTATTGCAAAGGGCTATAAAGTATCGTCATTTTTGGGAGATTTATCATCCTTTGAAGTTGCAGAGGAACTATTCCATACTATTTTTGATACACTTCGTCGTATGCCAACTATTGTTATTAATAACGCGGGCATCAGCCACATGGGACTCTTCACAGAAACAACACCCACCCTTTGGCAACATATCCTTAATACCAATCTAGGCTCCACCTATAACTGTTCTTACCTGAGCACACCTCATATGATTAGTGCACATAGTGGCTGTATCATTAACATCTCATCTATCTGGGGTAATGTAGGTGCTTCCTGCGAAGTTGCTTATGCCACTAGTAAAAGTGCTATTAACGGCTTTACAAAGGCCCTTGCCAAAGAGCTAGGTCCCTCAACTATACGCGTTAATGCTATCGCATGTGGTTGGATTGATACCACTATGAACGCTAGTTTTAGTGACGAAGAAAAAGCGGCTTTCATTGAAGAAATACCGCTCTGTAGGGTGGGCACCCCTGATGAGGTTGCTAATCTTTGTCTATATCTTGCTTCACCTGCTGCTGGCTATATGACGGGGCAAGTGTTAACCCTCGATGGTGGGTTACTCTAACACTATTCTACTTGTTCTAGATGGTCAAATAACTGGTCCATAAATAAATGATTTTCCCCCAAGCTACCTTTGTATATAGGTAGCTTTTTCATTTTCTCTAATTGGTCGATTTGACCATAAATTTCTCTTATTCGCTCCCTTTCAGGATAATTTAAATGGTAGAAATTTATCTTTTTCTGCTTTTTATTCGGTATGAGTATAAAATCTTCTTCTATCTCTCTTAGTCCTTGTAACACCTTACACTGTAGATGTCCATAATTAATGACATATTCTTGTATTTGTTCATTCATACTCTGTATCACACTTGTGGTTTCTCTTAACATATGATAAATATCTAAACCTTTAAAAATCTCTTCATCTCTTCCTAAATACTTAATACCCACCTCAATCTGTTCTACTATCCCATCTACGGTATAGTATTCACTTAGTTCATCTAAAATGTCTATATGACAGGTGGTACACAATCTTTGAAACAAAATAACTGCGCCTTGATTATCAGGCATAGCAAGCGCTTTGTACCCTAACAGGGCTTCATCAAAATCATTAACCTTTTGCATGAGCCAGTAAAATTTATCCCTATCCTCTGTATTTTTACTGCTTAAGAGGTCATCCAGTCTCTCTCTATTTTGAATATAGTCTTGTCTTTTTATAATAAATCGCTCATATTCATTTCTTAATTTACCTTGTAATTCCCCTACAATCTCATAATTTTGCTGATGGCTTACTTTATGCTCTGCATACTGTAATGATTCCATAATCCCTATAATCCGATTACCTAACATCCCTATCTCCTTAATTTTTTAATAGGTTATCCATCTTTTTGTATGTTTGTTTTAATTCTGTTAGGATACACCAAAAATATTCATATTCCTGCTCTTTCACATCCATGTGAAGTGCCACTAAATCCATATCTTGTTGTTGCAACTGGAAAATTTCTGGGTCAAACATCAATACTCCTAATATCTCAATAAATAGCTTGCGTCTATTCATTCTTGTACTATCTCCTACTGCACCAAGTATGGCCTCTAGGGAGGGTACTGGTAAATCGGCAGAAAATCCCCTCGGATACCCCATTTCTTCCTCATATTCCCCTAATAATCGTGTCTGATACCCCACATCTAATTGACTCTTTTCAAAGATATATTTCACTATGGCCAAAAAACAGGCTTTTTCTTGTCTTGTTAATTCTCTTAAGTACATTAAGTCCTCCCCTTCCCTTATACATTACTTCTATTATACGTCGCATCATAAGGGTCGTCCACTTTTTTGACAAATAAAAAAGCCAACCCATAGGGCTGGCTTAATATTAACGTTTTGAGAATTGTGGTGCACGTCTCGCTGCTTTGAGACCGTATTTTTTTCTTTCTTTCATTCTTGGGTCCCTTGTTAAGAAACCAGCTTTTTTAAGAACTGGACGGAAATCTCCATCAGCTTGAAGTAACGCACGGCTGATTCCGTGACGAATAGCTCCTGCTTGTCCTGTCATCCCACCACCAAATACATTAACTTTTACATCAAACTTAGCTAAAGTTTCTGTAAGAACTAATGGTTGACGAGTGATAACTTTTAAAGTTTCTAAACCAAAGTATTCTTCGATATCTCTTTTATTGATTGTGATTGTTCCGTTTCCTGGTACAAGGTATACACGTGCTACTGATTTCTTACGTCTACCTGTTCCGTAATATCTAACTGCTGCCATTTACACTGCCTCCTCTCGATACTAATTAAAATTTAAATTCAAGTACTTGTGGTTGTTGAGCTTCATGATTGTGCTCTGTACCAGCATATACTCTTAATTTTGTAAGCATTTGTCTACCTAAGCTGTTTTTAGGAAGCATCCCTTTTACAGCGTGCATGATAACTCTCTCTGGGTGGTTGTTTAATACTTCACGAGCTTTAGTCTCTTTTAAACCACCTGCATATCCAGAGTGTCTTCTGTATAATTTTTGGTCTAATTTTTTACCTGTGAATACAACTTTCTCTGCATTGATTACGATTACGTGATCACCACAGTCCACGTGTGGAGTGTAAGTTGGTTTGTGTTTTCCTCTTAATACTGCTGCAATTTGACTTGAAAGTCTACCTACTGTTTGACCTTCTGCATCAATCACATGCCATTGTCTTTCAACATTTTGAGCGTTTGCCATGTATGTTGTTCTCATTGAATTCCCTCCTTTAATCTAGTCTGAGCTAGTTAAACCGTCTATTTAATATAAAATCCGGGGCTATTGGATTTTACAAGTGGGCTTATTAACACAAATTACATTATATTATAGTCGTCCCAAGCTGTCAAGACGTTGTTGATGATTTTATTCATCCACATTTTACCTCATTTTTTGGTCAGTTTTCACAATTTATCCACATTCAGCTAAATTGCTTGTGCATATCTAGTATTCTATCTGCCACATCATGAGTCCCTCTGGTGGTGCTGTGGGCCCTGCCAAGTTTCTATCCTTGCTTTTGATGATATTGATAACTTGAGCGGGTTCAACCTTCCCCCTACCTACCTCGATTAATGTTCCAACTATAATACGAACCATATTGTATAAGAAACCACTTCCACATACATCAATTTGTATGATTTGTTCTACCTGCTGAATATCTAAACTATAGATTGTACGTTCAGTATTAACTACCGTGCTGCCGGCCGAGCAAAAACACTTGAAGTCATGTGTCCCCACAATGTAGAGCGCCGCTTCCTTCATGAGTTTAACATCAAGTGTATAGGGATACAAGTGACAATACTTTCCGATAAACGGATCGCTTACCCTATCATTCAATATTTGATAACGATAAGTCTTCTTTTTTACGGCAAATCTTGGATGAAAATCAGAATCACATTCTGTCACTTCCCTAACAATAATATCTCTTGGAAGCCTGCTATTAAGTGCTCTGGCTAGCTTATTTGCTGGAATGTACGTTTCTATATCTACAATACAACACTGGCTTCTTGCATGCACCCCTGCATCTGTTCTGCCTGATCCCTCAACATCTACTGTTTGCTGTGTAATTTCATAAATTGCTCTTTCAAGTTCTCCCTGAATTGTTAGCACACCTGTCTTTTGCTTTGCAAACCCATGATAATTTGTACCATCATAAGCTACAATTAACTTTAGTCTTTTCATACATACTCCTTTAGTTATAACCAAATAGTGATTACAAAGTAAATAATCCCTATTACAAATCCATAATAATCTTTTGTGCTATAGGCTAATTTATTCATTCGTGTACGCCCAACCCCACCGCGATAACATCTAGCCTCCATTGCCATAGCTAACTCATCTGCACGCCTAAATGCAGAAATAAATAGAGGCACCATGATAGGAATCATTGCCTTTGCTCTCTCAATGAGCCTGCCTGATTCAAAATCAGCCCCTCTTGCAGTCTGAGCTTTCATAATCTTATCCGTCTCTTCTAACAGTATTGGAATAAACCTCAAAGAAATGCTCATCATCATAGCAATCTCATGGGCAGGTAATCCTATCTTCTCAAAAGGCTTTAACAAGCTTTCTATTCCATCCGTCAACTGAATAGGTGTTGTCGTAAGGGTTAATAGGGATGTTCCTATGATTAGTAAAACAAGACGTACTGCCATCTCTATTGCAAGTATAATTCCCTCCAGACTAATCGTAAAAATACCCCATGTAGCTAAAATATGCTCACCTGTTGTAAAGAATACATTAAGTACTGCTGTAAATAGTAATATAAATAAAATACTCTTTAATCCCTTAACCATAAATTTAAAGGGTACTTTGGTAAGTTTAATAACAGTAAATAAACATACAAACAAAAACAGATACCCCATCAAGCTACTAATCATAAATATTGAGATAATATATATAAAAGTCATCAAAATCTTGGTTCTTGGGTCTAACCCATGAACTATTGAATCTGCTGGGTAATACTGTCCAATTGTAATATCTCTTAACATCTAGAATCCGCCTCCTTCTGTTTGAAGTACATATCAAGCTCATGGGCAGCTTCTTCTGTTGTAAGTACATTACTATTGATAGCTATACCTCTTTGCTTTAATGCTTCTGTAATATAGCATATCTGTGGTACTGCTAAACCAATCTCTTCTAACTTGGCTCCATGGGCAAATACCTCTCTTGGAGTACCCTCATATGCAACTTCTCCCCGATGTAATACAATAAGCTCTTCTACATATTTGGCGACATCTTCCATGCTATGGGAAATTAAAATAATTGTTAGATTTAATTGTTCATGCATTCTTCGTAGTTGCCCAAATAACTCTTCCCTGCCTTTAGGGTCTAGTCCTGCAGTTGGTTCATCTAAAACAAGCACCTGTGGTCTCATTGCCAATACCCCTGCTATTGCAACACGCCTTTTTTGCCCGCCTGATAATTCAAAAGGTGATTTTTGATAAAGTGACTCATCTATACCTACTAACCTTAATGAGGTTTCTATACGCTCTTTGAGCTGATTCCCCTCAAATCCCTGATTTTTAGGACCGTAGGCTACATCATCATAAATTGTCTGTTCAAATAATTGGTATTCTGGATATTGAAATACTAAGCCTACCTTTTGTCTTATTTCTTTTTTGTCACATCCACTCTGATGGATATCAACACCATCTAAATAAATACTTCCTTGGGTTGGTTTAATAAGTCCATTAAACATTTGTATCAGTGTACTTTTACCCGATCCTGTATGCCCAATAATTCCTACAAACTTACCTTTTGCAATATGGAGATTAATATTTTTCAGTGCAGTTTTTTGGAATGGTGTGTCAGGACTATATATGTGTGTTACTTGTTTGATTGCAATTGACATATTGCTTCCACCACCTCATCTTGTGTCAATAAATTGATAGGTAGATTAAATCCCTTCTGATTCAACAAATAAATAAGATAAGTTGTATCAGGTACATCTAATCCAATGTTTTTAATTTGCTCTACATTCTGAAATACCTCTCTTGGCGTCCCTTCTAAGATAACTTTTCCTTTTTCCATTACAATCACACGGTCCGCCTTAATCACCTCTTGCATATAATGTGTAATATGAATAATCGTAATGCCATACTCTTTATTTAAATGTTCCATTGTCTCCATCACTTGACGTCTTCCAATAGGATCTAACATTGCTGTAGCTTCATCAAAAACAATACATTTTGGTCTCATTGCAATGACACCAGCAATAGCAATTCGCTGTTTTTGTCCACCTGATAATTGATTGGGTGAACTGCGTTTATAATCGTTCATTCCAACAATAGCAATTGCTTGATCCACACGTTCTCTAATTTCTTTAGGTTCTATCCCCAAATTCTCTGGTCCAAATGCTACATCCTCTTCTACAATAGTGGCTACGATTTGATTATCTGGGTTTTGGAAAACCATTCCCACACGTGAACGTACTTCCCATATCTGCTCTTTATCATTCATATCTATGCCATCTACCCAAAGTGTCCCCGCTTGATGGGTCAAAATACCATTAAGGTGTTTTGCAAAAGTTGACTTCCCTGAGCCATTATGTCCAAGTACTGCCACAAATTCACCTTTTACAATGGATAGTGTCACGTCATCTAGAGCTCTTATGGCATCTATTTTATGACCTTCATCATCTCTTATGTCATACTCAAAAACTAAGTTTTGGGCATCTATCATTTTATCCATTTTCTCGCCTCACTTTATTCTTCAGTTATAGACCTTATAAACTACTAGTCTTATATGATCTAGTTCCTTATAACAACCATAACTCATATTATGAAACAAACAAAAGCTTTCGTCCACCCTTATTTTAAAATACAGAAAAGGGATTAAGAAATTCTTAATCCCTGGACATTATACTAATTCAATAATTACTTCTTCAGCGCCGTCACCTTTACGTGGTCCGATTTTGATGATTCTTGTGTAACCACCATTACGATCTGTGTATTTAGGAGCGATTTCACCGAATAATTTTTCTGGTAAATCAACAGATTTTGCTTGTCTTCTCTTACCAGCTTCAACTTCAGTTACAGGGTATAATACCTTTAACATTTGTCTTCTTGCATGTAAGCGAGTAGCACTATCTTTCTTGATTGTTTTCTCTACTTCTTCGAATACAGTTACTTTTTTACCATCAACAACTTCTTTAACGCGTTTTCCGTTAACGTCCTTCTTAGGTACTTTTGCAGTAACTTTCACTTCTTCGTAGTTATCTTTTTCACGAACAGCCATTGCGATTAAGCCTTCTGCGATTTTACGAATCTCTTTAGCTTTAGCTGTAGTTGTTCTGATTTTCCCATGGTATAAGAGATTTGTTACTTGATTACGAAGTAATGCTTTACGACCAGCTGCATTACGTCCAAGTTTTCTTTGAGCCATACCTAAACCTCCTTCGTTTGCTATTAATCTTCACTTGGTTTGAGTGCAAATCCAAGTTCTTCTAGTTTTTGGAATACTTCTTCTAATGACTTACGACCTAAGTTACGAACTTTCATCATTTCATCTTCTGTTTTGTTTGTAAGGTCTTCAACAGTGTTGATTCCCGCACGTTTTAAACAGTTAAATGATCTTACTGAAAGGTCTAACTCTTCGATAGTCATTTCAAGAGTTTTTTCTTTGGAGTCATCTTCTTTAGTAACCATGATTTCTGCATTACGTGCATTCTCACTCAAATCAATGAATAAGTTTAAATGTTCACTTAATACTTTAGCAGCCAAACTAACTGCCTCGTCTGGTTTTAAAGTGCCATTAGTCCATACTTGTAGTGTTAATTTATCATAGTCAGTTTGTTGACCTACGCGAGTATCTTCTACCGCGAAGTTCACACGTTCAACTGGTGTATAACTAGCATCTACTGGAATAACTCCGATTGGCAAATCTGTTTTCTTAAGTTTGTTTGTTCCTACATAGCCACGACCTCTTGTAACAGTCATTTCAATGTATAAACGAGAATTTGCACCGCCGTTAAGTGTAGCAATATGATGCTCTGGGTTAAGGATTTCAATCTCTGGAGGACATTTAATATCCGCACCAGTTACTGCACCTTCACCTGTAGCTTCAATATAGACTACTTTTGGCTCCATGTTATCACTAGTATCTTTGATCGCAAGACCTTTAAGATTTAAAAGGATTTCTAATGCATCTTCTTTAACTTGAGGAATACTACTGAATTCATGTAGTACCCCATCAATTTTTACGCTGCTGATTGCAGAACCTGGTAGAGAAGATAAAAGGATCCTTCTTAGGCCATTGCCTAAAGTCATTCCGTATCCTCTTTCTAAAGGTTCAACAATAAAGCATCCGTATTTGCCATCTGCAGATAGCTCTTTAATCTCGATTTGTGGTTTTTCAAATTCCAACACCCGGTAAACCCTCCTTTATTTTTAAAATAGACTTTTGAGGGTGACGAACTATTACTTAGAGTAAAGCTCAACGATAAGTGTTT
>JBOFEH010000160.1:0-6036 GCA_051647765.1 Cellulosilyticaceae bacterium | reverse complement strand
GTCCACATGAAAAATGGTCGGGTTGTATCTCTTGTCTCAATAAAATCAATAGATTGGTCCACTGTCCATGTGGTCAAGCTATCGTTTTCATGAACTGTAGAAATCACAGGCTCTACCTCATTTTCACCAACCCCATGATGCTTAGGCCGTACAACGTCTGACTTTCTTTTATATTCTCTATAATAATCAAGCGGTAGTAACATATGTTCAAAACCATAATGGGCTCTCGCTGGCTCAAAATGCATCTTACCTACCGCACGTGTCTGGTAGCCATACTCCCCAAGAATCTTAGGAAGTGTCTTGTTCTGGGTCATCACCTCATAATGATTTTGGTTATTGGTAATCCCTGATGTATAACCCTTCTTCCCGGTCATAATCGTCGTACGTGATGGCACACATATTGGACAATCCGCATAACATCTGGTAAAAGTAATCCCCTCACTCACCAACCAATTCAGATGAGGTGTAAAAATAGCTTGATTTCCTAACTTTTGAATAGTATCAAATCGCTGCTGATCTGTGGTAATCAATATAATATTCTGTTTTGTACTCATGTTGTTTCCCTCTCCACTAAATATCCTCTGTCATTAATGTTTAATACTTTAATTATTTTACTACATTTTAATATTATTTAGTATATTTTAGTTAAATTATTTTAAACCTTTGCATACAAAAAGAGCAAAAATATTTTCTGCTCTTCTCTTTATAACTATTCAGCTAAATAAATCGTAACCCTTTGCTTAATATTCTTCATCGTCTCATCTATCGATATTGTACCTTCAAAATAACCTCTAGACCCTTCTAACACTATATCTAATAAATCTTCATCTAGATGAGATGGCACTATAACGCCTTGACACATATCATAAAAGCTGGCTAGCTCTGATTCATATCCCCACTGTACTGATAACTTTTGCCCACTTCCATTCCCCATTGTGTAGCTTGCTTCTTGATTAAAACTACTACCATTAATCCAATTTTGGAAGGCTGTCTTATTCACTGGATAACCACATCCTGTATCCTTATTCTGCACATCTTCTGATAGTGCAATTTGAATCATTTGTTGCGCTAATTCTTTTTGCTCACTTCTGGAGTTAATTGCCAGGGTGCAATATGGTTCAAAAACTCCCTCAACTTGTCCTGGAAGTGCTATAAAATTACCATTCCCTCTTAATTCATTTGCTGAAGCATTAACTAAAAAATCATAAATAGTTAATGGTAGAATAGGTTGTATACTTATTTGTTTATGTGCAACATCAACTGCATCTAGTTCATTAAAGCCTCCCATCATAAAATATTCCTTTGTTTGTGGAAACTCTATACTTCTAGGCTCTCCCTCATATGCTAATGACTTGATAGCCTCTAAAAATGACTGTAACTTTTCTTCTTGGAATTCATGTTTTTCATTCATCCAACTAGGCGCACATACTGTATAAAACTTATATATAAGCTCTTCTGGTGTCTTATAGGATAGTAATTGACTATCTGGGTACATCTTTCTATACGTTTTCATATCCTCAATAGATGTCAATTGATTTAATACATTCTCATCACCACCAAGTATAGGTATGCTAAATCTCGTAGGTACTGCATAAATTTGATCATCTACCTTATATGCACCTGTAATATTACTTAAATAGTGATCCTCATTAAGTATCTCTTGTGAGAGGACACTTAAGTCTTCCAACGCACCTTTTTCAATATAATCCTGAGCATTTAGACCATCCAAAACAATAATATCTGGGCCTTGCTGTGTTAATATTTTGGTATTTAATGTCTTAATGGCATCTGTCCTTGTTACAGCACCACCATCTTCTAATCCCACTTCTATAGTTACCCGCACATCCGGATTCATAAGCTGCAATTGTGATGCGGCTTCTCGTAACATATTATTTTCTTTTAATGTATAAGCTGTAACTTCTATAGATGGGATAGTAGGTATATCCTCATCATACACATACTTCTTAAATACATTTCCTCCTTCTTTTTGATAGAATAATATGTATATTTCCTGATTTAAAACAGCTATGGAATCAAAATAATACGATGGCATATTTAACGAAGTCAAATTCCCCTCTACTAACAACTGCCATATAGACCCTTCTTGATTCATATATTGTATTCCACCTTCACTCACAAGGTAAATACCACCTTCATTGTCCAATGTTATTTGGCTACCTTCGTCCACACCTTCACAAGATATTGTTCTCTCTAATAGGTGATTTTCAGTATTAAATACATTAATGATCTGCTCTTCACTGTTTAATGCATATAACTGATCATTAACTGTTGCAATACTAGATGCCATCTCCTCATAAGTCTCAACAAATTCACCTGTTTTTAAGCTATATTCTTCTAAATTACCAAATGTACTAATCAGTAAATTCCCATTTGCTAAAATCTCCATTTCATCTGCTTTAATATAGCTTTCCTTACTTTTCCACATAACATCTATTTTACCCACTTGGTTATCTTGAACTTTGGCAATAAACGTCTGTATATTATTTTCCTCATCCATTTCTGCATACATAATATACAGATTATCTTCTTCATCCATTGCTATATCTTCTATCCACCCCGTACACATTTCCTTGAAACGCTCTCCCCACTCTAGCCCTTCTTGTTGCCATGCACCATTGGCATCCTGTGTATACATCAGCAGTTCATCATCCCACAAATACAGTCTTAACTCCTGATTACTCGTTATAACGATTTTTGATAAATACGTTTTAGTATCATCTAATCCCTTGACTTCAACATTATTTTCCACTAATCTTCCCACAGCTATTGCTGAACTCTCTGAATTGAAAAAAGGTGTTACAACTTCCTCTTTTCGCTGACTACATCCACATGTCACCACTAAAAGCAGTATCATTATCCCATATATCCTACTTTTCACTTTGATCACACATACTCCCCCTACCCTTTATCTTTTAGTTAGTTGATTACTTGCTTTGTAACAATTTTTTTAATATTTTTAATATAATATTATTTCCCTTTACTATTTTTGTCAACCTCCCCCTATAGTCATTTCTTCAGAACGGTTTTCCTGCACCTACTCTTTTTTATATTGATAGCTATCGATAATCTCTCTCGCTATTTTTTTTGCTACTGCCCCCGCCAACTTCTGACTCTCATCATCTATTCGAATAGCAAAATAAATTCTCTCCTCTTGTTTTTCTATAAACCCTACAAACCATGCGTCCTTTTGCCGACTACTCCCCGTCTTGCCATAGAGCGTATATTCCTCTTTTTGCTCGATGTGCATCAGGCCTTTGACTTGTTGGATATCCTCTTGCGTAAAGTCTGACTGACCTTCAAATATCTGAGCCAACACCTCAACTTGTTCCTTTGCTGATATTTTAAAATCCGTTCCTATCCAAAAAGTATGGTGGCCGTTGTCATCCCATACACTTAGGTCTTGATTACCATAGCCCAGTCGCTCTAGTGTTTGTTGTACGTAAGATTTTTCTAATAGGTCCATGACTTTTTCATAGTACCAAACATGGGATTGCCTAAATACCTCTTCTAGTGTAACCTCCTGTGGTCCTAATTCTGCTATCACATCATTTGATAGCCCCATCAAACTGCTTATAATCTTGAAGGTCGAATAAGGTGATACCTGCTCCTGACACCATCGGGGCTTGTACATATGATAAGTTTTCTGCTTGGGATTATAAAAAACCGCACAGCCTGTAATCCCCTCAAATTGTTCACTATAGTCTACCTCTATGATACACTCCTCCACTTCCATAGTTTCTTGCTTATCTTCTGTTTCTACTATCTCATTTTCACTGGTCTCTATTTGACTCATGTCTGTCGTATATGCTCCTGGGGAACATCCCGTCATGGCACATAGCAGTATGAGTAGCCCTAATTGTTTTTTCATATCTAACCTATTCTCCTCTACTTGTATACTTACCAGCCAATCTAGTAAGCAAACACATTGTCCATAGTTGCCTGAATTTTCCCTTCTTCTGTATCCAATACAGCATTAAAGATAACACTTGCCAAAAGATAGTTATACTTCCCAAGTCCATAGGCATCATACATCGTTGTTACCACAGCAATCTCTGGATTATCATAGGGTGCAAATCCTGCAAACCAACTGTGCTCTGTTCCTACCTCTTCTGCTGTTCCTGTCTTTCCAGCCACTACGACCTTAGAGTCTATAAATGCAGTTCTTGCACTCCCTTCTTTGCCATTGACGACTCTATACATCCCTTCATATACTGCGTCTAGAGAGGATTGTTTCAAGTTGACTTCCTTTAAAAATTTATCTGGTAATCTATTGTATATTTGTGTCTCTTTGTTGTCCATGACTCCCTCTATGAGCTTGAGATCGTACACGTTTTTGCCATTTGCTAGCCCTGCTATATAGCGTCCGATTTGTACGGGTGCAAAGGCATTATTCCCCTGCCCTATAGCCGTTCGGATATTAATGGCATTAGTCCAGTTCAAATCCACATTTTCAAACAGATAATCTACCAAATTTGCTATAAGCCATACTCTTGTTTCCTGCTCCTCCTCTTCATAGGCCTCCTTATCAATTAAGGCTAGTAAGTGTCTCTCTACGGCTGACTTGGTCTTGGTTTTGAGGGAACCTGTCCCTGTGTCACTGAGGATCTCTTGGGTCAATACTCGGGCTGTCTGTGTGATACCTGTTTGCAAACCTTCTTTAAGCACCTTGATAAGGTCTTGATTGGTCTCTAGTATGGATTCTCCCAATTCATCTACTGCTAATTGGTCTAAGATGCGCATACCTTCCTCACTTAGATTCTTGATCACATTGAGTGCTTTGGTGATATTACTCCTTAGCATATTTTGCGGATTCGATACATTGGGCGGGGTCTCCGCTAATTCAATACCTGTTTTTGCATCTAACCCAAACATCTGTGCATACTTTGAGAAGATGTCAATAGCCCCATAGGGTACACCGTATTTTGTACCTAATCGGTATGCTAATTCATAAAAATAGTAATTACATGATACTTCTAATGCCCTATGAATATCCGCCCCTCCATGACCAAATCCATTATTAGTAAAGTACCAGCACTTAGGATACGGCTTACCTGCCTTGATGTATGGCCCTTGGTCATTAATCACCGTGGATGTATTTACCACTCCTTCTTCTAATCCTGCTAATGCACTAATCATCTTAAATGTAGAGCCTGGTGCTTTAGCCGTCATTAACGCTCTATTCCACAGTAAGTTTCGCTGATCAATCCCATCTTGTAACATGGAATAATATGTATTGAAGCGTGTGGTCATCTCATTACTATCGTATGAAGGATAACCCACCACCGCTAGTACATTACCTGTATCGACTTCTACCACCACAGCTGATGCACTAAAAGGTGTAATAGCCATTTTGTCGGGCTTTAACCTCCCTGATTTTAATGCCTCTATCAGTATGTCTCTTACAGCTGGTTCCTGTCCTTTCCAGATGCGCCTTACTAATTCATCTTCTAATGGCAAGCTTCCCTGCTCCGCAAGCATCAATAGTAGCTGACGGTCTGTTATAGTCTTATTGTCTTGCTTTAGTACTGCAACAAGAAATTCTTTTAAGTTAGTCTCTTGGGGGCTCTCTTCGAATAGCTTGATGAGCTTTTGATACACCTCATGCTGCATCGTCCCCTCTGCTGCTTGTTTCATAGCCCCTAATGAAAGCTGGTTACTCTCCACCATGGAGACTAGGATTTCTCTAGGTGCGAGAGGCTTAACCCCTCTTATCCCCCCCAACATCCGTTGGGTGATAGCCTCTGCGAGTCTTTTTTCAATAGCTTCATAAGCCTTGAGCTGAATATTAGCATCTATGGTTAGGAAAACATCATTACCCTCTATGGCTGCATCTTTTTCAATGATATGTACTTTTCTTCCCATATTGTCCACTTCTATGGTTTCAACACCTTTTTGTCCCCGTAATTGGTCCTCCATGGTTTGCTCTATTCCCATTTGTCCGATAATATCATTTTTGTCATATCCTAACTCAGCCATTTGTTCAAACTGACTACTGGTAATTGCTCTCGTATATCC
>JBOFEH010000159.1:0-3941 GCA_051647765.1 Cellulosilyticaceae bacterium | reverse complement strand
AGACCCGGTGGAGTGGATTATTTGGTCTACAGTTATGAAAATCAGGATAAACTAGTAAATGGAGAGGATTATGTGGCGTCGGCCTACACCTCACTTCATTACCTGCAACCACAGATTAGAGGAATACAAGGGGCCTATGGCAGTGGTATGAGCGTGGCGATGCCTTATCGTATGAGTCTTTATACTTATAGAGACCCAGATTACAGACAGTCTATGACTCAGATAGAACAGATGAGCCAAGTACTTCAAGCAGATATGACACAGGAGAAGTTAGATGCAGCCAAGACAGAGGCATTGGGCGTAGTGCAGAGACAATATCAGCTATTGGGAAGTCTTGCTGATCAGGCAGAAGTCCTTCAAAAGATGAGCATCATGGAGATGAAGCCAGATACGATTACAAAGGTTCAGAGACAAGTGGTAGGTGCTAAGCTTAGCCGTATTCAGAGCAAGCTAGACCAAATAGACCAGATGATACAAGAGAGTCGTATAGGTATTTGTACCCAAAGAAATAAGGCACCAAGAGATTTCAAAGGAATCATTTATGAATAACGATACCCTAGAAAGGCTATAAGGATACAGGAGATTATTTGCGGTAGTGGGGTTTGGCTATTGCAAATAATCTTTGTGAGGTATAAAATGAAAATAATTATCAATAATCAAGGAAGTGAAGTAATGAAGAAAAAAAAGAAGGTTATCATCATCTTAGGTGTGATGGCTTACTTATTATTTATTATCATCAAACGGATAGAGCTGGTGAGAGAGCAGGCAGTCATATCAGACACAAAAGTACATACAATAGTCACTAGTTTTTATCCTATGTATATCCATACCAAGGCACTCACCAAAGGGATAGATATAGAGGTGGTCAATATGGCAAGCAGTGAAGTAGGCTGCCTTCATGATTACCAAATGACAGTAGAAGATATGCGCAAAATCCAGCAGGGCGATGTATTGGTCATGAATGGGCTTGGGGCAGAGAATTTTCAGGCCAAAGCCATTATGCAAAACCCACACTTAAAGCTAGTGGATGCCAGTACATTATGGTTAGCAAGTCATGGGGAAGAAGCATCAGGAGAAGATCATCAAGAGGATGAGAGTGGCCATGGACACGATCATGCCCATGACAATGAACATTTGTGGGTCAGTGTAGAAGGGAGTATGATGCAGGTCAAGGCAATCTCTCAGGGATTGCAGCAATATGACCCAGAACATGCAGCGCTTTATCGCCGCAATGAGGCCGATTATCTCGCACAACTTGAGGCACTTAGAGGTCAGATGGCACAGGAGCTAGGGAGTCTTAGGGGGCAGTCTATAGTGGCTGTTCATGAGACCTTTGCTTACTTAGCAGAGTCATTAGGCTTAGAGGTGGTGGCAACGATTGCAGCAGGTGAGCAGTCATCGCTTACAGCCAAGGAAATGAAGTCTCTTAGTGAGTTGATTGCCAATCAGCCTAGGCCTATGATTTTTACAGAGCCGCAGTATAGTCATTTTGCACCCATTAAGACCCTTGCCAAAGAAAGCGGTGCGGTGATTTATGAGCTAGACTCTATGGTGACATCTATGGAAGGATTAGAAGGTAAGGAGCCAGAGTACATTGAGCGTATGAAAGCCAATATCAGGGTGCTAAAGGAGGCGTATGGGATATGAAAGACTGTGAGTTTTGTTGTACCAAGTTAGAGAATGTGAGTGTCAAAAAAGGCGATACCACTTTATTAGATCAGGTTTCATTGCACCTGCACTGTGATGAAATAACAGGCATTATAGGTCCAAATGGTGCAGGGAAGACGACGCTGTTTCGGACAATATTAGGAGAAGAGAACTATACAGGGCGTATACAATACGTGACACATGGCGCACAGCAGGGGCATTTTAGTCCCAAGATTGGCTATGTCCCTCAACACCTCAATTTTGATCGGTCAACGCCTATTAGTGTAATGGATTTGTTTGCAAGCTGCTTGCAACATGCACCAGCGTGGTGCAGACAAGGGAGGAAGTTTAGACAGCGGGTAGAAGCGGTGCTAGAAGAGGTAGACTTAGGTTATGTCATAGACCGCAAAATAGGAGCCTTGTCAGGGGGAGAACTTCAGAGAGTGCTATTGGCACTAGCGCTGACCCCTATACCGGATATATTACTCTTAGATGAGCCTATATCAGGAGTGGATCATAAAGGTGCCCAGAAGTTCTATGAGCGGGTTAAGGAGCTACGCCAGAGGTATCATATGGCAATTGTACTGATTACCCATGATCTGCCTTTGGTACCAGAAGTATGTGATCGTGTGGTTGTACTCAATGGCTCTGTTAGATGTGCAGGTACACCTAGTGAAGTTTTGGCAGATGAGGAGGTGAGGATGTGGATGGGATTTATGAACTCATAAGTTTTTTGTTGCCTTTTGAATTTTTGAAAATGGATTTTATGAAAAATGCACTCTTAGGACTCCTCTTAGCGGCGGCTATATTAGGAATACTGAGTACCATGATTGTCAATCAAAAGATGGCGTTTTTTTCAGATGCTATAGGTCATAGTGCTTTGACAGGTATTGGAATAGGCGTTGTTCTTGGTATAAAGGACCCTACCTGGTCGATGTTGTTGTTTGCGGTACTCTTGGCTCTTGGGATTTCATATCTTAGCTACAAACATCCTCAGGGGACAGATACGGTCATAGGGGTATTTTCGGCAGGTGCGATTGCTCTTGGAACCATGCTACTATCAAGAGGTGGTGGGTTTAACCAATATACCCAGTATTTGATAGGGGATTTGTTAAGTATTTCACTAGAAAACATCCTGATATTGGCAGTAGTGGGAATCCTTACACTGTTCTTGTGGTATTTTATGTTTAATAGTCTGGTGCTTACTAGCCTTAGTATTTCCTTAGCTAATAGTCGTAAAATTCCTACGTTGGTGATACAGATGGTATTCACAACCTTGGTTGCGATTGTTGTCGTATTATGTATTCCTTGGATTGGGGTATTGCTGATTAATGCTTTTTTGATTTTGCCTGGTGCAATAAGTCGCAATATTGCAAAAGACTTACGTAGTTATCAGTTTTATGCAGTGGGGATTGCCATAGCTTCAGGTGTAATAGGGCTTGTAATCTCTTATTATATGGGGACTTCATCAGGTGCCACCATTGTGGTTGTGATGACAATACTTTATATCATCACATCTGTTTTGAAAAAATAGGTTTGCGACGTCAGCTGATAAATATTGACAGACTAGGCCCTACCCTTTACAATAGTGAGTGGTTGTTAAATTTTTAATCTTTGAAAGCCTCACATAAGCGGAGTGACTTTTACAAAGAGGTAGAGTAGAAAGGAGTCATATAGCGATGATGTACTCACATGAAGTTGAATTAATGTGTCCAGTATCAAAAGGACCTAACCATGGCCCAGCTCCAATTCCTCAAGAAGGAAAATGGGTTCAATCAAAAGAAGTTAAAGATATTAGCGGTCTTACACACGGTGTAGGCTGGTGTGCTCCACAACAAGGTGCTTGTAAATTAACATTAAACGTTAAAGACGGTATCATTGAAGAAGCATTAGTAGAAACAATTGGATGTTCAGGAATGACTCATTCAGCAGCTATGGCAGCGGAGATCTTAACAGGAAAAACTATTCTTGAAGCTCTTAACACAGACTTAGTTTGTGACGCTATCAACACTGCAATGAGAGAATTATTCCTTCAAATCGTATACGGAAGAACTCAAACAGCTTTCTCTGAAGGTGGTCTTCCAATCGGTGCAGGTCTTGAAGACTTAGGAAAAGGACTTCGTAGCCAAGTTGGTACTATGTATGCAACAACAGCTAAAGGACCAAGATACCTTGAAATGGCTGAAGGTTATGTAACACAAATCGGCCTTGATGAAAATGATGAAATCATCGGTTACCAATTCATTCACTTTGGTAAAATGATGGATATGATCAAAAAAGGTGTAGATGCTGCT
>JBOFEH010000158.1:0-6296 GCA_051647765.1 Cellulosilyticaceae bacterium | reverse complement strand
GAAAAATAAAGTTAAAGTTCATTATTATGATTCATTTTGTTGTAGTGCCGAGCAGTGTCCGTATAGCTGTTGTCAAGAATGGGAAATCACTGTAGATGAGCAGACACGTAGTAAGTGGCAAACACTTGAAGGAGAACAGTCTGCATTATGTGACTGTTTAGAAAAGGAAGGATCAAGCTATCATATTAGTTTAGAAGAGGATAAGAGATGTCCGTTTCTTAATCAAAAAAATCTGTGTCAGTTAGTTGTGACTTTGGGTGAAGATTATTTATCAGATGTATGTAGAAGATACCCAAGGCATATGAATACATATGAAGATAGAGTGGAATATTCTCTTGATTTTGGATGTCCTGTGGTGATTGATTTGGCTCATGGACATCCAGAGGGCATTAAGTTTGTGACAGAAGGAGATGCTATGGCTAAGCCAACTCTTATGGAGCAAGTGCGTCAGATGATGATAGAAGTGATGCAAATCACAGTCTATTCTCTCACTGAGCGTATGATGATGATTTGCCATAATCTTTTGGAGCTACAAGAAGAGGAAGAGCTGACGGAAGAAGTCATAGGGACCTATAAAAGTAGAGAATATCTTGATCCGCTAGTTGAAGAACTGAGAGAATTAGAGTTTGACCCAAGTGAGTCGTTTTGGGAGAGAAATGAGTTGTTCCAAGATATGATACAGTTTTACTGTAAAGAGGAACATTATAGTGAGTATGTAGACGAAATTGCCATGTGGTCTAGACGCCTAGAAGAATGGTATTCCGATTCAGAGCTTCAAGAAAAAAATGAAGTATTTGAGAAGCTCTATGGACAGTATGATAAGCTTTTTTGTAATTATCTTGTGGTTGAGATATGGGCAAGTTGTTTGAGGGCAGATAGCACATTAGAAGATATGGTGATGGTATTTCAGTGGATTGTATTAGAATACTCCGCTATGAGACAAGCTAGCTTTTTGAAGTGGCTTTCAGAGGATATGCAAGAAGTTAGCTATAACTTGGTGAGAGACTATATGATGATTGTTTCAAGGATGGCGGGATATGACCAGAGTGATATTCAAAACTGTCTTGAACAGAGTTTTGATCGTAGGATCTTGGAATGGGGCTATATAGCTTGTGTTGTTGGAAATGGCAAAGTCTAGAAATAAGTAGTATAATAAAGTGTAAAAATGCAGTAGTGGAGGGATATGAATGACAGCATTAGAAAAAGCATTTGACCAAGAAATGATTAAGAAGTGTGAAGAAGCACAAAAAAAATGCGGGTATAAGCCAACGCGCTTCTTACAGACAATAGCCAAGTTTGGCGGTGTCAAAACAGCAAAGGAAATCCTTAGAAAAGGCAAGCTTTCAGATGGATTTGAGCAGCTCCAAGAAGCTGGGCTTTTAGGATTGACTATGGAAGCCACAGTGATTGATGGGAAGTATACAGAGCTTTTTACAGATGAAGAAGTGAATAGCTGCTATGAAATACTCTGTGAGTATGGCTATTATTAATAGAATCCAAGAAGAAACAGTATTTTATGATGCTGTTTCTTTTTTTGCCTATTGACTTAAATGAGATTGATGATATAATGATTTTACAAATCAAATGATAATAAATATCAAAATCATACATAAACGAGAAACGTGCTAAAGGAGAAATAGTTCATGAAAAAATTTAAAAAAGTCATTGCATTAGGGTGTATAGCAACTATAATGGGCGCTTTTACAGGGTGTTCAACAAAAGAGAGTCAAGAAATAAGTCAAAATGAGATGAGAATAGTAGAAACGCTAAAAGGTGAAGTAGCCATACCACAGCAACCTGAGAGCATTGTAGATATTTCAGGAAGTAGTGAAGAGTTGGTTTTATTAGGCCAAATACCTGTAGCAACTGCTAATGTTGATTCATACAAAACAGATCAAGTGCCTGATTATGTTGCAGCGCAGTTAGGAGAAGCACAAATAGTAGGGCATTCCATGATGGATACAATGGATATAGAGGCGATATTAGCTGTGGATCCAGATTTAATTATCATGGCGCCGAGACAAGAGAAAATCTATGATCAATTAAAAGAAATTGCACCCGTTGTGATGCTTGAGGATCAATCTAATGATTGGGAGGCTAAGTTTAAAGATGTCGCTAAAGTGTTTGAACAAGAGGAAGAGGCACAAAAATGGTTAGACAATTACTACGCGAAAGCCCAAAGTATAGGAGATCAAATTAAAGCAGCAAATGGTGATAAGACGTATTTGACTGTACTCGCTTCAGCAGGGCAGTTTATGGTGTTTACAGAAGGTGGCATCGGAACAATCTTAAAAGATGATATGGGGTTACCACAACCAAGCAATATGCCTATGCAAGATAGTATTACCTTACCAACAGTGACAATGGAGGGATTAGCTGAGATTGATGCAGACCATATGATTGTCATTGGAACGGCATCAGATCGAGCTGATTTGGAGGCAAGTAGTGTGTGGTCAGAGATGAGAGCTGTAAAAGAAGGGAATGTTACGATACTAGATGCAAGTCCTTATTTTAGTCAGGCTTATAATCCAATAGGTCGTGAGCTCTTATTAGAGGCTATTAAAGATGCAGTCATTAAGTAGAAAAAAAGTAGCCTATGGACTGATGATAGGAAGTATCATCCTATTGGTTATAGGGCTATTGATTTCTATAACAGTAGGTGCCAAAGAAATAGATTTGGCAACGATTGTGAGAAGCCTTTTTGTAGATCAAAAAGATATGACAACAAAAATTATAAGAGATGTGAGAGTGCCAAGAGCGGTTGCAGCGGCACTTGTAGGTGGATTTTTGGCGGTTGCAGGGGCAATGATGCAAGGGATTACCCGTAATCCTATTGCAGAGCCCTCAGTTATGGGTGTTACACAAGGGGCAACGTTCATGATAGCTGTTGCCTTTGTGCTGCAAATAGTCTTTCCAAACTTTGTGCTAGATGGTTTTGGGCGTATGCTATTTGCATTTTTAGGAGCAAGTATGAGTGGTGGATTAGTGTATTTTATAAGTTCGAGATCGGTCAAAAAAGTAAGTCCTGTGAAACTGGTACTTGCGGGTACCGCACTAGGGACATTGCTTATTTCATTGGCAATGGGCATGGCGATGGCGTTTAATCAGAGTCAGCAACTCAGCTTTTGGATTGCTGGAGGGTTAACAAGTGCTAAATGGGAGGGTGTTATATTATTAATCATTGTAGGCGGAATAGGTTTTGGAGCTGCAATGTTTATGGCACCTCAAATGACCATTTTGAGCTTAGGAGAAGAAGTCGCTATTGGGCTTGGTCAGGAGACTAACCGTGTCAGATTCATAGGGATACTCATAGTGGTTATACTCAGTGGTGTAGCTGTTTCGGTAGCAGGAAATATTGTTTTTGTGGGACTGATTATCCCTCAGATTGTCAAAGCACTTGTGGGCGCAGATTATAAGTATATTATTCCTAATGCAATGGTATTGGGCGGGGTATTACTTGTATATAGTGATATTTTAGCACGCCTTATTAATCCACCTTATGAGACGCCAATTGGTGTGTTGACAGCCTTAATAGGCGTCCCAATATTTATATATCTTGTAAGAAAGGACACCAAGTAGATGAGTAGGAGCAATAAAAAAATAGCTGTAGTAATAGGCGTACTTATATTAATGATTCTCTTGGTGATCCTTATCAGTTTGAATAGTGGTTCTCTTGCGATTGCACCAGGAGATGTCCTTAAGACACTGATAGGACAAGGGACTAAGAGTCAAGAAATTGCTATATTCAAGTTGAGAATGCCGCGTATTGTAATTGGTGCATTGGTGGGAGCTGCCTTGGCAACGGCTGGGACCGTATTGCAAGGTGTTACCAAAAATGATCTTGCAGATTCTGGAATATTAGGGATTAATTCTGGCGCAGCGCTTTTTGTCGTTATTTATATTTATATGATGAATGGTAATGTCTACGAGGGCATGAGTTCATTCACTGTATGGACAATGCCTCTTGTAGCCTTGGGGGGTGCCTTGTTTGGCGCAGCCTTGGTCTATGGGCTGAGTTGGAAACGAGGAATCAATGCCTCTAGGCTCTTGTTGATTGGTATTGGAGTCAATATAGCCTTTACCTCACTCTTAACATTATTTCAACTCAAGTTCACCACTCAGGAATTTAATAGAGTGATGGCATGGACTTCGGGAAGTATATGGGGGGCGAGCTGGAAATACGTCTTGGCTATTTTGCCTTTTATTATTGTATTTATGGGATTAACCATTTATCATTGGCGCTATCTAGATGCTATGAATTTAGGTGATGATGTGGCGATCGGCTTAGGGATAGAGGTAGAGAAAGAGCGGAGAAAACTGATAATCTATGCAGTTGGTTTGGCCGGGGTAGCCACTGCAGTGGCAGGGAATATTGGATTTTTAGGATTAATAGCACCTCATATAGCCCGTAAATTGGTAGGGCCTAAGCATAATAGGTTGATAGGTGTATCAGCACTCATAGGGGTGTGTATTGTATTGATCGCAGATACTATCGCAAGAAATCTCATAGCGCCTATGGAAATACCTATAGGGATTGTAATAGCAGTAATAGGCGTGCCTTATTTTATTTATCTGATGTTAGGTGAATAAGGTATGGCATCGTGTGCAAAGAGGTAGAAGGAGAGACATATGAGTTGTATTAGAACAAAACATTTAAAGATAGGATATGGCGATTTAATCATAGTAGATGAATTGAATTTGGCAATCCCAAAAGGGAAAATAACGACGATAATAGGTGCAAATGGATGTGGTAAATCGACGGTATTAAAAACCATAGCTAGAATTTTGAAACCCATGAGCGGAGACCTTTTTATTAATGAGATCAACATCAAAGATCAGTCGTCCCAAGAGCTTGCAAAAGCAATGGCTGTATTGCCACAAAGTCCACAGGCACCTAGTGGATTGACGGTAGAAGAATTGATTGCATATGGCAGATTCCCACACCAAAGAGGGTTTGGTGCCCTTAAAAAAGAAGATTATGAGTTGATTACATGGGCCTTAGAAGAAACAGGCATTGTAGCTTTTAGGGATAGACCCATAGAGGCGCTTTCCGGTGGGCAAAGGCAGAGAGCATGGATTGCTATGGCGTTGGTGCAGCAGACAGATATACTTGTATTGGATGAACCAACGACATACCTTGATTTGGCGCATCAGTTAGAGATTCTTAAGCTATTAGAGCGCCTGAACAAAGAGAGAGGGACAACGATTATTATGGTCATTCATGAACTTAATAATGCTGCGAGGTTTGCAGATTATATGATAGGGATGAAACAAGGCCAAATCGTATGTCAAGGATCCGCATATCAAGTGATGACCAAGGATAATCTGAGAGAATTATTCCAGATAGATGCAGAGATTGTTGAAGATCCAAGAAATCATAAGCCTGTATGTATTACTTATGATAGGATAGATGAATCATGACAGATACAGAACGTCTTGGGAGTGAAAAAATAAGTAGACTGCTTTTGCGATATGCAGTACCAGCCATATTGACGATGTTGGTGACATCCCTTTATAACACGGTGGATAGGGCATTTATTGGCTCTATCAAGGACATTGGAGGGCTTGCAATATCTGGGCTTGGTGTGACAATGCCGTTATTTACCCTCATAGGAGCTTTTTGTGTCTCCATTGCAATTGGTGGGAGTACCAATATTTCTATCAAACTCGGTGAGGGGAATAGGGAAGAGGCAGAAGAAATACTAGGGAGTATGGTTGCCTTAGCGTGTGTGGTAGGTGTAATGATTACAGTAGTAGGCATATTGTTTTTGGATCAGATTCTCCTAGTGTTTGGGGCAAGTCAAAATACACTACCTTATGCAAGGGATTATATGAGTCTTATTATGATTGCTGCGTGGTTTAATCTGCCGGGATTTGCTCTTAATAGTGCCATGAGAGCAGAGGGAAATCCAAAGTTAGCAGCCAAAACCATGATTTTGGGTTGCTTCCTTAATATAGTTTTAGATCCCATTCTTATTTTTGGACTAAATATGGGAATCAAAGGAGCAGCTTTAGGGACAATCCTATGTCAGCTGGTGATATGCCTTTGGGGAATCTATTATTTTACAAGAGGACGCTCTAGTTTAAAACTTCAACGTCAGCATATCAAAATAAACAAACAATATCTCAAAATCATTGTAGGGATTGGGATGACTCCGTTTTTTATGGAGTTAGCAGCGGGGAGTATTCACCTAGTGACAAACAGGATACTAGGAAGTTATGGGGGCGATTTGGCAATAGGTGCAATGACCACCATAACGTCTATAGGACTGCTGTTTTTGATGCCTGTTTATGGG
>JBOFEH010000157.1:0-4282 GCA_051647765.1 Cellulosilyticaceae bacterium | reverse complement strand
ATTAAGTTTAATGCAGATACGTTTGATGTAGTAGAGTTACGTCCGTAAGAACCACATCCAAGTGTTAATGAAGGTGTATTAGAGTTGTAGATATCACCGATAGCACCATGTGTTGATGGAGAGTTAACAATGATACGTCCTGTTTTAAGTCTAGCACCGAACTCTTTGATGACATCATCATTTGTTGAGTGAACTACTGATGAGTGACCAAGACCACCAAGTTCAACCATGATTTCAGCTTTTTTGATACCGTCTTCAGCATCTTTAGCTTTAACTACTGCAAGTACTGGAGAAAGTTTTTCTCTTGAAAGTGGATGCTCAGCACCAACACCTTCGATTTCACAACAAAGAACTTTAGTGTCTTTTGGAATTGTGATACCAGCAAGAGCAGCGATTTCATGAGGGTATTTACCTACGATATCAGCATTAACCATTTGTTTTTCTGGATTGATTACAACTGGCTCAAGTTTTTTAACTTCTTCTTTTGTTGCAAAGTAGCAACCATGTTTTTTCATGAAAGCAACAGCTTTGTCGTAGATAGGTGCTTCAATGATAGCAGCTTGCTCAGAAGCACAGATCATACCGTTGTCGAATGATTTTGAAAGGATAAGGTCTGTTACAGCTTGCTCTAAGTTAGCAGTTTTTTCGATGAAGCAAGGTACGTTACCAGCACCAACACCAAGAGCAGGTTTACCAGCAGAGTAAGCAGCTTTAACCATTCCGCCACCACCAGTAGCAAGGATTGTAGCAACACCTGGGTGATTCATAAGAGCAGCAGTCGCTTCAAGTGAAGGATGTTCAACCCATTGGATACAGTCTTCAGGAGCACCAGCTTTGATTGCAGCATCTCTTACGATACGAGCAGCTTCAGAAGAACATTGTTGAGCTGAAGGATGGAAACCGAAGATGATTGGGTTTCTTGTTTTCATAGAGATGATTGATTTGAACATTGTTGTTGAAGTTGGGTTTGTAACAGGAGTTACCCCAGCAACTACACCAACTGGTTCTGCAACTTCCATGTAGCCTTCATCGTCGTTATCTTCGATGATACCAACTGTTTTATCATATTTGATACTGTGTGAGATGTACTCAGTAGCGAAAATGTTTTTTGTAACTTTATCTTCGAAAATTCCGCGTCCTGTTTCATCTACAGCCATTTTAGCAAGTTTCATTTGAGCTGAGAGACCAGCAAGTGCCATTGCATTTACGATAGCATCTACTTGTTCTTGATTTAATTCCATGAATTTAGTTAAAGCAACCTGTGCTTTCTTTACTAATTCGTCAACCATTACGGCTGCGTCTACAACTGGAGCATCTTGTTTAACTTTTTTGTTATCTGCCATTTTAATAGCCTCCTTATATAATAAGAAATTATTTTATACGTTTTATTAAGTAATTGATTAAAAGCATATTGGATAATTTTTAACACAATTAATTTGTTATGTTATTAACAAGTGATTGCAAAAAAATTATTGAAACAATAAATTATATTAATTGAAATTTGCTAACAAGTGATTGAATCAACTTGTTTACACTCAGATATTAGCATATAAATAAACTATATGTCAATAATATGTGTTAAAAAAATAACGATAAAAAGAATTATGGTAAGTAATGACAGTTAAAAATAATCACTTGCAACGCTTGGTATTGTTAAAAAATATTCAAAATGAACAGGGCTTAGCGGAGCTAAAAGACTTAATATTTTAAAAATAACTATAAAAATTAGAAAAATTAACTACCAGTAGTGTAAAAGTAACAAATTTAAGAAAGACGTTATAAATAGAAAGGAACTATAGACAAAAAAATAACCTAGATTTCGGGGGATGAAATCTAGGTTGAGGGGGGATTTAGCGATGTACCTCACACTTGGTACAATAATAGTATGGCCCAGTATTATTTGTAATATACATATTGAGAGAAAAAAATTTGCACCTTGTAATTTGACCTCTAATATCTTATAATATAACCAAAACTTTATAGTAAAATGTAGGCTAAGATGAAAGAAAAGCTTTAGAGTATACTTTGCAGAGAGTTAGTGGCTGGTGAGAACTAACAAGTAGACTAAGGTGGTCCGCTTTCGGAGTCTCTGGTGATGAATCAGGAGGGGATTGCCCTTTATAGCAATGAGAGGTTAGAGTGGGAGTAATAGATCATTCTAACGAAAAAAGGTGGCACCACGAGCTTATTATCGTCCTTTTATCCTTATGGATAAAAGGACGTTTTTTATTGCTTTCAAATAAATTCTATATTAAAGAGGTGGAGAGTATGTTAGATATCAAAAGACTACGTGCTGATTTAGAAGGCGTAAAGGCAGCATTAGGAAAAAGAAGTGGCGAGTACAACTTAGATGGATTCGTAGAGCTTGACCAAAAGCGTAGAAGCTTACTTGCAGAAGTAGAGGTTCTTAAAAATCAACAAAACACAGTATCAAAACAAGTTCCTATCATGAAAAAAGAAGGAAAAGATGTTACAGCTGTTTTTGCAGAGATGAAGGAGTTATCAGATAAGATCAAAGGGTTTGATGCTGAAATCAAAGAAATTGATGAAACATTAGAAAACATCTTATTAACACTTCCAAACTTACCAAATGAACAAGTTGTGATTGGTGCAACAGATGCAGACAATGTGGAGCTTCGTAAAGTAGGAGAAATCCCAACATTTGATTTTGAAGTGAAAGCACACTGGGATATTGGAGAAGGTCTTGATGTATTAGACTTTGAGAAAGCAGCCAAAGTAACAGGTTCAAGATTTGTATTCTACAAAGGGTTAGGTGCTAGACTTGAGCGTGCACTGATGAACTACATGTTAGATATGCATGTGGACAAACATGGTTATACAGAAGTATTCCCTCCAATGATGGTGAATAGAAGAAGTATGATTGGTACTGGCCAGCTTCCAAAATTCGAAGAAGATGCATTCAAAGTCATGAATACAGACTACTTCTTAGTACCAACAGCAGAAGTACCAGTAACAAATATGTATAGAGATCAAATCTTAACAGCTGATGAACTTACAATCAAACATTGTGCATATACAGCATGTTTTAGAGCAGAAGCAGGTTCAGCTGGTAGAGATACAAGAGGAATCATTCGTCAACATCAATTCAACAAAGTAGAGTTAGTTAAGTTTGCAAAACCAGAAGATTCATATGCAGAGCTTGAGAAACTTACAAATGATGCAGAAGATGTCCTTTCAACATTAGGATTACCATACCGCGTAGTAAGACTTTGTACAGGTGACTTAGGATTTAGTTCAGCAATGACATATGATATCGAAGTTTGGATGCCAAGCTATGGTAGATATGTAGAGATTTCAAGCTGTTCTAACTTTGAAGATTTCCAAGCAAGAAGAGCAAACATTAAGTTCAAAAATGATATCAAAGATAAAGCACAGTTCATACACACACTTAATGGTAGTGGTGTAGCGTTAGGTCGTACAACAGCTGCGATCTTAGAGAACTACCAACAAGCTGATGGTTCAGTGATTATTCCAGAAGCGCTTCGTCCATACATGGGTGGAATCGAAAGAATTACAAAATAAGATGATTAAAGGAGGTGCCTTAGGCACCTCCTTTTGTTTGGGGGTTAGATAAGGTTCCTGGACATGCCCCAAATAAAATAGAGTATAAGTGATAATATGAAGCCTCCAATAAAAAGGCATCTAAGTTTGGGGAAGTGTCGTGTGGGATGATGCATATGTTGTAGAAACAAAAAAAGTCCTACAATAAAAGTGATATAGATTGAGCAGCTAGGAATCAAATAACTCATGGTTGCCTCCAATCAAAAAGGTTAAAAAAATACAATAATAAGGAAGGTGTTTTTTTGTCTGTGCGCCAATTAACCAGAATGGCATAGGTATCTTGGAGTACTAAAATCAATCCAATAGGATAGATTGTTGTGGTAAATAAGGGGTGATAGGCATAGGCACTGAGAAGATCTCCTGAAACAAAGTATAGAAAGGATCTTGTACCCCCACAACTCGGACAAAGGATTTGCTTTTGATTGTACCAGAAGCAGATGCTTTGTTGTTTGAGAGTACTAGTATCTATTAGGAGTAGACCTAGTAGGACACACGCATAAAAAGATAATCTTAGAATATCAAATATTCTTTTGGAAGGGTAAATACTCATACAAACCTCCATAAACAAATTTAAATCCAATTGACAAAAAGTAGTAAATATTCTGTTATTATATTATAATAAACAGAGAGATTGCAATAAGAGAATAGGGGGAGATTGAATGAGTAATGAAAATGATGAAATGATGGCGTTTGAAGAAAA
>JBOFEH010000156.1:0-2036 GCA_051647765.1 Cellulosilyticaceae bacterium | reverse complement strand
TACTTTTTTGGCTTTCGTAGCCATGATCTGAGCAATTGTTCCTGTTCCTGAATAAAGGTCAAATACAATCTTATTTTCAATATCTTCCATCATGCCAATCGCTGTCTTATAAAGTACCTCGGCACCTGCAGTATTCGTTTGGAAGAAAGAAAATGGTGAGATATTGAAATTAAGTCCAACAATATTTTCTGTGAGGTAATCTCTCCCTGTTACAAGCGTTACTGAATCTGGCTTCACAGCATCTGCTAATGTATCAGATAGTGTATGGAGTACACCTGTTACTTTTCCATTTGTAATGGTTACTAGTTCCTTTGCAAGCTCAGTAAATTCAAATGGAAGTTGAGTTGATGTTACAATATTAACAAGCATCTCCCCTGTTGTATGTGATCTCCTCACAAGAAGATAGCGCATGAATCCTTCATGTGTTTTCTTTTGGTAGAACGGGAGGTTGTTTGCGTAAGTATATCTTAACACATAACGTAAAACAGTACTAAAGTCCTCATCTACAATTTTACAGCCATCAACTGTAATAATATCAAATGTACTGTTTTTGCGGTGCATACCGAGTGCAAGTGGACCGTCTTTGCATGTATCCCCAAATGAGAATTCCATTTTGTTACGGTATGCCCATTGACTAGGGCTTGCAATAACACCTTTATCTTCAAAATCTGTAACGCCTGCTTTAGTGAGAAGCTTCATCACCTGCTCATGCTTATGTGTAAGCTGAAGATCATATGGCATATGTTGAATTGAGCATCCTCCACATAACCCGAAGTATTCACACTCCGGCTTCACGAAGTGCTCAGGATTACTGATTACTTCCATGACACGCCCTTCCCACTTACCTTTACGCTTACGTTGTAGTCTTACACTTACCTCTTGTCCTGGCAATGCATCTGCAACTTGTACAGGTACACCCTCTTCTATAAAAAGTGTTCCCTTATTTGGGAAGCTAAATGATTCTATTTTTCCTTGAACAATCTCTTGTTTTTTTGCCATACTGACTCCTTCTAATCGCTATAGTCTACTGATGTCTACCTTTGGTATCAATTCATTTACTTTCATTGGCATACAGCCTTTTGTGTCTTTTGCAATCACACAAGCAGCACCGCATGCCACAGCATATCTTAATGTTGTAAGATCATCAAATTCTTCTATCATACTCATGACAAGGGCTGATACCATAGCATCGCCTGCCGCTACTGGATACTTTAAATCCACACCCACATCTACCGATTTGGCATAGTACTCTTTATCCGTATGTACATACAACGCACCTTGTTTACCCACAGAAACCAATACTTTCGGTACACCTAATCGCTTAGAATGCGCTATAATCTTGTGATAGATCGCCTCAGTCATTTGATTCCAGAATTCTTTAGGCACATAATCTCTATAATTTATTTTAACCATATCTGGCCCTGCTAACACACCTTTTTTCAAAAGTTCACCACGTGCATCTAGAATCACTTTGGCACCCTTCTCTTTGGCAATACAGGTTAATGTATAATAAATATCATCCGGTACCCCTGGTGGCGTACCACCGGTTAAAACAATAATATCATCTTGCTTACACATAATCGTAAAAGATTGAATAAAACGTTCTAAAATCTCCTCCGGTACATGAGGTCCTCTTTCATTAATCGTTGTACAAATACCTGTTGCTGTATCAATAAGCTTTGTATTGGTACGTGTATCATGGATGAGTTTAAAAAATTTCGTTTCAATGCCACGCTTCATCAATGTTGTTCTGAACTGATCAGCCCATACTCCCCCTACAAATCCTGTCACAATGCATTTGTGATCAAAATTCTGCAGTACTTTTGCTACATTGATGCCTCTTCCCCCAACTTGATATGAGATTTCTCCTATGGCGTTAATACACCCTACCTCAAAACGATCCACATTTATGGTCTTATCCATTGCTGGATTAAGTGCCACACAAATAATCTTTCTCATTTCTATTCCTCTTTTTAGTTGATGTTTTATCATTAATACCATCAAATATTGTTACATATCCCTACTATATTTTCAAG
>JBOFEH010000155.1:0-2992 GCA_051647765.1 Cellulosilyticaceae bacterium | reverse complement strand
GGGAATAGAACAAGAAAAAAGAGAAATCGTTAAAGCGCTAGTAGACATTTTGGACAATCAAACTATTGCAGACAGAATAGGGTTAACAGTGCAGGAAGTCGCTAAGATAAGAGAGCAAAAGCATCTTTCCAAGGTACATTAATCCATAACAATAAAGCCCAAGTTCCTCATAACAGTTGAGGGGCTTGGGCTTTAGATTTTGAGTGAAACACTTATAGAAGTTTTTCTTCTTCATGAGCTTCGAGGACATCTTCTAGAGTAATAATGGCGTTTTTACCCATATTAGGATACAAGATATCTTTTTTCATTACCCAATCGTGAAATACCTTGTCTAATCTGTTTTGTCCGCGTTCAAGACATTCGTGTGTCATATCGAGGAGGACTTGAGAAGTAGATTTGAGCTTTGACTCTTCGGAGGGGTCTTTGCTAATGGTTTTTAATTCATACCAAATATCTTCTATGAGCAGCCAGTGTCTGTTTCCGTCACTTTTGAAATGCTCAGGTTTTTCTTGTAATAGTGTTTCAAGTTGGTCTTTAGTCACACCAATGACTTTACTCTCTATAGGATATTCTTTGGTGTAAGTTGTATAGACATCCACAATTGAGTGCAAAAACGCATCATCTTTTGGAAGGATATTTTGAGACTGGTTTGAAGCGGTTTTTTGAGATGATTTATTTGGTGTTATTTCTGTGTGAATAGGATTTCCTAGTACTTTCATGATACCCCCTATAAAATTAGTGTATATAGGTAATATCGTTTTTTATCAGTCATATAATTACTGTTTTTTTTGAGTATGAGTTATTATCGCGAATGGCCAGTGCATCTGATTTTAAATTACTAAATTGATACTATGGTACAGTGTACTGACAAACTAGGAAAATAAAGAAGAGAAATGGTTAAAGTATTATGTAAATGGTAAAATTATGGTATACTATAATGGTATATAAAACTGTGTAGGGTGCACGGTGGGTTGTAGGATAATCCCCCCAAGAGGCTGTGAGATAGATCAAATCTATGTCGGAAGCGGAGGGGGTGTTATGAATGGACTATGTACTAATGATTGTATTGGCAATAGTATTTGTGATTTATCCAAGAACAGGAATTTATATAGATAAGTTTAAAGTGAAAGCTTTGGGCTTGGAAGTAGAGATAAGTGCAAAAGAAAAGAGTGCTCCACCCTCTAAATGTGAACACTCTAATCGTAAATAAGTTTTTATGATTCTATTCATAGCCCCGAAAATTGAAAAACCTTCAGGAGCATCAGTGTTACCAGCACTGGTGCCTTCTTTAATTGTATTATAGCATAAATCTTATAAAAATAAACCTATTTCATCAAATAATGAATCACAAAGAGTTGAAACAAGAAAATTAGATTGTGAGTAAAACACTGCGGATGTAGGCGAAGGAAATACCCTATATGTGCTATTAGGGCGATGCTATAGGGGGAGAGTTTAATGATACAACAGTGCAAGTAGTGTATAGGATGAGCATTGATTTAGCTAGATATAAACAGTATAATTAAATCATAACTAAGATGTGAAATGAGATGAATAAATCTTGGAGGATACTGAGGACATAAGACTGCAGTATCCTTTTTTGGATTTATTTTAAACCAAGGTGTTGGCATTTTGTGAGGGAGCAAATAAACATGATTAAGATTGAACTTTTTAGAAAGGTAGAGGAACAAAAGAGATGAAATATGCGTCATTAATAGAGGAATTAAAGATTGATTGTAAAGGGTGTAGTGGACTATGTTGTGTGGCACTATATTGTTCTAAGGTGGATGGATTTCCGGAGGATAAGGAGGCAAATGTGCCTTGTAGGCATCTTGAGGGGGATTTTAGGTGTGATATGCATACAGAGCTTGGTAAGAAGGGCATGAAGGGGTGCATACATTATGAGTGTTTTGGAGCGGGGCAGAAGGTGACCAAGATGTATCAAGCTATTGGGAACTGGAGAAGTACACCAGAGCATCGTGAGGAGATTTATGAACTATTCCTTAAGGTCTATCAGCTTCACCAGATGCGTTGGTACCTAATCGACGCCAGTGGGTTAGAATTGCCCCAAGAGCTTGGTAGAGAGTGTGATTGGCTCATAGGGGAGAATGTGAGAATGGCAGGAGGGCCGGCGGAGGTCTTGTTAGGGCTGGATATAACCGCATACCGAGAGAGGACTAACCAATTACTAAAGGCTGTGACAAAACATATTGCAAAAGGGCCTAAGGCGCCTCATAAAAACTTTTTTGGAAAGAACTTTAAGGCAAGCAATCTAGAGGGGAGAGACTTTAGTATGGCTATGATGATTGCGGCCAATCTTGCAAATTGTAATTTGAGAGGGGCTAATTTCTTGGGTGCTGACTTGAGGGATACCAATGTATGTGGTGCAGATCTTAGTGGCAGTGTGTTTCTCACTCAAATGCAGCTAAATGCTACAAAAGGAGACCATAGGACTAAGCTGCCACAACGCCTTAGTCAACCTAGTACATGGTAAGCTAGAACAAAAGTGACTTTAGTGCAGGTATTGGTTCTAGCAGTAGTGAAAGGCTTTGTAGGAGTACTTTGATACAAGAGAACAAAAGTGACTTTAGTGTAGGTATTGGTTCTAGCAATAATGAAATGCTTTGTAGCAGCACTTTTGTACAAGATGAAAAATAGAAAATTTGTAAGGGGGATTGAGCGATGAGAATAGGCAAAATTTTGGCAATGATAGGGATTGTAGGGAGTATGGCTCTTGGTAGTATCTATGGCATAGAGGCCAAGGAGATGGACCAGTTGTTTAGAGAGTCTGTGGTGGTATCTATCAAGGATGTGAATAAGCAGTTTACAAGAGGATATTATTCTGCTTGGGAATTACCTTATAAGATGGAGCGTGTGAATGGGAAGCTTTATATGCCGCTGCGTGTGTGGGTGAGTATACTGAATGAGAGTTTTCCTGATGAGTGGTGGCAACTCATCGTAGGAACGACTGAACCGGTACAAATTGATTTGGTGA
>JBOFEH010000154.1:0-63036 GCA_051647765.1 Cellulosilyticaceae bacterium | reverse complement strand
CGCGTTACTCACCCGTCCGCCACTAACTTCATGGAGCAAGCTCCATTTAGTCCGTTCGACTTGCATGTGTTAAGCACGCCGCCAGCGTTCATCCTGAGCCAGGATCAAACTCTCAATATAAAAGTTTGTCTGCTGACATAAAAAAATAAATAAATTGACTGGCATTTATAGGTTATTATTTGGTTTTGAAATTGCTGTGTGCCTTAAGCACTTGTTTATATTATCAAATCTATTTACCATTGTCAACAGAATTATTAAACTTTTTTCCTAATCTGCATATTTTACTTTTTGTGACTTTATAGTATAATTTACATTATATTGTTTAAAACAAAGGATGGTTACGTCATGAAAATTCTACTTGTATCTGACCAGGAAAGCCCTTATATATGGGATTATTTTGATAAAAGTAAGTTCCAAGATATTGATCTTGTTATCTCTTGTGGAGATCTCAAACCGCAATATTTATCATTTTTAGTCACTATGATTCCCGTACCACTTCTTTATGTTCACGGCAACCATGACACAAAATATATCGCCACACCACCTGAGGGTTGTATCTGTATCGAAGATGGGGTGTATACATATAAAGGTCTTAACATTGGTGGGCTTGGTGGCTCTATGGAGTATGCTGGTGGCCCTTTTCAATTCACTGAACGTGCGATGCAAAAACGCGTCAAAAAATTCATTAAGACAGCAAACAAAAAGGGTGGCCTCGATCTCTTTATTACCCACTCTCCTTCATTTGGTTTAGGAGATGGTGAAGATTTATGCCATCGTGGATTTGAATGTTTCTATCAAATCTATGATAACCTCAACCCTACTTATCACCTTCACGGCCATCAACATCTGAACTACACAAGCAAACCTCAACGTATTTTAAATCATAATGGTATCGAAATTATTAATGGCTTTAATTATTATATCTTTGAATATGAAAAATAAGGGTTGCCCACAGGCAACCCTTATTTTTTTATATGACTCTATTGTGTTTTGACAATATTTTTCATGTAACTAAAAGGGTCTGTAGGTTTAAGATCCTTACTGTCTGGCAAAGCCCCTTCTACACCATCTACCAACCAGTCCATATGCACAATATCTTCGTAATCACAGGTTTTTCCTGTTCTCACTCTCAGCACTTTGTCTTGATCATAGATTGGTCCTGTAAATATGTTGTATTCATTTCTCATAATAGATTGTTTAACCCCTTCAATGAGCATCTTCATCTGAGGTGTAATCTGACGATTTGAATAGAACAAATCCACCATTCCTGTATTCATACCTAACCAAAAGTTTCTTGGTGTTTGATCACTTTCTCCTGATTCATACACACTCTTCCACGTTCCACTTAAGACATTTTTGATAACACGTTCATAAAATACCCCCCAGTCCCAAATAGCCATAGCATAGTGTATTTTATCAGTTTCTTCATCCCCTAAACGATAAACACCATATTCTTTTGACATATCTTGTGGTACAGGTAGGTCTTCATTAGAAATAATGTCAGCCCCCATTTCTTTGAGTGTTTTTGCAACATCTTTGCCTTGTTCTGGATTATCCCAACGATAAGTCCACATAGCTTTGACTGTTACATATGGATTCACTGCTCTTGCCCCTAATGTAAATGCGTTAATACTGGAAACAACTTCTGAGATTGGGTAAGGCGCTACATACCCAATGATATTGGTTTTGGTCATAGCCCCTGCAATCATTCCTAATAAATATCTTGGTTCATGGATTCTACCATAATATAACGTCAATGATTTGTAAGAATGTGTCGCTGCACAGTTGAAAAACTTGACTTGTGGATATTCTATAGCCGCTTTAAGGGCTGGTGCCACAAAGGTTGGACTGGTTGTAAAAATAATGTCATATTTTTGTTGTGCAAGCCCTGCAAAAACTTGATAGGCATTTTCATTTTCTGGAACATCAATGATTTTTTGGGTTTGAATTTGATCCTTAAACACATTATCAATATGAAGTCGTCCTAGTTCATGACTATATGCCCATCCTGATTTTTCTGGGCTTTTAGCATAAACAAAGGCAATCTTCAATGATTTTTTAGCATGAATGAGTTCTGAAAAAGAAGTAAAAACATTTCTTTTCTTGGGTGTTTCTACTAATCCAGTTGCAACATTAGCCTCTTCTTGCTCAATAATTTTGACTTCTTCTATAAATTTATCGATGGTTTTTTTATGCTTGGCTTCAGTTATTTCATCAGGTAATCCATAGACTTTGATAAAGTTTAGGAAAGCATCTCCTGTAGTCATAGGAAGTGCCTCTCCACCTTCATTAAGGTAGATTTGTCTAAAAGGTCTATAGATGTTAGCTAAAAACTGTTTGGATAACTGCTCTTCGTTTTCACATTTTGCCTTGTACTGCTCAATATAGCGATAGAGTTCCTCAAATCTTCCCTGTTGGCTAAACCAAATACTATTAATTTTTGTTTTTTTATAGAATTCCATAAAATCATAATATATCGTATTAATCTTGTTTGATGGATCTCTCTTAGGAATCAGTCTAATGACATAGGCATTAAAGGCTGTAGCTTCTACAAACTTTAATACACTCACGCGTTTATTGCCTTCTACTACAAAGAAACGATTCATGTATTCGTACACTTTAATAGGATCTCGTATACCTTCTTCTACATGCGCATCGTATAAATGCATCCATTTCTGAGCGAACTCAGTATTAATAGACATAAGAGGCATGAAATTGTGTGCAAAAGAAATACTTCGCGAATGGGTATAGGTGCCTGTAATTTTTTTGAGAGGAATCTCTACTAATCCAAGAGAGACTTCTGAAAGAACATCACCTGATTGGACGATCCCATCTAACGATGGTAAATAACCTGGTTCACCTTTAGCTACCATCTGATTCCATGACTGTTTACCACTTTTAAGTGCCTGTTCATAAGTTGATTCAAGCTCCATTTGGTTCATTTTTTTCACCTCTTATTTATAAAATGCTATTAATATTATATGTACCACCTAGAGTTATTTGCGATTAAAATACTCTAGGTCTTCTCCCTCTACGGACCAACTTAGTTGTCTTCCTTGAATTTTATAATTCATATCAAATGTTTTGCCGTCTATATTGTAGCGCATTTTCCCTGGTGTAACCATTTCGTAATGTGCGTTTTGAGCACTATTTTCTAAAACAATTGTCCCATCTCTCATAAATTCTACAATTTCGTCTGTCTCTTCCGACTGCCATTTGCCATATAAATTAGGATTACTATAACGTTCATAACCATAGAGTGTCCCAATACATAATAACGTAATGATTAAAATAGCCCCAACTAATCTCACTACAGGTTGCTTGTCTTTTTTCTTAGCATACATAAATTTTTGTCTCGCCATTACCTGCCCCCCTCTTAACTCAATTTAAATGTATTATATCAAAAAAAGTAATTTTATGCATCTACTTCTGTAAGAGTAGGCTATTTTTTATATTTTCTTTTGGGATTGTAAATTCGATAATTCCTGAAACATAAGGTGCAATCTCATAAACATTAAAAACAACCACTAAATTGCCTTCTTGATCAATATAAAATGTTTGGTCATCTGCTATAGATTCAAATGCACCAATATCGTCAAAAAACATGATGCCTTCTGCTTTTTTCTTCGGAATTTGTTTCTTAATTTCTTCACTTATAGTTTTTTGATAAGGTGTGTTTTTTTCAAACAAATCTTTTAGCGTGATAATCTCACTCGTGTCCTTATTAATGACTATATACTTTTGATCTGATAAACCGTGTGCCCCCCCTGTATAGGTATACTCAAAAATACCTATGACGACATATGGGTCTATCGTTTGTTTGATTGTAAAATTGCGGATAAGCTCATAAGTTTTAGTGGGATACCCTAATGTTTTTGCATGTTTATCATTAATTTTTGCTTCGGCTGTTAATTGTTTTTTGCGTGCTACTGCTTCTTTTAAGAATGATTTATTGAGTTGTTTTTCAAATTGAGTGTTTTTAAACCCTTTAATTTGAGGCACCTTAACATTGATGTTAATCACTTTATTTTGGCAAGTAATCGCCTTTGTCCCAATTTGAATAGGGTAGTCTGGAGCCATTACGAAAATGGCCCGTCCAGGTATAGTATCTTTTTGGTCTTCTTTTGCATAAATTGGTGTGCTAAATAGCATAATCATAGATAGAAGTATTGTCAATAATCTTTGTTTCATTTTCAATCCCCCTCTTTGATGTGTGTTTAAATCTAGTATGTGTTTTCTTCCCGAGATTATAATACCCAAACATTTGCAAATAGGTTTTTGTAGTGCTTACCAATGTGTTTAGGCTCTTGGAAATTTATGTGCAGAGTAGTATACTTGTTTTATTAACAGACTCCAAACGAGGTGACAAATGAAAGATCTTACCGAACAAATTCAGTACATGCATCGCTTTTTCCATACGCGCAAAACATGGGATATTTCTCTAAGGCGCTTTTATCTCAAAAAACTCAAGACCCAAATTCTAGCCCATGAATCTCAAATCTTATCAGCACTTTATCAAGACTTAAAAAAACCTGCTGCAGAGACTTATCGGACTGAACTGATTATGGTTCTTGAAGAACTTACTTATACACTAAAGCATCTCTCTACTTGGACCAAACCCAAAATCAAACCTGCCACTTTTCCTATGCTAGGAGGCTTCACCAAACAACTTGCAGAACCTTACGGTGTTTGTGCTATTTATGTTCCTTTTAACTACCCTTTCCAACTCGCCATGACACCACTTATAGGTGCCCTTGCAGCGGGTAACTGCACAGTACTTAAGCTCTCCGAATATACACCTCATACCAACCGTATCATTACCCAAATTATCCATGCTACTTTTCCTAGCCATTTGGTTTATGTTTTGGTGGGTGATGCAGTGGCTGCCCAAAACCTACTCAAACAGCCCTTAGATTATATCTTCTTTACAGGCAGCACTGAAGTAGGTAAACAAGTCATGAAAAGTGCTGCTGAGCACCTCATCCCTGTCACATTAGAACTCGGCGGCAAAAACCCTACTATTGTAGACTATTCAGCTGATCTCAAACTCGCTGCTAAACGTATTGCTTGGGGTAAATATATGAATGCTGGTCAAACTTGTGTGGCACCAGACTATATCCTTGTTCATGAAAGTGTGGCAGATGCTTTTATAAAAGAACTCAAGGATGCTACCCAAACCCTCTATCCACCGCAAGCACCGATGGCTCATATCATTAACGAAAGTCACTTTGTAAGGCTCATACGTTGTATTAATGAAGATAAAGTCGTTATTGGTGGTCATTTTGACAACAACACCTTATATATGGAACCTACTATACTTTATCCTGCTTCCTTACAAGATTCCTGTATGCAAGATGAGATTTTTGGTCCTATCCTCCCTGTCATTCCTTTCGGAAAACTCAGCAATGTCTTTCAGACGATTAATCGTTTTCCCAAACCATTGGCATGCTATATTTTTAGTGAGGATCAAACCCGTATCAAGCATATGCTACGTCACATCTCTTTTGGTGGGGGATGTATTAACGATACGGTGATGCACTTAACAGACCCCAAACTTCCATTTGGCGGAGTCGGTTATAGCGGCCAAGGTGCTTATCACGGCTATGCTTCTTTTAAGACATTTTCTCACTTTAAAAGTCTCTTAAGTAGCCCCAAATTGGATATCCCTATGCGCTATGGCTATGCACCTTCCGATGTCAAAGCACTGAGGAGCTATTTACACTTTAAATTTAAAGACTAATCTATACATGCAAAAAGCTACAGACTCTATTGGGTCTGTAGCTTTTGATTTAACTAAGTTTTTCGCCTGCTTTATAACCTTCTGCACGTAACTTAATACGCTTTGCATAATCGATAATTTTGCGCTCATATTCTTGGTCCATCAGTGGTGATGTCAATAAGAAATCAGCTGTTGATTGATTACTTGCTACAGGAATATCATAAAGTGCTGCAATACGAAGAAGTGCCTTTACATCTGGGTCATGTGGCTGTGCCGCTAGTGGGTCCCAGAAGAAAATCATGAAATCAATATTCCCTTCAACAATACGGCATCCAATCTGTTGGTCTCCACCAAGTGGTCCACTATTAAACGCTGTGATTGGTAGTTCTGTCTCTTCTGCTAAAAGCTTAGCTGTTGTTCCTGTACCGCATAAAAAGTGTTTGCTTAATTTATCTTTGTTTAACTTGACCCACTCAATAATATCTGACTTTCTATTATCATGGGCTACAAGTGCAATTCTCTTTTGTTTCTCCATTTTGATTAGCGTAAAATCTTGTGTATTATTCATTCAATGCCTCCTAAGGTAATCTTAGTGTTATTATACACATTATTACATCATTTGACTATATTTTTTAAAATCTTCTCCGATATCCTCTACAAAGTAACTGCATTTACGACTTGCGTCATAACTTATATAAAGTTTGCGCTTGGCTCTAGTCATTGCCACATAAAACAGGCGTTTTTCTTCTTGGACATAACCACTCTCCACACTACGTCTTAAAGGAAATACACCTTCATTGCACCCTGCAATATAGACATTTTCAAATTCAAGTCCTTTAGCTTGGTGAACCGTAATAATAGGTACTTTGTTTTTAAATAAGTCACTCTGCTCAATCTCACTATAATGAAGTGCCGTAAAAGTGAGGAGCTTGATGATATTATCATAATAGGAGCACTCCGTATCATAGAGCCCTTTCATAACTCTGTACAACTCTCTAATACTCTCTACACCTTCTTGATCTAAGTATCCCTTCAACCCACAATCATTCATTAAATATTCAAGACCTTCAAATGTAGTGTGCACACTCAGTGTATCTATCATACTTTCTACTTGATTTTTATAAGGCATCACATAAGGATAATACTGCTCGATGGCACTGAGTCTCTCTTGACTTTGCGTTTGTAACTGTGTCATCAAACACCGTAGTACTTCTGCTGTAGCTAAAATATCACAAAATGCATTATGATTTGGACTTACTTCAGTTTTGATAAGTGTCGCCAGCGTATTGAGCTTATGGTCTGTTAGGTTAGGATATACTTTTCGTGCAAGATCCAATGTGTCATAAACATGATTTATCTCAAAATAGGGTATTTCTTGGCGGTAGTACATACTTTGTAAGATATCTAAATCATATTTAATATTATGCCCTACCACCACTGCACCAGATACAAACGTACTTAATTGCTTTAAAGCTTCTGCTGGGGAAACACCTTCATTTTGAAGCTTTTCATCCGAAAACCCATGCACATTAGCGGATTCTCCCACACTTCTGGTAGGTTTTAGCAACACATCTAGCTGCTCACTAACCCCTTTGCTTCCATAACGTATGGCTGCAATCTGGATCACTTCATCCACCGTTGTATCAAGCCCTGTACTTTCTACATCTAGAACGACGATGTTATTTTTGTCATAGGCTCTAAACAGTTTATGGTAAGGGTCTTCACTCTCTATTTGAATCCAATCATGTAGTCCCATATAATATTTTCTTGTTTTTTTGACTTCTGCTAACAACCAGTCTTCCATATTGATCATTGGCTGTTTCAAGATACGTTCTAGCGCTATATGATTACGCTTATTAACCACATAATGAAAAAACGAAAGTACTGACTTAATCGCCGGCTTACGAAACAGGCGAATCGTATCCACTTTAATACAGGGAATGCCATGAGCCGTTAAGGTATTATAAATATTTTTGGCATAATAATTGGTACGCGTAAGAACTGCTGTTTTATCAAATCCTTGGGCGTGATTTTTGCGTATAGATTTTGCAATCATCACAAGCTCTTGATGCTTACTAGACGCTCTTAGAATCTCTATAGGTTCTCCTATCTCTTCAATCATAGGTTCACACATGGCGGGTGCACTAAGCGCATTTTTAATAAAGTTATTAGAAGCCTTAAGCAGTACCTGTGTACTTCTATAATTCCTTGTAAGCTGTACTTCTATCGGATCAAAATGACTTCTAAAATCCTCTAACATTTGTTTCGGATTTGAACCACGCCACTCATAAATCGTCTGATTAAAATCTCCAAATAGTGCTAAACTGTTATCTTTAGCTAATTTTTTTATAATAGCGTACTCTCTTTTGCTGGTATCTTGTACCTCATCTATTTGTAAAGCATGATAACGCTGTTGCCAACGTGTTTGAATCTCTGGATTTTCTAATAAATAAGTAGTTTCTACAATCAAATCCATAAAATCCATACTATTATTCTGATTAAGATGTTTTTGGTATAGTGTTAAAATCTGTCCACCGTAATTTTGAATGACCTTGTGAGCTGCTCCAAAACGTTTAATATACTCCGATACAATCAGCCTATAATCATAGCGCTCAGCTAACTCAAACTCTAGACTAAATCTTTTGACCTCTTCTACAAAGGTTAATAAAATTTGATCAGTGACCTCTTCATTCGGTGCATAATGTTTACTAAGCTTCTGCAAAATCTCCGTACTATCTACTTCATCAACAATCGTACATGGGAACGAAAAGTGTGATTGTTCTTTTTCAAAACTCATTAAGTAATAACAAAAAGCATGAAAGGTTTTGATTGTTAATTGCCCTGTCTGAGTGGGTGCATATACCTTAATACGTTCTTCCATCTCTTTTGCAGCCTTGTTGGTAAACGTAAGACATAGTATATTCTCTGGTGCGACACCTTGGTTTAATAAATAAACTGTACGCATGGCTATGACTTTTGTTTTTCCTGTTCCTGCTGGCGCTAGCACTAATGCATTACGATCCACTGTCTGAATAGCTTGCTTTTGACTTTCATTAAGACTTTGCCAATCTTTATCAAACATATGTTCACCTCCCTTTCTTCACATTATATCATACAGACTGGGTTGCACATACTGGTTTTTCATAGTATCATAAAACTATTTCAAACTATAGGAGTGTTAATATGGACAAGTTACTCAGTATTTATCAACAAGCCCTTACAGAAGACCTTTTTATTTCTTGTGTATGGAGTAATCCGCGCCACAAATCATCTGAATATAAAAAGATTTCTTGTAAGCCTGTGCTTATTTCCAATCAACTTATGCTACAATTTGCAGCACTTAAAGATAACAAAGAATTCCATACCAATGAAACCCCGGAAGGTTCTCTTGGCTATATCCAAAAAAATTGCATGGACTTTAAACAGGTTCAGCTTTTTACATCCACTAAGGATTATCAAGCGCTGATTAACAAAAAAGGCATTGCGACAATCAAAGCCTCTGCCCCTAGCAAAACACAACCCACATCACTGACTCACAATCGTACCAAAACTTATTTACTCGATCACCCAAGCTCTCACGGTTTTTTACAAAGACTTGGCATTATGGATCACACGTCCCAAATCAAACCTAGCAAGTATGACAAGTACAAGCAAATCAATAAATATCTTGAAACCATTGAATCTGTGTTACCTGCCCTTACGGAAGACCCTATTCGTATTATTGATTTTGGTTGTGGTAAATCTTACCTTACTTTTGCAATGTACCATTACCTCAAAGAACGTCTCGGCAAAAACGTTGAAATTGTAGGTCTTGATTTAAAAGCAGACGTTATTGCCTTTTGTAATTCCCTTGCTACTGAGCTCGGTTTTGACGCTCTAAAATTCCAAATAGGCGATATCGGCCAATATACTACTAACCAACGTATTGACATGGTTGTTTCCCTTCATGCTTGTAATACAGCTACCGATGCTGCTATTGCCAAAGCACTCGGCTGGGATGCAAAAGTTATTTTAGCCGTGCCTTGTTGTCAACATGAATGCGCAACGCAAATTACAAACCCTATGTTTGCTCCGCTTCTTAAACACGGTATTCTCAAAGAGAAAATAGCATCACTGATTACCGACGGCCTTAGAGCACAGCTCTTAGAAGCACAGGGATACAAAGTATCTGTCGTTGAATTCATCGACATGCAACATACACCAAAAAACATTCTCATCAAGGCCATCCGAACAAGCCAGCCTACTCACAATGCTGCTGCACAACAAGCCTATGATGCATTAAGCGATTACTTTGGTCTTGATCTTAGCCTGCCTCACATGATCCAAAAAGAAGGCCAGTAATCATGTCTCCTACTCCTGGTGTATTTCTAGATATTGAAACGACTGGACTTAGCAAGGAACGTGATGAAATAGTATGTATAGGAATCATGCCCTTAGATGGGCAATCTCCTATACAGCTCATCCAAAACACTGACTATACCGAAAGTGATTTACTTCAAGAAACACTTCAAATTCTTGCCCCTTTTAAAACTTGTTATATTTGGAGTCTTGGAAACTTTGACTTAGACTTTTTGACAGCAAGACTTCAAACTTACGGACTATTACCACCTGCTATAACCTGTATATCTCTGAGTAAACTTCCCTTATTCAAACGTCTCAAAGAATCTGGCTTAACACGTCGTATTACTATTGAAAAGACTATTGGCTATGCACGCAGCAGTGAAATAAGTGGCAAAGAGCTCGCAAAGCTGGCTAAACTACATCTTCAGACACCACTTGCACTCTACGAACAAGTTATTTTGAAACACAATCTGGAAGAGCTCATAGGTATGCAGCACTTCTGGGCAATCTATACACAAATCAACCAGCTCCATCAGAGTACGCCTCAATTAACAGTCCAGACTGAGAGGGTCTGTCTTACTTATCGACTTACCGCCTCTCCTGTTTTTGAATGCCAGATTCCCCTAAACACTATGAGTCTTCATTTTTCCCCTAGCCAGCATACATTAACACTGGCTATTTCTGTCCTCTCACTTAACCTTAGAAAATATCTTTATCCAGCTAAGGACTATGTCTATATTGCATCTGAAGGCCAACTGATTCACAAATCCATTGCACAATTTTTCCCTTCAGATGCCAAACAAAAGGTTAGTCAATCTGAGTGTTTTCTCACCCAAGAAATGTCCTGTGTTCCGCTTTGGGGCAAAACAAAAACCACCTCTGAGCTTTGGGTGGATGATCATTACAATACTTATCTTCCACTAAAAGACATTCAAGATGGTGGCCTATTGATACCTAAACTTATAAAACATTTAACCCAAGGATAATTATCCTTGGGTTTTCATTTTTTGATAGAAAAAGACACGGTATGGTTCTAAACCATATTTTTGAGAAGATATAATCTGTTCTGTACTTCCTACAAACAAAATCCCATCGTGGGATAAAGCAGCACTAAACTTATGATAAATATCATTTTTGGCTTCTTCTGTGAAATAAATAAGAACATTACGACACACGATCAAATCCACATCCCTTGGATAAGGGTCTTTAAGTAAATTATGTTGTGAAAAAGTAATACATCTTTTAATTTCAGGTGCAATCTCATATTCACTACCTTTTTGGATCAGGTATTTGTGCTTAAACTCTGATGGAATATTGGCTAAATGTTTATCAATATAAACTCCTTTTTTAGCCTTTTCAAGAACCTCTTTATCAAGATCTGTTGCTAAAATCTTGATTTGGCTTAAAGGGATAAACTGAGATAATACCATAGCTAATGAATACGGCTCATCACCTGTGGAACATGCAGCACTCCAAATTTTAAGTGTTTTGTTCTTTCCTAGTAAAAGGGGAAAAATCTCTTTCTTAAGTGTATCCCATTGTGTCGGATTTCTAAAAAATTCTGAGACATTGATTGTTAGATACGTTACAAACTCCTCAAATTTTTCTTTATCCTTTTTGAGTAACACCAAATAATCTTCATAACCCGTGCAATGGTGTTTTCGAATAATTGCATCAATACGACGTTTCATTTGATTTTCTTTATACGCGTTTAAATCAATTCCTGTCAATTTAAAAATATGTTTTTTGAACTCGTTATAATCCATCGCTATTCCCCCTATCTTGCCAGGTAGTCTTACCAACTCTCCAGTTTGGTAACCACTTCTGTAATCACATTATCCGGTGTAGATGCTCCTGCTGTTACACCTACTACGGAGGCACCTTCTACCATTTGCACGTTTAATTCCTCAACTGTTGCAATACAAAAAGTACGTTTACAGCCTCTTTGGCAGATTTCAAACAGTTTTTGAGTATTGGAGCTATACTGACTTCCAAGAACAATCATGACATCTACTTGAGTTGCAATCTCTGCCGCTTCTGTTTGACGCTCCTCAGTTGCACTGCAAATTGTATTAATTGATGTTACATCATATGCCTTTTCAAAGAAATAATCAATAATATCGTCTACAACAGCTTTTTTGTAAGTGGTTTGAGAGACTAATAAGTATTTTTTTTGGTGATCTAATGCCCACTCTTTAACGTCATCTAAGTCTTTTGCAATATGACAACTATGATCTGCCCATCCATTAATCCCTATAATTTCAGGATGATTAGCATCTCCCACTAATATAATCTCATACCCATCTTTCATATAACGGGCTACAAGTTTGTGGATTTTGGTGACATAAGGACACGTTGCATCTACAATTTTAATAGACCGCTCTTTTGCCTTCTGGTAAACCTCAGGCGTGACACCGTGTGCCCTAATAATAAGTGTCTCCATAGGCATATCATCAACATGTTCAATAGGTGCTATTCCCTTAGCCTTAAGATCAGCAATCACTGTATCATTGTGAATAATGGGCCCTAATGTATAAGTTGGTTTTGTGCTATCTGTTGTAAATGCTAGTTTAACAGCACGCTTTACACCAAAACAAAATCCTGCTGTTTTTGCAATGATTACCTTCATGATCTATTTCTCCTATTTCTGCTTTTGCTTTAAAAGCTCTATGATTTGAGTTACAATTTGGTCAATGCCTAAGCTAGTGGTATCAATAGCTACGGCATCACTTGCTTGGCGTAGTGGTGATACCTCACGGTGAGAATCTTGGTAATCTCTATCTTTGATTTCTTGAAGGAGTGCTTGATAATCTACAGTCTCACCTTTTTGCTCATACTCCATAAAACGACGCTTTGCACGCTCATCCGCAGAAGCTGTGAGGAAAATTTTGAGCGTCGCATTTGGAAGAACTACCGTTCCAATATCACGCCCATCCATAACGATAGATTGCTCTGTCTGAAGTCTTCTCTGCATGGCAACAAGCGCTTCTCTTACCTTTGCATAAGTGGCTACTTTAGAGGCAGATGTGGCTACTTCCTGTGTACGAATGGTTTCACTAACATCCTCACCATTAAGTAAAATTCTCTGAGTAATCCCCTCATATTTCAAATCAATATGAATATGTTCTAGCACATCATTAACAGCCTTCTCCTCTGTATAATCAATGCCTTCTCGTATGCAGTAATACCCTACTGTACGGTACATTGCACCTGTATCAATATATGTGCATCCTAATTTTTTTGCAATTTCTTTTGCAATAGTGCTTTTTCCTGCACCTGCTGGTCCATCAATTGCTATAGAAAAAATAGCCATGATCTCATGCCTCCTATTTGCTTAATAAATCCGGACGTAATTTTTGTGCTTCTTTTAAATAGCAATGCTTCACTGTCTTTTGAGTAAGTGTGCCTTGGCACATGAGCGCCACTCTAATACACTGACGAAGTGACCCTTCTACCCACATTTCCTGCATACACATGAGTGCTGCATCTGTTATGCCTAGTTCTCTTGCACCGATTGCAGGATATGCTTGATCAAGGTCTTTAGTCGCTGTAAAACTAATCTGAATGATTTGTTCTTGTTCTAGGTCATTTACTCTTAATATTTCAGTTAATAATTCTTTTGCCCCTTGGATGATTTGATCTTTGGTATTTGCTTCAACGGTGATTGCACCTCTGATTACAAAACAGTTCATCTCTGCTCCCCCTAATCTTAGTCACATTTTTCTTTTGCCACTTGTCCTTGCTGCATCATCTGTGTAGGTGATGCAATGGCATCTCTTGTGTCATCATAAACCTCATATTCCATCCAGATATTCTCTAGATTTTCAAGATTTTTAGCGATTTCATCTTTTTTCTTGAGACTAATTGCTACAATAATTGCATTAATGATACTCAGTGGTGCAACTAAAGAATCTACGAATGAAATCATTTCGCTCTTACCTAACAAACTATAATGTGCATATTGTGCAAGTGGTGAAATTTGGCTATCTGTAATCGCTATCACTGTGGCATTTTTAGCTTGTGCAAACTCCAGTGCTTTTAGGATACGCTTAGAGTATCTTGGAAAACTAATCCCAATAATGACATCTTCCGGTCCTATACGATGCATAATCTCAAACATCTCACTAATACTATTTGTGTTAACAAGCTTTACGCTATCAAAAATAATATTAAGATAAAAACTTAAGAAGTTTGCAAGTCCCGCGCAACTTCTTACCCCCAAAACGTAAATCGTCTTAGCTTTGATGATTTTTTCAATAGCCGCATCAAACACTTTTTCATCTACAAGTTCTAGTGTATCTCTAATTTTTTCTTCATCCGTTTCTAAGACACTTCTTAAAACATGGTTGGTATCGATACGATCTGTGGTTACCTCTAACCTTTGCATCGCCGTAAGCTTGCTCTTTACAAGCTCCTCTAATGCTTCTTGAAACTTAGGATACCCATCATAGCCTAATTCATTAGCAAATCTAACAACTGTCGATTCACTTACCCCTACGATTGTACCTAGTCTAGCCGCTGTCAAAAATACAGCCTTTTCATAATGCTCTAAAATGTAGTTTGCAATCAGCTTTTGCCCCTTACTTAGCTTAGGCATGCTTGTTTTAATTCTCTGAATTAAATCATTCTTCTTCATGTTGCTTTCCTTTCACCTACGCATAGTCATAATAACACCTATTATAATTATATAATATATTTTCGTTTTGACAACGACTAATTACAATTTCTACCCTCAAAAAGCCTTTTTATCCTCAATTTCCCTGCCTCACTGTCTTTTTTCATGGTTATTAACGCCTTTGTCTTTGTATAAAACGCCGCCACACGCAAAAAGGCACCTTTTACCAAGGCGCCTTTTTTGTATGTTTTAATTTGTTTTTTAGACTGGATAGGTTTTACTTGTAATATCTGCCTTTACGGGATCTACTTTTGTTTGGATCGCTTCACGATGTTTAAAGAAATCTGTTGCTACTTGTGGGAAGAGCGCATAAGACAAAATATCTTCATCTTGTTGCTTGTAAATAGCCATTTCTTTTTCTAATTTATGAAGTTCTGGCTCAAGAAGATCTGCTGGGCGACATGTGATACGTTTTTCATCCCCAATAATTGTCTTTGCAAATTCATCTGTAATTGGAACAGGTGTCATACCATATTCCCCTTTGACAATACCTTTTGACTCTTTTGATACCATCTTGTAGCGTTCACCAGCTAATACGTTAAGCACTGCTTGTGTTCCAACGATTTGGCTAGTAGGTGTTACAAGTGGTAGGTAACCGAAGTCTGCACGTACTCTTGGGATTTCTTGAAGTACGTCATAGAATTTATCTTCAGCTTTTTGCTCTTTGAGCTGAGAGACAAGGTTTGAAAGCATCCCACCTGGTACTTGATAAAGTAGTGTATTGATATCTACAGCAAGTACTTTGGTATTCATAAGTCCTGATGCAAGTGCTTTTTCTCGCATTGGTCTAAAGTACTCTGCGATTTCACTTAGTAATTTTTGATCAAATCCTGTATCATACGGTGTCCCTCTAAATGTTTCAACCAAAACTTCTGTTGCTGGTTGAGAGGTACCCATAGAGAATGGGGACATAGCTGTATCAATAATGTCACAACCTGCTTCTACTGCTTTGAGATAAGTCATAGCACCTACACCACTTGTATAGTGTGTATGTAGCTGAATAGGAAGGTCTACTGCTTTTTTGAGTGCACCTACAAGACGTTCTGCTTCATATGGCACTAAAAGACCTGCCATATCTTTGATACAGATTGAGTTTGCACCCATCTCCTCGATTTCTTTAGCAAGTTTTACCCAATACTCTAAAGTATGTACTTCACTTAGTGTATAAGAAATCGCTACTTGGGCATGACCACCCTCTTTGTTCGTTGCCTTAACGGCTGTCTCTAAGTTACGCATATCGTTAAGCGCATCAAAGATACGAATAATATCAATTCCATTTGCAATACTTTTTTGAACAAAGTATTCTACCACATCATCTGCATAATGACGGTATCCAAGAATATTTTGTCCCCTAAAGAGCATTTGAAGCTTAGTATTCTTTGCTTCATTTCTAATTTTACGTAAACGTTCCCATGGGTCTTCTTTTAAGAAACGTAGGCAGGCATCAAATGTTGCCCCTCCCCATACTTCTAACGCATGAAAACCGACTTGATCCATTTTTGAAAGAATAGGAAGCATCTCTTCTGTTGTCATACGTGTCGCAATCAATGATTGGTGCGAATCACGAAGAGTGGTATCCATAATTTTGACTGGTTTAGGCGAAATAGTTGACATGATAACCTCCTTATTAACCGTAAATTGATAGTAATACACCTGCTGCAATAGCTGAACCAATAACCCCTGCTACGTTTGGCCCCATTGCATGCATGAGTAAGAAGTTTGTTGGACATTCTTCTTGACCAACTTTTTGAACAACACGAGCTGCCATAGGAACTGCTGATACGCCAGCTGCCCCAATAAGTGGATTGACTTTCTTGCCACTTGCATAGTACATGATTTTACCAAATAATACACCGCCTGTTGTTCCTATAATAAATGCAAATAATCCCAGGAATAAAATACCTAGTGTCTGAACATTTAAGAATTTGTCTGCACTTGTAGATGCACCTACGCAAAGACCTAAAAGAATCGTAATAATTGACATCATTGCATTACTTGCTACTTCTGCAAGTCTCATTGTTGATCCTGCTTCTTTGAGTAAGTTACCAAACATCAACATACCAATAAGTGTCCCTGCTGATGGTAAGAGTAACGATACTGCTACAGTAACAATGATTGGGAATACAATTTTCTCTGTACGAGATACTGGTCTTAACTGCTCCATCTTAACAACACGTTGCTCTTTTGTTGTAAATAGTCTCATGATAGGTGGCTGAATTACTGGCACTAATGCCATATAAGAGTATGCCGAAACAGCAATAGCCCCTAAAAGGTGTGGTGCAAGCTTGGTTGCTACGAAAATAGATGTTGGACCATCAGCCCCACCTATAATACCAATTGATCCTGCTTCTGCAGGCGTAAATCCAAGAAGTAATGCGCCTAAAAAAGCTACGAAGATTCCAAGCTGCGCTGCTGCACCTAATAATAAACTTTTCGGATTAGCAATGAGCGGGCCGAAGTCTGTCATGGCACCTACCCCTATAAAAATGAGTGGTGGAAAAATCCCTAGTTCTTTTCCCATACCTATGTAATAAAGTAATCCACCAGGGATATCTTTACCTGTTGCAGCATCTGCTATTGGCTTTGCTGTAATACCAACCTCTGGTAAGTTAACCAGCAACATACCAAATGCAATAGGCACTAGGAGCAATGGTTCAAACCCTTTTGCAATTGCTAAATACAATAATACAAATGCAATCAAAATCATTGCAGTATATTTAAGATCTAAATGGGCAAATCCAGATTCCATAAGGAAGTTTTGGATAGACTCCATAAAAACACTACCTAAATTCATGATTTTTGTTCCCCCTTTGTCAGTGTGATGTGCACAGCGAACCGTTTTTGAAACAGCTTAGTTAATTGTTACAATAACATCATTCGCTTCAACCATATTTCCTGCACTTACATTAACAGAAGCAACTGTACCACTTGCTGTTGCAAAAATTTCGTTTTCCATTTTCATAGCTTCTAAAATCCCTACTAAGTCACCTTCTTTAATAGGTTGCCCTACTGCGACTTTAACATCTACGATTTTACCTGGCATTGGTGCAACGACTTTGTTTGCCCCTTGTGCTCCTGCTGCTGGCGCTGCTACTTTTGGTGCTGGCGCTGCCGCTACTGGTACTGCTACTACTGGCGCTGCTACTGGCATCGCTGATACACCTGCTCCTAATTCTTCTACTTCTACTTCATATGTATTACCATTAACAGTTACTTGAAACTTTCTCATAATATGTCCCCCTTATGGTTTCTTTTATTCAAATGTCCTTGAACGTCTGTCAACTCTTCTTAATGAACGCACCTGCAACTTATCAGATGTGGTGCCTAGGCTTGCCGCAATAACTGCTGTAATGACAGCAACGAGTTCTAATTCATCTACCTCTTGAGATGAATTGACAACCTCTTCTACTACTGGTGTTGTAACAACAGGCACATCTACTTTTGTAGCCACCTGACTTACTTTTTTGTTTTCTAAACTTGTAACGACTTTTCCTAAGATTTTAATCAACAGAATCAGCAAAACTAAGGCAACGAAAACCATCGTTACACCGATTAAAAAAGTACTGAGTCCATCAATAAATGCTGTAATTCTTTCACTCACAACGATCACCTACCCTATACTCAGTTACTTACCATGCTTGCTTTGTAAAAAGCACTTCTAATGCCGCAATGACACGTTTACGTGTTGCTGCTGGCTCGATAATATCATCTACATAGCCTCTTGCTGCCGCTGCATAAACACTACTTGTTTCTTCTTCAAACACTGAAACTTGTTCTGCAATAAAGTCTGCTGCAACTTCTGCCTCACGGATTTCTTTGTCGTACATAATACGTACAGCACTTTCACTATTCATTGTTGCAATCTGAGCTGTTGGCCATGCATAGACATAATCTGCACCTAATGCACTACTATTCATTGTGACATACGCACTACCGTATGCACGGCGTAAAATAACATTAATTTTTGGTACATTCGCATCTGCAAAAGCTTTAATCATCATACTTGCTTCTTTAATGATTCCTAGTTGTTCTGTTACTGCTGTAGACTCAAAACGCTCTACATCTGTAAAGCTTACAATTGGCAAGTTAAAGTTTTCACAATTTTTAACAAATCCTGTTATCTTTTTAATGTCTGCATAACCTAATACTGGCTGTTTGTTGGCTATTACGCCTACAGTGCTGCCATTCATACGTGCAAACCCTACAAAACTATTTTCACCGTATGCCTTGCTCACTTCTAAGAATTGACCATCATCTACAACCGCTGTAAGAATAGTTGTGACTTCACCTGTTTCAAAATCAAAAGCATTGAGACCTGCTTCCCCACGATTAAGATCATCCACACAGTCATAACATGGTGCTGCTTCTTCACAATGGTTTGGTAAATAACCTAATAGTTTTCTAACATCCCCAATAAGTTCTTCCTCTGTATCTGCTCCAAATGTCGCTAGTCCACTTTGTTCAAGGTGAACGTCTGCTTTTGCAACTGTATCAAAGGTTGCTTTTTTATCTTCAAAAGTATTTGGGCTATTAAGGAACATCTGACCATTCTTTTTAGAAATAAATACAAAGTCAGAAAGTCCAGCAATAAAGGATGCCCCTCCACCACATTCACCACAAACAACGGCGATTTGTGGAACAACACCTGATGCCCCTACGACAGCATTAAAAATCTGACCAAATCCTTCAAGCCCATCCAATTGCTCTTGAAGTCTTAAGCCTGCTGTGTCTATGAATCCCACAATAGGTGCCCCTACTTTAACAGCCTCTTGGTACATTCTTATAATCTTTTTGGCATGCATTTCACCAATTGCCCCGCCCATAACAGCTTGGTCTTGACTATAGACGTAAACAAGTTGGCCACCTACGGTACCATACCCACATACAACGCCATCTGCTGGTGTATCTTGTCCTTTCATGTTGAAGGCTGTACTTCTACTTGATACAAACGCACCAATCTCAACGAAACTATTTTCGTCAAAGAGCTGTGCGATACGTGCTCTAGCAGTAAGTTTGCCTTTTGATGTTGCGGCTTTTAATGCCACGTCATCTTGTGCATTTGCAATATCCAGTCTACGAGCTTCTAATTCTGATAGTTTTTGTAAAGTGCTCATTTGATACCCTCCATTTAAAGAATTTTAAAGCAAAGTGCAAAATAGCTTCCTTAATTGTATCAAATTTAATGAAAATAAACAAGCTTTTTAACTAATACAATTATAAATTATAATGTATTTTTATATACATTATCCTAATATTACAAATATTTCAGGACAAGGTCTTTTGACATTTTGCTTACTTATTCTAAATATCTCATACCTTTTTTGAGTAATTTGTCCTAAAAACTGGGTTATCTGACAATGTTCATTCATACCTTCTTCATGCCCAGGATACGTCAGTATGGTCATAATACCTCCCTCCGCCAATTGCCCCATCACCTTTTCAATCGCAACCAATGTAGTCTCGCTATGTGTCACTATAGCTTTATCTCCCGTAGGAAGATACCCTAGATTAAACATGGCAATATCAATAGGTTTTTGGATATACTGATCCACATGATGATGAGAGTCTCGTACATAATGCACGTCTTTATCATCCCACTCTCCTACATGTTCTTTACTCATAGCAATCGCTTCTTGCTGAATATCAAATCCCCAAACCTCTGCCACTTGTTCAAGACCACACAAAAAGGCCATGTCAGCACCTTTTCCAAGGGTACCGTCCATAGCCACTAAGTGTGATCGTGAATGACTGGCTAAATGGTCTTTGATAAACCACTGTGCATTTTGTGTCATCTCACGTTTAAACATTTATTCCACCTAACCTTTTTAAATAATTGACTTCATCTTTTGTGAGGGCACGATAGCTCCCTAGTTCTAACTCCCCTAATCTGAGCTTACCAATCGCTGTTCGTTTAAGGGCTACTACATCATGTCCCACAGCATTACACATTTTACGAACCTGACGATTACGCCCCTCATGAATAGCAATACTAAGGGTTGTTGTACTACGATTCTCTTTGAGTTTCTTAACACTCGCCGGCGCCGTCATACGCCCATCTATTACCACACCCTCGCAAAGTCTCCTTATGGATGCATCTGATACTTGTCCCATCACTTTTGCAACGTAGGTTTTATTTACGACATGTTTTGGGTGTGTCAAACTATAGGTCAATGCCCCATCATTAGTCAGAATCAATAACCCTGATGTATTATAATCAAGTCTTCCTACTGGGAATATTCTCTCAGGTATATCTTGTAATAACTCTACAACTGTAGCACGATTGTTTTCATCCTGAACTGATGTAATATACCCTACTGGTTTATTGAGTACAAAATACACCTGTTTTTCCTCTACACTAATAGGTCTTCCTTCAAAAACAACCTCGTCGCCTTCAGCGACCATTGTTCCTAATGTGCGAATGACCTCTCCATTTACTAATACTTTACCTTCTAATATATATTCCTCACACTTACGTCTAGAAGCAACGCCTGCATGAGCCAAAAATTTCTGTAATCGCAAAAATCCAGCCCTCCTTGAGTATTTAATTAAATTTTTCTTGTATAAAACGTTTGAGTTCATCTAATAATGTTGATTTTGCAACATCTTGGGTACAGTACAAATCCACACTTCCTAGTATTTGTCCATCAACTACCATGTGGGCTCTACCTACCCAATCCCCTGCTCTAACAGGTGCTTTGATAGATTCTGGCAAGACAAGTTGCCATTTGAGCGCATCTTTCTCTTGCTTAGACAATGGCAATGTTACCTTAGCATCCGTTCCCACAGCTACTTTCTCTTGTTTACCTCTTGTAATAGCCACTTCACGTAAGGTATGTGGTTCCATGCCCACTGCGCATAAATCATAATTTCTAAAGCCATAATTCATCATTTTGACCAAATCTGTGTATTTACGACTTTTGCCTTCTTTACCCCATCCTGCTCCTAAAGATACACCAATCAAATCCATATTTTCTTGATGCACCGCACCGACAAAACAATGTCCTGCCTTTGAAGTATACCCTGTTTTCACACCTTTTGCACCTTCATACATAGATAAAAATCTATTTTTGTTCTGAATGCTATGTGGTTTACTTCCTTTGAGTTCTACTGTCGGCAGATTGATATGAGAAGTATTAATAATCTCTGCAAACTTCGCATTGTCAAAAGCATAAGCTGTAATCAGTGCCATATCATAAGGACTAGCATAATGATTTTGACTATCTAGTCCATTAGGTGTTTCAAAAGACGTATGCTCTGCACCAATTTCTTTGGCTTTTTGTGTCATCATCTGACAAAAATTCTCTACAGATCCACCTATATGCTCTGCAATAGCTACTGCCGAGTCGTTGTGGGACTCTAACATCAAGGAATAGAGTAAATCTCCTAGTCGCTGCTTCTCACCAGTCTCTAATCCTAGTTTTACTTTAGGTGCTCTGGCCGCTCTCGATGAGACAGTCACAACATCCTCTAAGTTTCCTTTTTCTATCGCCAAAATACAGGTCATAATCTTGGTTGTACTTGCCATAGGCAAAGGTTTGTTCTCTTCATAACCATACAAAATACGTTTACTGTTTTTTTCTATGAGTACTGTTCCCTTGCCATAAATCTTGGCTTCTGGTTGAGCACCATAGATATTAGTTGTGATACAAATTGCTGCTAATAGTATAGGTGAGATTTTCTTTAAGCCCATTATGTCATCTCCTTATTCATCTATTCATCCTATTTTTCAGCATCCCTCACAGCCTTGTATTTTATACATCTTCTATTAATTCATCTATTTCTAACTGGTTTTCGTCAATATAGCTCATCTCTTCTTCAATTTCTTTTTTAAAACGCTCTACTAATTCCTCCTGTACTTTAGGAAGTTCTTCGATGGTTCTAAATCCAAAGTGTCTCAAGAATTCATTAGTTGTTCCAAACAAAATAGGTCTACCAATAACACTAAGCCTACCTACCTCTTCAATGAGCTGATACTCAATCAACTTACTTATAGCATGTTCTGTTCTTACCCCTCTAATGTCCTCAATCTGAGTTTTGGTAATAGGCTGTGAATAGGCTACTATTGCCAGCGTCTCTAGAAGCGTCTGTGTGAGAAGTTTTTTGAGTGGTTTTTGTTTGTACCTCTGAATATACTCAATGTTTTTGGGAGCCGTACACATCTGATACCCATTCGCTACCTCTACAATCTCAAACCCACTGTTTGTTTTTTGATACATTTCATTAAGTCTGTAAACCGCCATATGAACGGTAATCTCCTCAGCACCACACAATTCACATAGCCTATGACTAGGCACACTATCTCCAGCAAAGAATAGTACGGATTCAAGAATACTTTCAAGGTCTGTCTTCATCATGATTTTCCACCCCCATCATCTTAATATCTTCTAAAGGTGCTTCCTGAATAATACGAATTTGTTTTTTATGTACTAATTCTAATATAGCCATAAATGTGACAATCAATTCTACCTTTGGCATAGCCACCCTACATATTTCAAAAAAAGAAACTGTTTCATTAAGGGTTAGCAAATTCAAAATGTAGGCACTCTTTTGTTCTATCGTATAAGTATCTTTTCTTAAGATATGTGAATCAATTTTCTTTTCTTTTTCACTCATTCCTAGCTGTTGTTGTTTGAGCAGACTTTGAAAAAGTTCGTAAAGCTGCTCTAATGTGACATCTCCTAAAACACTATCAACTGAAGGGAGTGGCACTTCAATGTCATTAGCCACCTCTTTATTTCTAAAAGCATATTCTTTAGAGAGTGTTTGTCTTTCTCCAAGTTCTTCCGAGACATACTTAATTTTTTTATATTCAAGTAACTTACGAATGAGTTCTTCTCTAGGATCTTCCTCTGTAAGCTCCTCTGGTTTAGTAGGCTTAGGCAGGAGCATCTTTGATTTAATGTAAAGTAGCGTCGCAGCCATAACAATAAACTCACTCATTTGCTCCATAGGCAAGTTATTAGCACCATCAATATAGGCCATATATTGATCTGTAATAGATGATATTTCAATATCATAAATGCTCATTTTATTTTTGTCTAATAAATAGAGCAATAAATCTAATGGGCCTTCAAAATCTTCCAACTTAAATGTGACATTCATTCATTTTTCTCCTTCAATTACGTGCTACTACTAGTTTATAAGTTATTTCCCCATAATGCAACAAGAAAAAAGCGAATGATTGGTCATTCGCTCTATCTTGCTATTATTCGCTTGATAATTTGAAGAATCTTTGTAAAGTATATGGGAGCATATCTTTGAGACCCGCTTTACCCACGTCTTGGGCAGCTACCAAATCTGCTTCCCCTACCACTTCGCCATTCAAAGTGTAGCTAATTTTTCCAAGTTTTTGCCCTTTGTAGATTGGTGCTACCACCTCATCTTCATAGGCTACAGTATAGGCAATTTCCGCCTTAGCATCGCCTTTAGGGAGCACAAACCGCATAGAATCTTCAATTGTAAGCTCTACCAAATCTTTGTTACCTTTTTTGACAGGCGCCTGAGCGAGCACTTCTCCCACTTTAGGACCTGTCTTAACTGCATAATTGGCAAATCCATAATCAAGGAGCTTCCCTGCCTCTTGGAAACGAATTTTACCATCTTGTGAGCCCAGTACAACTGCAATGAGCCCTAACTCATCTCTTGTAGCGGTGGCACTTACACAGTGCTTAGCTTCTGGTGTATAGCCTGTCTTAAGACCCGTGATCCCTGAGTACCATTTGAGCATTTTATTAGTATTGGTAAGCCCAAACTGAGATTCTCCTCTCCTGGTTCTATGGGTAATATTATCCATCCATATAGTCAGGGTTTTACTCATCTCAGGATATTTGGTAATAAGCTCTCGTGACATCAGTGCCACATCATGTGCTGAAGAAACATGTCCATCTACATGGAGTCCACATGCATTTTTAAAGACTGTATTTTTCATCCCAAGATCTGCTGCTTTTTGGTTCATCATCTGAACAAACTGCTCTTCACTTCCACCAATATACTCCGCCATAGCTACGGCCGCATCATTAGCAGATGCAACAGCAATACATTTGAGAAGATCCCGAACCTTCTGCTCTTCTCCTGGCTCCATAAACACCTGTGAACCCCCCATATGGGCTGCATGCTCACTAATAGTGACTGTGTCATCCCATGAAATCTTACCTGATGCTACAGCATCATTAATAAGCAACATAGTCATAACCTTAGTAATACTTGCTGGTGGAAGCTGCTGATCCATCTCTTTTTCCATCAAAACCTTACCTGTTGATGCCTCCATAAGCACATAACTTCTCGCTGTAGCCTCAATAGGTGTTACACCTGTCGCAAATACAGCAACCTGTGACAGAAGCATGACACCTATCAAGACAAAGAGCAACCTTGTTTTTCTTTTCATGAATATACCTCCTATGATTTGCTTGGCAATTTAACATTTATTTTATTGTCTGTAATTTATCCTAAATTATACAGATTGCCTGATGCAAATAATAGGCGGTAAGACTACTTCAGTGTCTCCAATATTTCTCCAAGCCTTCTAATACCCTCCACAATCTTATCTTTTGGCATATTAGAGTAATTAAGTCTTAGCGTATGTTTGATTTCACCATGAGCATAGAAAGACTGTCCTGGCACAAAAGCCACTTGATTCGAGATAGCGCGCTCAAGAATATCCTTTGCATCACACCCTTCTGGTAAAGTTACCCATATAAAGAGTCCACCTCTAGGTTCTGTATAACAGATTCCCTTTGGAAAATAGCATTTAATAGCCTCTAGCATGCACCGTCTTCTCTCATTATAAAGTGCTTTAATCTTATCAATATGTTGATCTAAGTTATAATTTTTCAGGTAGGCAGCTACTACCTGTTGGTCTATAGTGGAGGTTTGCAAATCTACTGCTTGCTTTAATATGGTATACTTCTGAACAATTTCCTGATTGGCAAAAATCCAACCTATTCTAAATCCCGGGCAAAAAATCTTAGAAAAAGTTCCCAAATAAATCACGTGCCCTGTATCATCTAGACTTTTAAGACTTGGAAGCATCTCCCCCTCCAGCACCAATTCACGATAAGGCGCATCCTCCACAATCGGTATATGATAGGCTTTTGCTAATGCCAACACACGATGACGTCTTTCTACGCTCATGGTTCTCCCTGTAGGATTTTGGAAATCCGGAATCAAATAAATGAATTTAGCTTGAGGATACTGTGCCATTTTTCGTTCCAAATCCTCTATTAAAATACCGTCCTCATCAGTATCAACCGCAACTAACTGAGCACCATACGATTTAAGGGGTGATATTGCTGTAAGATATGTAGGATTCTCAACAAATACCACATCCCCTGGATTAACAAAAAGCTTAGCAGTGAGTTCAAGCCCTTGTTGTGAGCCAGATGTAATGAGTATATTATCCACTGTTCCCTTCATCCCAAAAGCTTCCAACCTTTGCTCTAAAATAAGCTCTCTTAATAACTGATCCCCTTCAGTTGGTGCATACTGCAACGCAGCATAACCATTCTCCTCAAGCACCTTGCCCATCATTTCTTTAATCTCTTCTATAGGAAACAAATCAGGCGCAGGTAGCCCCCCTGCAAAAGAAATAATCTCTGGTGTCTGCGTAAGTTTTAAAATTTCTCTTACTTCTGACGCTTTCGCCTGTTCTGCCGCTGTTGATAATCTAAACATAGCTATCTCCCCTTTTACATTTTCTGAATATTATAGTTTCTTATGTTCTCTTTGTCAATTTCTCCCCTGTATCCAAGACAACTTTCACCCTCTAAATCACAGCTTTATCCTACAAAAAAAGAGTGCCTAAGCACTCTTTCATTCAATCATTGTATAAATAAGAGGAGGGGCTTCTACGAGGTATTCACTCATAGCATACGCCTTAATCACTAATTGTCTGGCTGTTTCTATCTGTTTATCTTCATTATAATAGAGTGTTGCAACACTTTCAGAAGGTTTAACCTGATCACCAATTTTTTTATGAATCTTAATTCCAACCCCCAAATCAATCACACTTTCTTTGTTTTCACGGCCAGCGCCTAAGACAAGCGCAGCCTTACCAATAAGTTCTGTATCAATTTGTCTCACATACCCATCTTGTTCCAATGAGACTTCTACGGTATGGGCCGCTGATGGTAGCAAACTATAGTCCTCTACACACTCTGGATTTCCGCCTTGTGCCCCAATCCATTCTTTGAGTTTCTCTATAGCCTGACCTGAAGCAATTAATTCTCTCACCAAGCAGATTCCTTCTTCAGCACTAGCTACTCTACCTGCAAGCACTAACATATGAGCTGCCAACACTTCACTCAGCGTCGTTAACTCTTTTGAGCCACGCCCTTTGAGTGTCTCGATGGCTTCTATGATTTCTAGACTGTTACCAACAGCATAGCTTAGGGGTTGATTCATATCTGTGATAATAGCTGTTGTCTGCCTTCCAACACACTTACCAATGTTAACCATTGTTTCACCAAGGGCCTGCGCGTCTTCAAGTGTTTTCATAAACGCACCACTCCCACACTTGACATCTAATACTATAGCATCTGCTCCAGACGCTATTTTTTTAGACATAATCGATGCCGCAATCAAAGATACATTATCTACTGTAGCTGTGACATCACGAAGGGCATAGATTTTTTTGTCTGCTGGCGCAAGATTACCCGTCTGAGAAACCACTGCAATCTGATGGCGATTGACATGACCTACAAATGCATCTGCCTCCAGAGAAACGCTAAATCCGGGAAAAGCTTCTAGTTTATCAATTGTCCCTCCCGTATGACCAAGTCCTCTACCAGACATTTTGGCAACTGGGACGCCTGCTGCTGCAACTAGCGGCGCAAGCACGATGGTTGTTGTATCACCTACACCACCTGTACTATGCTTATCCACCTTAATTCCTTTGATCTCTGACAAATCAGAGACATCGCCACTAAAAGCCATAGCCATGGTAAGTGCACTCGTTTCCTCAACAGTCATCTTTTGAAAATAGATTGCCATAAGGAGTGCTGACATTTGATAATCTGGTATTTCACCTTCTGTATAACCCTTTACAACAAATTCTATCTCTTCCTTTGATAACACTTGACCACGTTTCTTTTTTTCGATGATATCGTATACTCTCATCGAACCCCTCCTTCAATTATTGAATTTGATTCAAGAAGCTCGTTCCAATAGGTAACTTTTGTAAGTCAAAGAATTCTGCTATGGTTTGCCCTATATCTGCAAAAGATTCTCTCGTGCCGAGATTCACTACTTGTTTAGTTTGTTTGCTATAGACAATGAGTGGCACATACTCTCTCGTATGATCTGTCCCTTTGGTTGTCGGGTCACATCCATGGTCTGCTGTAATAAATAAAATATCTTCCGGTCTCATAGCCTCTACAATTTGTGGTAGGTAGCTATCAAATACTTCTAGCCCTTTACCATATTGATCAGGGTCGTTACGATGTCCCCATTTCATATCAAAGTCCACAAGATTTGTAAAAATAATACCATTATTGTCTTGTTTCATAAGCTCAATCGTTTGTTCAATACCATCTTCGTTGCTTTTGGTATGTGTGGCATAAGTAATACCTTCACCACAGAAAATATCTTCTATTTTACCCACACCTATCACATCTAGTCCTTTTTGCTTAGCATAAGTCAATAAGTTTTCCGCTGGTGGTGTAATAGCAAAATCACGACGATTTGGTGTACGTGTAAATTGCCCCGCACTTCCTAAAAACGGCCTTGCAATCACACGAGAGACTTCATGCTCCCCTGTGAGTAGTTTTCTTGCAATCTCACACATATGATAAAGCTCCTCTAATGGGATAACCTCCTCATGTGCTGCAATTTGAAAGACACTGTCCGCCGAAGTGTAAACAATAGGACAGCCTGTTTTCATATGCTCCTCACCTAAGTCTTCTAAAATCTGTGTCCCAGATGCTGGACAGTTTCCTAACGTTTTACGGCCTATTTCACCCTCAAAAGCTTCCATAATATCCGCTGGAAACCCATTCGGATAAGTTGGAAATGGTATTTCTGTATGAATCCCTACCATTTCCCAGTGTCCTGTAGTCGTATCCTTTCCTTTAGAAAGCTCTGCCAAACGACCTACCGTTGCTGTAGGCTCTATAGGTTTTTCAAGACATGATACACCATCGATATGCCCCATTCCAAACTCAGTCAAATTTGGTAGCACTAACCCTTTACAGTGATTATACACATGCCCAAATGTATTAACATCTTTATCTCCAAAAAGCTCAGAATCAGGCATTTCACCAATTCCAACGCTATCTAAAACAATCCAAACTGCTCTTTTCATATTAATCACCACTTTCATTTTTTTCCATTCCTTGGATGATACCCCTATTATACTATATTTTATGTCACTCTGCATAAAAAAAACAGGGATTTTATCCCTGTTTCATTTCTGTCTGTTATTAAGAAATTTCGAGTTGGTCACTTTTGTCCTATTCATTAAGATGTGCATACACTTGGGTTGTAGAAATATCTGAATGACCCAACATTTGTTGCACGGACTTTAAATTAGCACCATTTTGAATCAAATGGGCTGCAAAAGAATGTCTTAAAATATGCGGCGTAATATCAGAATCAATATGAGCACTCTTTGCATAAGATTTTAATATCTTCCAAAAACCTTGTCTTGTAAGTTGATGTCCATTACAGTTCACAAACAAATGAAGTTCATCTTGATCTCTAATCATCACATGGCGCACCTGTACAATATATTTTTTAAGTGCCATAATAGCCGGTTTACCAATAGGTATACAGCGCTCTTTCTGTCCATCTTTACACAAAATATAACCTTGGTTCAAATTGACGTCTGTTGTTTTGAGTGCAATCAATTCTGAGACACGAATACCTGTCGCATATAATAGTTCCAACATAGCCTTATCTCTTATTCCTTTCAAATCATGACTATGGGGCTGTGCAAGTAATAAGATAATTTCCTTTTGAGAAAGAATCTTGGGTACTTTTTTCTCTACCTTTGGTAGAGCAATGAGTAAAGATGGATTTTGGTCCATTAACTCATCTTTCATAAGATATTGGCAAAACGCTCTAATAGCTGCTAGTGTTCTTGAGATGGTAGCTAAAGATTTACCCATATCTTTCATCTGTTGCAAGTACCCCTCTATATGCTCTGTCGTCAAATACTCTAATCCATTCATTTGACAACGCTCCATATATTCTAAAAAATATTTCAAGTCTCTCTCATAAGATTGAATTGTATTTAAAGCCGATTGTTTCACTTCTTTCATATACAACAAAAACAATTGTACATACTCGTTCATGTCCTTCTCCCCTTTACTTGCATTTTTTCACTCGTGTTTACATATATTTAGAAACATTATACATAAAATGATTTTTTTTGTCTAGTAAATTTCATTTTTTTATATTTTGTGCAAATTTTACTGCGATACTTTACTTGTTTTTTGTTTATTTTTTCTTTATTCATTAATATATGATTAAAAAAACAAACTAATATATCGTTGACAAAGTATTCTTTTTTGCAAGTTTTTATTTGAGGAGATACAAAAAAGAGTGTAGTAAAACTACACCCTTTGATTTTTATATTTCTAATGTTTACTTAAATATTATTTACGAAGTTTATCCAACTCTTCAATTAAAGCATCGTTAAGTACTTTGATATAAGTACCTTTCATACCTAATGAACGTGATTCAATAACACCCGCACTTTCAAATTTACGTAATGCATTAACAATTACTGAACGTGTGATTCCTACTTTATCTGCAATCTTACTTGCAATTAAAAGACCTTCTGTCCCATCAAGCTTTTCGAAGATATGGAAAATAGCTTCTAACTCTGAGTATGATAAAGTTCCAATTGCTGATTTTACGATTGCAATTTTTCTTGCTTCTTCATCTGTCTCATCTTTAAGAGATGATAACATTTCCACTGCTACGATTGTTGCACCGTATTCTGCAAGGATTAGTTCATCTGTTCCGTAGTTACCTTGGTTCTTTTCTTTGTAAAGAACGAAAGTTCCAAGTCTTTGTCCTGCTGCTACAATCGGAACAACACACCCTACATAACTTGCGCTATTTGCTGAGTCTGAGAAAATTGTTTCCATTGAAATATTGTCTTTTACATCCATGATAGAGATTAATTGGTCATTAATTGCGTAACCAATATATTGCTCTTCATTTACTAAATCATTTGCAAAGATATTATGAATACCTAATACTTTACTCTTATTGCTGATTACTACTACATTTGAATCAACAACATCACTAATAACTTCACAAATATCAGAAAAGATTACACGGTCAGAACCCACTCTTTGAAGTAAGCGGTTGACCTTTCTCATTTTTTGTAATAAATCCATTGACATTAATAATTCCTCCTTGAATCGTTATACCGTTAGTATGTTCAAAATATTTTCACACTATACACACTATCCATTTATTATAGCCATAAAAAGACAAAGCTGATTACTCAGCTTTGTCCCCCATAAACCTTATCATTTACACATAAATCATAATATCATAAATTAAGAGAAAACTCAATAAGAATTTTACATAAACTGCAAGTTTTTTGTCGAAATGCAAAATATTTAAACTTTAGTCAATTTTTATTCATTATTTTCTTTCCCATAATTACATGTTGTGTTGCGACAAACAATCTTTTTACTCTTAGCCGAACCTTTCTCTATGAGTACATCCTGACAAACTGGACACTTCTCACCCGTTGGTTTTTGCCAAGACATAAAGTCACACGGCGCTTCTTCTCTAGCGTTATTCTCGCAGCCATAATAAACACGACCTTTTTTAGTTTTCTTGAGAATAACTTTCCCTCCGCATAATGGACAATCGATGCCCACCTCTTCATACCAAGGTTTCGTGAAGTTACATTCTGGGAAAGATGGACAGCCTAAGAATTTTCCATATTTTCCATACCGTACAACCATGTTGGTACCACATTTATCACATGGAATATCCGTCACTTCCGTCAAATCAATATTTTCAATTTCTGATTCTGCCTTAAGCACTGTCTTGTGGAAGTTCGGGTAAAATGCTTTGATAATTTCTTTCCAAAAAATATTGCCCGATGCAATTTCATCAAGTACTTTTTCAAGATGAGCCGTAAAAGCTACATCTACGATTTCATCAAAATAATCAAGCATAATATGATGCACAACTTCTCCAAGTTCCGTTGGATAAAGAACCTTAGCTTCCTTAGTCACATAGCCTCTACCTAAAAGTGTTGTAATAGTAGGCGCATATGTACTTGGTCTTCCTACACCATTCTCCTCTAACGTCTTAACAAGGGTTGCCTCTGAGAATCTAGCTGGTGGCTGAGTAAAATGTTGATTAGGTGTGACTGTAATAGCCTCAAGTACTTCGCCTTCTTTTACGGCTATTTTAGGCGTTTTAGCATTCTTACCATCTTCTAAACTGTAAGCTTTTAAGAACCCTGCAAAAAGCTCAATAGAATACGTCGCCTTAAAGGTATATTCACCATTCTCAATCAAAATAGCATGTGTCTCATAATGTGCTGGTGCCATCTGGCTCGCAATAAAACGTGACCAAATAAGGTTATATAACTTGTATTGATCTCTTGATAAGTATTCTTTAATCTCACTTGGAGAATACGCCAAGTCTGTTGGTCTAATAGCCTCATGGGCATCTTGAATATTACTTGCTTTTGACTTTTTATTTTGACCTTCTTTATTTAAATACTCTTCACCATACTGCCCTGTAATATAAGCTTTAACCTCTTCTTTTGCTGTATCTGAAACACGTACAGAGTCTGTACGTATATAAGTAACAACCCCTACTTCTTTTTTGCCAACTTTCACCCCTTCATAGAGTTGTTGGGCAATATTCATTGTTTTTTGGGTAGAAAACCCAAGGTGTTTAGCCGCCTCTTGTTGCATCGTACTTGTTGTAAATGGCAATACAGGCTTTTTGATTCGCTCTGATTGTTTGAGAGATTTAACAATATAGTCTTTCCCTTCACACGCAGCAAGTACTGCATGAGCTTCTTGTTCATTTTTGAGTGCAATCTTTTCACCATTTATTTTATCAAGCTTGGCTTCAAACCCTTTTGTCTTGCCTAATTTAAACAAAGCTTCAATAGACCAGTATTCCTGTTCTACAAACTCTCTAATTTCTTTTTCACGATCACAAATCAGTCTTAGTGTGACAGACTGTACCCTCCCTGCACTAAGACCTTTACGAATTTTTTTCCATAAAATTGGGCTAATCTTATACCCCACAAGTCGGTCCAAAATCCTTCTTGCTTGCTGTGCATCTACCAAATCCATGTTGATTTCTCTAGGATTTTTGAGAGCTTCTTTAACAGCCTTTTCCGTAATTTCATTAAATGTGATACGTTGTACTTTTTTGCCTTCTAGCTTTAAAGAGTGATAAAGATGCCATGAAATAGCTTCTCCCTCACGGTCGGGGTCAGTTGCGAGATAAATTTTATCTGCATTTTTTGCATCTTTCCTTAATTTTTGAAGCAAGTCCCCTTTTCCCCTAATTGTAATATATTTTGGCTCGTAATCATGATCGACATCTACCCCTAATTGACTTTTAGGTAAATCTCTTACATGACCAATTGATGCTTCTACCTTATAGTTCTTACCTAAAAACTTACTAATGGTATTTACTTTGGCAGCAGACTCAACTATTACTAAATTCGCCATAGTTACCTCCTACTTATTCACATTGTTTCTTATATATCTATTAGCAGGTAGTCTTTGTATAAGCCCCTGTAATTCTAATTTTAATAAGGCATGTTGCACCACTTTTTCATCGATTTTACACTGTATACTAAGCGTTTCTAATGATGCGGGTTGCCAACTTAAACAATCATATACTATAATTTCAACTTTATCAAGTATATTCTGTCTAAGCAAAGTGCTATTTTCCTTATTATACTGCATTTTTTGAATAACATACTCTGGAAATTCATCCAAAACATCTTGTACCTTCATGACAAGCTTACAACCTTTTTGGATCAAGCTATTTGTTCCATAGCTTAACTTGCTATCAATATTTCCAGGTACTGCAAAAACTTCACGATTTTGTTCTAATGCCACATCTGCAGTAATGAGAGAACCACTCTTTTGTGCTGCTTCTATTACAAGTGTGCCTATACACATCCCGCTTATAATGCGATTACGTCTAGGAAAATGAAAAGCAAGGGGCGGTGCCCCCATCTCTAATTCAGAAATAACACAACCTTTTGTATGAATCTGTTCATAGATTTTTCGGCTAGATGCCGGATAACACTGATCTACCCCTGTGCCAAGCACAGCTAACGTGGATCCTTTTTCCATAGCGCCCCGATGGGCCGCCTCATCAATCCCTCTCGCCATCCCACTTACCACTGTCATGCCTGCTTCAGCTAATTCTTGACTAAGTTTTTGAGCCATGTAATAGCCATACTCACTACACTTACGCGCTCCTACTACTGCTATCATAGGTTTTTGAAAACACCTATGATTCCCCCTCACAAATAGTACTATCGGCGGATCTGGTATTTGCCTTAACAACTCTGGATATTCACACTGTTCAATACAAATCAACTCTATCCCTACCGATTCCATCTGTGCAATCTGAAGGTTTAGCGCCTCTATTCTAGCCTTATCTGCTACAATTTTTTCAATATCAGTAGACTTAAGCCCTATCTCTCTCAAAGCACTTTCACTTGCCCTAAAAACTGCATGACTACTTCCAAATTTTTGCCATACTTTGTATTTGATTCTATCATTTAATTTGAGGGTATGAAGCCATAAGCTGTATATTTTTTCCATTTTTTCTCTCCATTATACTATTATTTTAGATTTGAATCTAGTTTTATTGTGTTTATATGTTTAAAAATTTGTCTTTTTACTCATACTTATTAAAAAAGTTTTTTGAAAGGATAGCCTTATGTTTTGCAAATTAATCAGTTATTGCCTAAATGGTATCGAAACCCTCAAAATTATTGTAGAAGTAGACCTTTCCCCTGGACTGCCTGGTTTTGAAATTGTAGGACTCCCAGACTCCGCAGTCAAAGAATCTAAAGAACGTGTCAAAAGTGCCATCAAAAATTCTGGTTTTCATTTCCCAGTTGCCCGTATTACGATTAACCTAGCCCCTGCCGATGTCAAAAAAGAAGGGAGTATGTACGACCTCCCTATTGCCATAGGTATTCTTTGTGCTTCAGGTGTTATCCCGCCAACCCAACTAGAGGATAAGCTTTTTATTGGCGAACTCGCATTAGATGGCGAGCTACGACCTATACGTGGCATAATCCCGCTCATCTGCAGTGCTGCTAGCGACCATATTCCAGAGTGTATTTCTTTTTTTCCTACACTCCCTAAGCTCCACTTGGAAGAACGCGTGACATTACGCCACTTCCTGCATCTTCGAGACTTGATTTCCTATCTTCAAAACAATACCCCCACCTACCATTCACCTCATTTTGACCTCACACTTTCCGCCCCACCCACTGATGACTTTATTGATGTAAAAGGACAAGAACATGTCAAATCTGCACTGATGGTTGCTGCGGCAGGTAACCACCATACAATCATGATTGGTCCCCCTGGTTCTGGCAAAACCATGTTAGCCAAAAGGCTTCCCTCCATTCTCCCTAAACTCTCTGAAGACGAACTTTTGGAGGTCAATAAAATCTATAGCATTGTCAATCAACAAAGCACGCTCCTTACCTCAAGACCTTTTCGTTCACCACATCACAGTATTTCTATGTACGGTTTAACAGGCGGAACGGCCCACTGCCGTCCTGGAGAGATTAGCTTGGCCCATCGTGGCATATTATTCTTAGACGAACTCCTAGAATTCAAACGACAATCCTTAGAAATTCTTCGGCAACCACTGGAAGAGGGTGCTATTACGATTTCACGTGCCCAACAAAGCGTTACTTATCCCGCTAGGTTTTTACTCATTGCTTCCACCAACCCTTGTCCTTGTGGCCATTATCCCAACGAAAAAAAATGCCACTGCGATTACCCTAGTATCAAGAAATACCTCCAAAAACTTTCAGGTCCACTTATTGAACGTATTGACCTTCATATAGAAACCAATAGTGTCACACATCATGATTTTAAGGCTACCAAATGTCTAAGTTCCCTTGAAATGCAACAAAAGGTAGCCTATGCTGTTGACCTACAATATGCCCGTTATCAAGAATATTCTTTTCATTATAATAGTGAAATTCCCGTATCTCTTATTTCAAAATTTTGCCCACTTACACCAGCTGCTTCAAATCTTCTCAACCTATGGTTTGAAACTTGTGCCGCAAGCATGCGAAGTTACCATCGTATCATTCGATTAGCACGGACTATTGCTGACTTAGATGGTTCAGCTCTCATTGATGAAGTTCATATGTCAGAGGCTATTGATTACCGCGTATTAGACCGTAAATTTTGGGCATAAAAAAACTGTAGCCTAGGCCACAGTTCTTAAATGTTTTTTAATTTTTTGATATGCTCTAACTCCACAATAAATTCATCAATATCTTCAAATTTTTTATAAACAGATGCAAATCTAATATACGCCACATCATCTAATAATTTGAGATACTGCATTGTAATTTCCCCAATTTGCGAAGACTGGATTTCTTTTGGTTCTACGCCATAGATTTGATTTTCTATTTGGTCTACAATGATTTCCATCTGACTCATTGTAATAGGTCTTTTACTACATGATCTTACGATGCCTTTAAGTAATTTATCTCTATCAAAAGGTTCACGGGTTTGATTTGTTTTAATTACCATGATTGGCATACACTCTATCTTCTCGTATGTCGTAAAACGTTTTTCGCATTTTTCACATTGTCTTCGTCTTCTAATGGATTTATTATCTTCCACAGGTCTTGAATTGAGTACTTTAGACATGATATACCCACAATATGGACATTTCAAAATCATATCCTCCTATGCTTGTTTTATTGCTTAAAGTTTAGCATTTATTAATGTAAAAAGCAATGATTAAGGCTGACTCCCAAAATCATTTCCATTAAGTTCTACTAATATAATGTCTTCACCTATTTTTTTAATGTTTTCCCAAGGAATCATGTACTCCATTTCTTTACCAAATAACCCCATCACCTTCCCTGGTCCTGGAACTATAAGTTTCTTGACTGTACCTGTATTCCAATCGATTTCCAAATCACATATGTACCCTAATCTTGACCCATCTAACGTATTGATAATTTCTTTATGTTTCATATCGCCTATTCTCATTGGAAAAGCCCCCTTTCACATATAATATATTTTGAGTATCTCAAATATATACTCAAAATATATTATAAATGTTTTCAGATGTACTTTTTCATGTGCTTAAGCGCCGTTTTTTCAAGTCGTGATACTTGCGCCTGTGAAATACCTATCTCATCAGCTACTTCCATTTGTGTTTTTCCTGCAAAAAATCGCAGTGTTAAAATATGTTTTTCTCTTTCGTTAAGACGTTTCATAGCTTCTTTTAGTGAGATATTCTCAAGCCAAATATCATCTTGATTCTTATCATCACTTACCTGATCCATAATATAAAGCGCATCACTCTCATCATGATAGACTGGTTCAAATAAAGAAATAGGATCTTGTATCGCATCTAATGCAAAAACAACATCTTCTTTACGTAGGCCTAGCTCCGCGGCAATTTCTTGAATATCCGGCTCTTTGGCATTTTGCCTCGTCAGTCTTTCTTTAGCTTGAAGTGCTTTATAAGCTGTATCTCTTAAGGAGCGGCTCACACGTATGGCATTATTATCTCTCAAATAACGACGTATTTCTCCAATAATCATTGGTACTGCATAAGTAGAAAATTTTACATTTTGGGTTACATCAAAATTATCAATTGCTTTGATTAGCCCTATACACCCTACTTGAAACAAATCATCTACATGTTCCCCTCTATTATTAAATCGCTGAATTACACTTAGTACTAATCGTAAATTACCATAAATATATTCTTCCCTAGCTCTACAATCCCCTTGTTCAATTAGGTTAAACAAAATTGCTTTTCGTTCATTACTCAGGATGGGTAATTTAGCTGTATTAACACCACAAATTTCTACTTTGTTGATTGCCATGCAGATTCCTCCTAGTTGTACGTTAAAGTATTACATTAGTCTCTATTAAGCATAACCATCCTTTTGTGAATTATACATACCCTTAACTCATTCTATTAATTTCCTTTTTCAATCTCAATATAATCTTCTTTTCAAGCCTTGAGATGTACGACTGAGAAATGCCTAACATATCAGCCACTTCTTTTTGTGTTTTTTCTTTACCATGTGTCCCAAATCCAAATCTAAGTTCTACAATTTCACGTTCTCTAGAGGATAATTTAAGTAACGCCTCTTTAAGCAAAGTTTTATCCACCTCATCCTCAATATTACGTGAAGTCACATCGCCCTCTGTACCCAATATATCAGATAACAATAATTCATTACCATCCCAATCCACATTAAGCGGCTCATCAATGGATATTTCTATCTTAAGTTTGTTCGTTCGTCTAAGATACATCAGAATTTCATTTTCTATGCACCTTGATGCATAGGTTGCCAACTTAATTTTCTTGTGTGGATTAAAAGTATTGATAGCTTTAATGAGGCCAATTGTGCCTATAGAGATGAGATCTTCCATCCCAATACCTGTATTTTCAAACTTCCTAGCAATATACACTACCAGTCTTAAATTTCTCTCAATTAGCGTATTACGAATAGCCTCAAGCTCCTCATCCCCAGCTTCCAACTGACAAATACGTTGAATAAGTTCCTCTTCTTCATCCTTACTAAGAGGCGGTGGCAATACTTCACTTCCCCCTATATAATGTACTTCACAACGTCCTATGCCTAGACATTTCAATAGCTTATACTTCAATCTCATTAGCAGCATCATTACATTTACCATACACACTCCCCCTTAATTTAGCTTCACATACTCCGGGTGTATGAGTACCTCATACACATCATTATTGAACAATTCATCAAACTGAATAGCTATCACACCACTCTCTATTTTTCTACACCAATTTTCTCTTTTGAACGCTATCTCTTTAACTGATATTCCTATAAGAATACCATCTGGGCAACCTACACTGTGAAACGGAATTAAATAATACTTCTCTCCCTTTAAATTCGAACATTGTTGTAGCGCCTTCTCAACGCCACTCACTCTACATATCTCCAAAAAGTTTCTTTGTTGCACTGTCAAGATAGGGCACATTGTGCGATAACTACTAATCATTACCGGTTGGTGATCTGTTATTGTATAAAGCCTATTCCCTGTATCCAAATACCCCATCAATCTAAGCTGATTTTTTCCTTGACCGATATAAACCTCATATTCAAAATAGGGCGCTATAAGGCGTTTCTTTACCCAAGATAACCCATACCACAATAAAATACAGAGTCCAACACCCACACCTATCGGAAGTAACGGTGTAACATGATGTTGTTTCCCTCTATTAAAATACACACTAAAACTAACACCTCCTATAACGCACGCTGTAAGGGTACAAACACAATAGACCTTTATAAATTCTTTAATGCCTCTCGGCCTATAGAGATAGAGCATCGCTGTAATAGGAATAAGTAGCTGTAAAACAAACATAGGCCACTCATCAAAACAAGGCAGAACAATCACCATACAATAACTGAAGGCGGCTATAGCACTTCCCATTAAAAGCTTAAAGTACCTTATCCTATACCCCATTAGCTTATAGCTGAGCCAAAAAATCATGCAATCCATTGCTAAATTAAGTATAAATAATACATCTATATAAATTACTTGCACTTTTATCCCTCCGTATTCCTCTACAAGAACTATTGTACTTGATTTGGATTACAAAATTTGTAAAATTTAATAAAACTACAAAAAAAAAGATACGACATTAATCGTATCTTTTACCTTAATTTCTTATCTTGTTCTTCTTAAAAATTGTGGAATCTCCACATGAACTTCTTGAGTCACATGTTTAATAGGTTCTTGTACTGGTTCTACTGAAGCTACAGGAGTCTGCGCTTGCGTAGCTGCTACGTGTACTGGCTCACTCATCTGTGGCACTGCATTAAAACACACTTCACCATTTTGGAAATCTGTCGCAATAACAGTAATGACAATTTCATCACCTAATTCATCATTGATAGATGTACCAAAGATGATTTCAGCATCTGGATCAACTGCATCACAGATAAGGTTCGCTGCCATATTCGCTTCCATAAGACCGAGTGATTCACCACCAGCCATATTAATAAGTACGCCTCTTGCGCCATTGATTGTTGTATCAAGAAGTGGGCTACTAATAGCTTGTTTAATCGCTTCTTCAGCTCTATTTTCTCCTGATGCACGACCAATACCCATATGTGCAATACCTTTGCTATTCATAATGGTACTAACATCCGCAAAGTCAAGGTTAATAACACCTGGTTTTGAAATCAGGTCTGCAATACCTTGTACCCCTTGTTGAAGTACATCATCAGCTTTACTAAATGCATCAATCATTGTCGTTTTCTTATCGATTACTTGAAGAATTTTGTCATTTGGAATAATAACAAGTGTATCTACATACTTTTTCAGCTCTTCAATACCTTTTTCAGCATTGACCATACGCTTTCTACCTTCAAATGTAAATGGTTTTGTTACGACACCAACTGTTAAAATACCTTGTTCTTTTGCCATACTTGCAATAACAGGTGCTGCTCCAGTCCCTGTTCCACCACCCATACCAGCTGTTACAAAGAGCATATCTGTTCCTTTAATAGCTTGTACGATTTCTTCACGACTTTCTTCGGCAGATTTTGTACCAACTTCTGGTTTAGCACCTGCACCTAAACCTCTTGTTGTTTTCTCACCTATTTGAATTTTAACAGGTGCTTTCGAACGCGTAAGCGCTTGGTGGTCTGTATTAATTGTAATAAATTCAACACCAGCCAAACCTTTTTCTAACATGCGGTCAACAGCATTATTACCACCGCCACCAACACCTATAACTTTAATTTGAGCACCTTGACATTGGTTTTCTATAAACATTTCGAGCAAAGTCTTCTCCCCCTTTATGTAAAATAGGATTATTGTATTTATTATGATAAGATTATTTGTCAATAAAATAGAACTAAGTAAAAATTTACTACGCTTAGGTTAACGGAGTCAAAATAGCTCGTCCATCGTTAATATAAGACAAATCTAACACTCCCATAGGATATTCCTGATGAATTTCAGCTAACCATTTTACTTTTTTGTCAAAATCTCTGATATTCCCAATTATAACATCTAACTTATCAACATACAAGTGAATTTGTTCGAGATTAGACACATCAATACTATCTATTTTTTTATCGTACTCATACTTTTTCAAGCTGCTCATTATTTCTACAACCGTCAGAAAATGGTCTTCATTTTCGAGGGGTAACACATCTCCTATGGTAAACTTTCTAAACTTCAAACCTTCGATAACTGGAATGTTTAAATAGGGCTGCATCACTTGCTCTAATACATGTCCCTTTTCCCCAATACATAAGTATGAATCAAGAAATTTGACATACCCTACTGGTCCACTTTCAACCACCTGAATCTGAATATGGTTAGGGAACGTATAGGTTATTTCTACTTCTTCTATGTAAGGCAACTGCATCACTGCCACTTTAGCCTTTTGGGTTCTTAACGACAAAATATGACTTTGTGGTTTAATGCCTGATGCTGCAATAATATCTTCTTCTGTATAAATACGGGTACCTGTAACCTCTATAGGCTCTATCATCCAAATTGGCAAGAAAAATAGGACAACACACGTAAGACCTATCATTATTGCACCATATACAATTTTTTTTGACTTTAAAGGTTCCAACCGAACTCCCCCTCTTTAAATATAGGGTGACTCTAGTCCTGAGCCACCCTATAAATTCTTCTTATGCAATAGGTTTTTTGATATCTGCCATACGTGAGACATTGACCAATAACCCAAGTGATCCTAATAAAATAATCAGTGCTGATCCACCATAACTAACGAGGGGCAGCTGCATCCCTGTTGTAGGAATTGTATTGGTATTAACTGCAACATTAAACAATACTTGAATCCCTACCATACTCGATATTCCTGTTGCTACTAATGAGCCAAACAGATCATAGGCATTAGAAGCAATGGCTAGACCTCTTAGCACTAATATCGCATAGGCGAGCATGAGCATGGCGGCTCCTACCAGACCTAATTCTTCACAGATAACCGCAAAAATAATATCATTATGAGGTTCTGGTAAAAAACCTAATTTTTGGACACCAAGACCTAGTCCCTGACCAAACAGTCCACCTGAACCTACAGCATATAAAGATTGTATCGGCTGATACCCATCGCCTCTTTCATCTAACCACGGGTCTTTCCACACACGAATACGATCCAAACGATATTGTTTAAGAACGATACCCAAAGGCGGGTCAAGCTCTACATCTGGATCTGTGGTCATGGCCAAATTATAGACGCCAACGATAGCCACTGACCCTAGTATAATTGCTGCTATGTAATACCACACTTTTGGTGTGGAGACAAACAAGATAATAAACCCTACCACTGCAACAACAATAGCTGAACTCAAGTTTTCAACCAAAATAGCAGCTGTTGGAACCAAAATAATCACTGCCCCCCAAAAAACATAAAGCAGGCGGTGCATACGGTTACGATATCTCACAATATATGCTGATAACATAATAATCATGGCTATTTTGGCAAGCTCTGACGGCTGGAATGTAATCCCCCCAGGGAGCTGTATCCATCTTGTCGCACCTTTACTTGATGTTCCAATGATAAACAAACTGGCTGATAAACCTATTGAAAATAAGTAAATCACAGTAGCTATCTTGAGATTTGAAAAATAGCGATAATTAAACTTATAAATCACAAATAACATGCCGCATATCCCTGCTACTGCAAAGATTCCTTGTTTTCTAGCGAACATGAGGGAATCCCTACCATCTGTGATATTCATGGCATAGTAGTGGCTTGCACTATAAACCATAACGACTCCAAAACAAACGATAGCAATAATAACTGCTATTAACAATAAATCTGGTGTACGCTTAGCGGATCCTTTTATCTTTTTGGTAGGAGTTTGCTTTCTTCTTCTCATTTGCCTCACCCTTCCAATTGACACACGATTTGTTTAAATAAATCTCCTCTTTGTTCATAGCTTTCAAACATATCCCAACTTGCACATGCTGGAGACAATAACACACATTCTCCATTTTGAGCCTCATCATATGCTGTTTTCACACACTCTTCGAACGTATCAAAACAAGCAATAGCAGTAAATCCTGCTGCTTGGCACTCTGCAATAATCTGAGCCTTGGTCTCACCAATAAGGTACAGCTTGACCACACGATTATTAAAGCATGCTATCCAGTCTTCAAAGGATATTTTTTTATCGAGTCCCCCACCAATCAATCTGACAGGTTTTCTCATAGCTAATAATCCTGGAATAGCTGCCCCTGTGTTGGTCGCCTTAGAATCATTATAAAAATCTACACCTTTTTGGGTACAAACATACTCGATACGATGCTCAACACCTTTAAACGCTAGAAGTACTTCTCTAATAACCTCTACCGGAATACCATGTGCTCTCGTAAGTACAATTGCTGCTAATGCATTTTCTACGTTATGCCTACCAAGGATAAACATCTCATCTACTCTGCAAACGGCTTCTTCTATACCAAAACAATTCACATACAGCATCCCTTGTTTACAATACGCACCTCTCTCCACTTCCTGATCCACATTAAATGTGAGAAGTGTACTCTTGACATATTGTTTAGCATCTTCAAAGTAATCATCATTTTCATTAAGAATAGCAAATTGCTCTGGTGCTTGATTAGCAAAAATATTATATTTTGCTTTGCAGTAATTGACCATTGTTTTATGTCTATTGAGATGATCTGGTGTAATATTAAGCAGTGCTGCCACATTGGGTGTAAAAGTCTCTGCTGTTTCTAACTGAAAACTGCTTACTTCTGCAACAACAATGGCATCCTCTTCTATTTGAGGTACATCCTCACTAAAAGCTCTTCCTATATTCCCAACAACATAGGTTTGGGAATTGTAATGACGTGCAATCTCCCCCACCAAAGAAGTGGTGGTTGTCTTGCCATTTGTACCTGTAATAGCTAAAATCGGCGCCTTACAAAAACGAGAAGCAAATTCAAACTCACCCATCACACATTTTTGGGCACTCATACAGCGCTGCACAAGTGGCATTTCTAACGGAACGCCTGGGCTTACAATCACGATTTCAACCTGCTCTACATTAATCTCTTCCCCTAATAAAAAGATAATGCCTAATTCTTCTAATTCTTGTATAGTGACCTGCATTGCCTCATTCATTTCCAAGCGTTGCTTTTGATCATATACCCATACCTTGGCACCCTGTGCCTTTGCTAATTTTGCAGCACCTAAGCCACTTCTTGCGCACCCAATTACAAGTATATTTTGATTGTTAATAGTCATCGTTTATCCTCCTCGTCCCCTAAAATGCTATCAAGCCAATCAGACACATCATTGCTGTAATAATACAAAATACTGTTACAACTTTTGTTTCTGGCCACCCACATAGTTCAAAATGGTGATGAATAGGCGCCATTTTGAAAAAGCGTTTTTTTGTTTTTTTGTAGTACATTACCTGAATAATAACAGATAGATTTTCAATCACATAAATAATACCTACAATTAATATAAACAACGGCATCTTAAGCACAAAAGCTATAGACACAACAAATCCTCCAAGTGCCAAAGAGCCCGTATCTCCCATAAAGACTTTTGCAGGATAACTGTTAAAGAGTAAGAACCCTAGCAAACTTCCCACAGCCGCCGCTGCTATTGGCAATGCATTACTCTGCAACGCCCAAGCAATTGCAGCAAAGTAGGTTGCAACAAGTACTGTTACACCGGAAGCAAGACCATCTAGTCCATCCGTTAAATTGACAGCATTGACAACTGCTAATACAACAAATACTAAAAATGGCCAGTACACTATGCCTAAATCAATTTGTTTTTGTCCTGCAAATGGTAAGATAATGCTTGTATCTAATCCGATATAAAACTTGATGAGATATGCAAAAATCAAGGTTACAATTAATTGTCCAATAATTTTTTGCATTGGTTTAAGACCTAATGAACGTTTTTTGACAATTTTAATATAGTCGTCTAAAAAGCCAATAATTCCAAACCCTAGTGTTACAAACAAAATCGTATGAAGCTCTTTATTTCCTGGAATAAACAGCAAACTTGTAAGGGTCATACTTGTCAAAATAATAACCCCACCCATAGTTGGTGTCCCTGATTTTTTAAGATGTGAGTTAGGTCCATCATTTCTCACGTTCTGTCCAAACTTTAACCTTTGAAGCAAAGGGATGATGAAGGGACTAATCACAATATTTAAAAAGAATGCGATTAAAACTGCATAAAGTACCTCATTATTCATTGTCTTTCACCTTTCTGATTGCATTCACTAAATTTTCAAAGTGCATCCCACGTGATGCCTTAAAAAGAATCATATTTGACGGTTCCACAAACTGACTTGCCGCCTTTAAAAAATCTTCCTGTGTTTCATAATAATAAAATTCTACTGGCTGCTCTTTTGAAGTACTTGCCCCTTCATAAATGTATTTTGCAAGTTCTCCTACAGCACAAAGTACATCAATCGATAAAGATCCTATAACACTACCTACTTCTCTATGTAAAGCAGGCCCATGATCTCCCATTTCAAACATATCACCTAATACTGCTATCTTCTTGCCCTTAACCTCTGATTGACTAAGCACTTTAAGTGCTGCCTTCATGGAGTCTGGGCTAGCATTATAAGTGTCATCAATGATACGCATACCATCTTCACACAAAACGATATTCATACGCATCTTGGTAGGGACATACTCTAAAAAGCCTTTTAAAATTTGCTCTTTTGTAAGATCATATTGCTGGGCTAAAATGACTGCTGCTAATGCATTATAAACCATATGCTCGCCTGGTGCCGGAATAACCACTCGGTACTGCTCTTGCGGGGTTACTAGTGTCGCCTCTACTTTGTCATCACTGAGTTTAATGTCTTTTGCATAATATTTATGTGCATTGTCCATACCATATGCCACAAATCTCTGATCTTGATGAATAACACCCCTTAGCATATCATCATCACCATTAACGACCATCAATCCATTTGGCGAAAGTCCATCCATTATTTCCAGTTTAGCCTTTAAAATGCCTTCTCTACTTCCAAGATTCTCAATATGAGAAGTCCCTATATTGGTAATCACTGCATGGTCTGGATTTGCAGCTAAAGTGAGTCTATGAATCTCATCAAAATGATTCATCCCCATCTCTAATACCACAATGTCGTGAGTATCTTCTACATCAAACATTGTCAGCGGCATTCCGATTTCATTATTGTAATTACCTTGTGTCTTATGCACATTAAACTTAGCACCTAGTACACTTGCAATCAAATCTTTTGTGGTGGTCTTCCCTACACTTCCTGTTACTGCAATAACAGGAAGTGCTAATTGATGTCTATAATAATGTGCTAAATCTAAGAGTGCTTGACGTGTATCACTCACATGAATTGTAATAAGTTTCTCATCCTCTATTATTTCATTTTCTGTCAGCGTCGCAACTGCACCCTGACTAGATACTTTTGTAATAAATTGGTGTCCATCAAAGCGCTCGCCTTTGATTGGCACATACAAACTACCTTCTACAATTTCCCTAGAATCAATGACAATAGATGTTACTAAATTGTTTCCAATTAACTCAGGATTTAAACAGTTTCCACCAACCGCTTTGATAATATCTTCACTTGTTAGTCTCATCACTGTTCCCCCTGTATCCATTTTGTAACAACTTCTGAGTCATCAAAATGAATAATGCGGTCGCCAAGGATTTGATAGTTCTCATGCCCTTTACCTGCCACAAGAACAACATCACCTTTTTGGGCTACTTGCAGCGCATGTTCAATGGCTTGTTTACGATCCTCAATTTTCATATATGGTGTATGATGCTTCTTAACACCTACTTCAACTTGGTCAATAATAGCTGCCGGTAACTCACTGCGCGGATTATCTGATGTAATGACAACTTGGTCACTATAACGTGCCGCAACCTCACCCATCATTGGACGTTTTGTATTATCTCTATCCCCACCACAACCAAATACACAAATGACCTGTCTTTGTACGAATTGTTTAATCGCTTGAAGAACATTCTCTAGTCCATCAGGTGTGTGGGCATAATCGACAATAACACTATACCCTTTTGGTGATTCAAAAGACTGGATACGCCCTGGTACACCTCTTACAACCTTAAGTGCTGCTAAAATATCTGCCATTGGTACACCCAGTGTTTCTGCTGCTATAATCACTGCCAACGTATTATATACTGTAAATTTACCCGGAATAGGTACTTCCACCTTATAGTTATGAGTTGGCGTAACAAGTGTATACGTCACCCCTGCTGCTGTTATACAAATATCTTTGGCCATATAGTCTGCTCTGGCATCAATACCGTATGTCTTAACAGCACATGTGGCTTCTTCTAAAATTAATGAAACATACTCACTATCTGCATTAACGATTCCGACCTCACACATTTTGAAAAGCTTAGCTTTGGCTTTGGCATAGTTTTCCATAGTATGATGAAAATCAAGATGGTCTTGTGTTAAGTTTGTAAAGACCCCCACTTTAAATGCTGTCCCATCCACTCTATTGAGGTCTAGTGCATGAGAAGAGACTTCCATTAAAGTATGTGTCACGTCATGGTCTAACATCTTGGTAAACAACTTCTGTAAATCAATAGACTCAGGTGTGGTATGCTCTGACTTAAGCACCATGTCGCCAATACGATTTTCGATTGTTCCAATAATACCAATTTTTTTACCAAAGGTTTCAAGGATTTGCCCTAATAAATAAGTAATACTTGTTTTGCCATTGGTTCCTGTTACCCCTACTAGGTTTAAGGCTTGTGACGGTGTCTTGTAAAAATTATTTGCAAGTTGTGCCATTACTTTTCTTGTATCTGATACTTTTACAACGGTGATTTCTTGATTATTTATCTGAACGTCTTTTTGAACGAGTATTACTTTTACACCATTTGCAATTGCTGCGTCAATATACTTATGTCCATCTACTTTAAAACCTTCAATTGCAATGAATAAACCATTAGACACTTTCATTCGTGAATCATAAAGCATTGCATCTACTTGTTGCTGAACATTTCCCTGAATTAATTCATAATTAATCCCATTGAGTAGATCTCTTAATATCATGTTGAACCTCCTATATTATTACTAGTTCTACCTAGTAGCATCTCATGCTATTATAGCATGAGTTCGGCATATTAAAAAGATATGTTACTCTGTATAAAGTAAAATTTTGCTAGATTGATTGACTTTTTCTCCTTGTACTGGAAGTTGGGCAATAACCTTTTCTCCACTCCCTAATACATCTACCAAAATATTATTTTCATTTGCCAATTTTTTGGCATCTTCTAGTGTCAAGTTAACGAAATTGGGTACAACCACTTGCTGGACTTCTTCTAGCTTGGCCTCTAATTCTGTATAAACTGGCTCAATTCCAAGATAAGGCAACGTATTCCCCATCACTTCTTTCATAACCGGCCCTGCAATGGCCCCTCCATAGTAAGTCCCTTGTGGCTCATCAATCAGCACAATGCCTATAACTTGTGGATTCTCTGCAGGTGCAAATGCCATAAAAGAGGCTATGTATTTCCCAGAACGTCTTGGCAACTTCTCAGAGGTTGCAGTCTTGCCACCTATTCGATACCCTGGAATATAACTTTTATTTCCTGTTCCTTCTGATACAACAGATTCTAGAATTTTTTTGAGCTGCTCACTTGTCTGTGTGGAGATGATTTGTTCCCCTTGTGCATATTCAAATGTTTCTACTACCTTTCCTTGTGCATCGACCACTTCTTTTCCAAAATGTGGTGTAATCACATAGCCTCCATTGACAGCTGCTGATGCACCCACCAAAAGCTGCATGGGTGTAATCTGGAAAGACTGTCCAAAACTCATAGTTGCAAGTTCTACTGGCCCAATATTTTTGGGTGAGTGAATAATCCCTACCGCTTCTCCCGGAAGGTCAATGTTTGTCTTACGCTTAAAACCAAACTTCAGCATATAATCATAAAACGGTTTAGCACCCACATCCTCTGCAATATCCATAAACACAGGGTTACAAGAGTTTTGAACCCCTTGGGTAAAGGTTTGGGAACCATGAGACCTTGGGCTACGCCAACATTTAATGGTACGCCCTGCAACAACTCTTGAGCCACCACACTCAAACATAGTAGTCGGTGTCACAACACCTGTTTCAAGTCCCATTGCAGATGTAAAAATTTTAAAAGTCGAGCCAGGCTCGTATGTATCATTGATTGGGAAGTTCCTCCACATTTGATTCAGATATTGTTGCTTTTCTGCAAATGATAAGGTATGCCATATCCCCTCAACAGCTGGGTCATTGATTGTAAATGGTTCATTAAGATTAAAGTTAGGTGCATTGGCCATGGCATAAACCTCTCCATTTTGGGGGTTCATCAAAATAATGGTTCCTCTTTTAGCACTTTTTTCCGCTACCACTTTATCGATGGCTTGTTGCGCATATTGTTGCAAAGTCACATCTAATGTGGTGACTAAATGATTCCCGTTGATAGGATCAATACGTACTTCAGACTTTTCAAGCCTTCGTTGGCCACGTCCATTAGTCTCCATTAAAATTTTACCTGGTTTTCCCTTCAAAAAAGAGTCATACTGTACCTCTAACCCTATAATCCCTTGATTGTCTTTTCCTACAAACCCTAAAACATGTGAAGCTAGTTCGTCATAGGGATAATACCTTTTAGAGTCCTCATCTACTTTAACACCTTTTAGATTAAGACTTCTAATCTCATCTGCTACTTCTTTGTCCACTTTTGTTGCAATACGTTCAAAAGCCACACGTTTTGTCACCTTTTTATACACTGTCTCATAATCCATCTCCAAATGCTCCGCCAACGCTTTAGCAACATAAGCAGGGTCTTCAATCTGAGCATGTACAACACCGATGGTCGATACAGATGCACTCTGTGCAATGACCTGACCATTACGATCATAAATCGATCCCCTAGTAGGTGAAATCAAACGGTCACGGGTCTGCTGTTCATACGCTTTATCTTGCAAGGAACTTCCTTCTACGATTTGCACATATCCTAGCCTAATAATAAGTCCAATGCTTCCTAAGATAAACAGTATCGATAACACCAACAACCGTTTTTTCACTTTTATAGGTACTTTCTCTTCCATAAAAATAGCCTCCCTCCAAAAATACATCTCATATAAGTGTATTTTTGTAAGGGAGGCATTATGCTGATTATTCCATAGTTTGTACAATTATTTTGTGACCTTGCTCAATTTTTGCTCCAGCCCTTGGGATTTGTGTACTGATTTTATTTCCCGTACCACCCCTAGATTCTATGGTAAATTGTCCTTGTGTCACTGTTTTAGCTTCTTCTACAGAGAGTCCCATCAAATCTGGTATGACAATCACCTGATCTGGTGACTGGGTCTCGGTATAAATCTTAACCACACTATTATGTGGAAGTTTAACGCCAGGCACTGGATACTGTTCTGTAATTTCAGTCCCCACCCCAATGAGTTCATAATCAAGTTGCTCCGTAGCCAGACGATCAATGGCATTCAATAAATCCACGTTTTTAATATCTGGCACCACACTCAAATCGACTTCCGGTGCCTCATAGTCACTATCTGACTCAATCCCTAAATAAGGGATGACATTTTTCATAATATCCTTGAACGCTCTAGCCGGTGCACCCGTTCCTTCTGCTATTTCATCAAAAAGAACAAGGGCTATCACTTCTGGGTCTTCTACAGGAGCAAATCCAATAAAGGATAAAATATGTTTCCCTTCATTACGCGGTTGTTTCTCTGCCGTTCCTGTTTTTCCACCTATACGATAACCATCTATACTAGCAGGAGTACCTGTACCTGTATTGACAGCATTTTCAAGATAGTCAATCACTTCCTGGGATACTTCATCTGAAATCACTTGACGTTTAACGACTGGAAGCTGTTCCTTGACCACATTGCCTTCTGCATCAATCACCTGTGACACCACATAAGGTTGCATCAAGTAGCCACCATTAATAACTGCTGAGAATCCTGTAAGTAGTTGAAGTGGTGTGGTTGTAAACGTTTGTCCCATAGAACTTGTTGCTTTTTGTACGGGACCTAACTTACTCTTAGCATGAATAATCCCTTTTTCCTCAGCTGGTAAATCTACATTGGTCAGCTCTCCAATTCCGAAGTTGACCATATAATCATAGAAAATATCTGTTGGAATCTTCTCTCCAACCTCAATAATAGCTGGGTTACAGGAGTTCGCAAGTGCCTGAGCAAGTGTTTGTGTGCCATGCCCTTCTCTTTTCCAACATCTAATACTCGTATCTGCAACCACCTTTATCCCACTACAATAATAGAGGGCATCACGATCAATGAGGCCTTCTTCTAATGCCACAGAGAGCACAAGTGGCTTGAATGTAGATCCCGGCTCATAAGGGTTTTGAGTATTATAGTTTTTCCAGGCTGCATAAAGCTTTTTGGACTGGTCTTCTCCGCTCAAACTATTCCATACGTCTTTGCCCAGCTGCTCTGCTAAGTTCGTATGGGCATTAGGGTTAAATGTCGGATACGAATACATGCCATAAATCTCACCTGTCTTAGGATTCATTACAATAGCTGATGCATTCAGAGGATTAAGTTCCTTAATATACTGATTCATAACCTGTTCTACATATTGTTGGATGACTTCATCAACAGTAAGTACTAATGTATTCCCATTTACTGAAGCTGCTACTTCTGTTGTAATAATATTTCCATCCTGCAGTTTTGGGAAAATCCTACCTGCTTTACCCATCATCAAATCATTATAGTACTGCTCCACACCGTATTGGCCTGATGTGTTGTTATAAAACCCAATAAGCTGAGATGCAAATTGTTCTTTTGGATATTGTCTAATGAAGCTCTCTTGGAACCATACGCCCTTGACCTTTTCCTTAAGCACTTCGGCATCTTCTGCTGGAATATCCTTCATAAACACCCGATACTGAGAGGTGGGATTGTCTACAACTATTTTTTCGATTTCTGCAGCGCTCTTGCCTGAATACTCAGCTAGTACTTTATATGTATTTTGTCTTTTCTCTGTTGTGACTGTTGGGTCTAGTAATGCCTTAGGATCTATAATAATATGATATGATAATGTACTTGTTGCAATCGTCTTATTGTGACGATCTACAATAGATCCCCTCAAGGCTTCCACTTCGCGCTCTGTACTACTCATACGGGCAAGCACTGCCTTCTCATATTCCTCACCTTTAGTAATTTTGATATACCCTACTTTACCAACTAGAAAAATGAGGAGAAGCAAATAAAATGTTCTCACCCAAGCTAATCTTTTGTTCAATCGTTTCTTACGCTTATCAAAATTTTCTTTAATGATTTTTTTTTTAGTGTTGCGTCTCTTTCGAGATGTTTTAGACGTTTTTTTCATACTTTTCACCTATTCGTTGTAAACAGTGTAACTTTCTTTAGGAAACTCCAGATAGACGATTTGATGTGGCAGCGGCTCTGCCATTTCTAATTGAGTCGTTGCCTGTCTCTGAATATGGTCAAGATTAAGCGAAGATGCAATGACCGACTCCAGATTATTAATGGAGCTTTTCACCTCTCGCATCTCCCTATTAATCGTTTTGAGTTGACTTTGTTTGGTTGACAAATCAGCACACAGATGGACAAATCCAAATGTTACCGCAAACAACACACCTCCCCCTATACATAACTTCATACCAAATGCCCAGTCTACTTTGCGATAAGGTGTAACTCTTGGACGTTTTAGTGGTGTGTCATCATATCTTGGTGTTTGCTGCGGTAATTTGTGCACATGAGCACCATATTTTGTAGCTTCTGAACCATACTGATAACCATACGACGTGCGTGGCTTTTCTGCCATCATCAATCCCTCCCTAATTAGGATTTAGTTATATTCTTTCTACTATTCTTAATTTTGCACTTCTAGCACGTGGGTTCATCTCTAGTTCTTCTTCTGATGGTAAAATTGGCTTACGTGTAATAACTTTTACTTTTGGTACTTGTCCACAGACACATATTGGGATGTGTCTTGCACAAGTACATGGATCCGCTAGATTTCTAAATGTTTGTTTTACTATGCGATCTTCTAATGAGTGGAAAGTAATGATACATAATCTTCCACCTGGTTTAAGCCGTTCTACAACACTTCTAATCGTTGGCTCAATAATATCTATTTCTCTATTAACCTCAATACGTATGGCCTGGAACGTACGTTTAGCTGGATGTGGCCCTTCGCGACGCGCCTTAGCTGGTATAGCACGTTTGATGACATCTACTAGCTCATAAGTTGTATCAATTGGCTTTTCAGTTCTTTTCTCTACAATGAACTGTGCGATACGTCTTGCCCAATTATCCTCACCGTAGTTTTTAATGACTTCAAATAATTCTTGCTCTGAATACGTATTCACCAATTCATGGGCACTAAAGGCACTATCTTGGTTCATACGCATATCCAGTCTTGCGTCATGCATATATGAGAACCCTCTACTGGCTTCATCCAATTGGTGTGAAGATACTCCAAGGTCTATGAGCATCCCATCAATAGCTTCTACTCCAAGCTCGTCCAAAACTTGCACAACATTCTCAAAGTTATTTCTTACCACTGATACTTTAGGTTTCATATCACTTAAGCGCTCACTTGAGACAGCTAATGCATTGGCATCTTGATCAATCCCAATAAAATGTCCCGCTTCTGAAAGTTTTCTACACACATGTGATGCATGACCAGCACCACCTAGTGTCCCATCAACATAAATCCCATCTTCTTTAATATCTAATCCTTCAATACATTCATGTAATAATACTGATATATGCTCAAAATTCATAAGTAATCCACCTTTATATTCCTAGTTCTTCCATCTGTTCTGCTAATAAGTTAGCATCAAAATCTTCATTATTATAACTGATCCATTTGTCATTGGACCATACTTCGATGCGATTGCCCATACCTATGAATACTATGTCTTTTTCAATCTCTGAATATACTCTCAAATGATTAGGAATTAAAATTCTGCCTTGCTTATCCGTATTACATTCGACAGCACCCGCCAAGAAAAATCTGACAAATTTACGCGCACCGGTATTCGTAAGGGGCAGTGCTTTAAGCTTTTGTTCAAAAGCCTCCCACTCTACCTGAGTATACACAAAGAGACACCCGTCCAAACCTTTGGTGAGTACAAAATTTACACCTAGTTTTTCGCGGTATTTTGAAGGAACAATCACACGGCCTTTATCATCTAAGCTATGTTGATATTCGCCTATAAACATATCCCCCACTTATCCCCCTTTTCTACCCATTTAAACCCACTTACTACCACTTTCTTTCTATTCTATTGTTTTTTTCAAATTTTTTCAAGTGTTATACAAAAAAAACTAGAACCAATTGCTTGGTTCTAGCCTAAGTTTAATGAGCGATGCTCATTTCTTTATAGTATTTAACGATAAGCTGATCAAGTTGCTCACTCAGTCTAAATAATTCTGCCGTATCTTGGGTGTAAATTGTAGTTGTTTGCACAAGTTCATTAAGACTCGCTTGTAGTGAGCCTATGCTTGCCTCAGTATTTTTCATATCAATCCCTCCAAAAAAAACAAAAAATATAACTTACCAAATTCTTTTCTCTATGGGTTTAGTATACTGTTTTTTTTGGAAATAATCAACACTTTTTTACATATTTTTGAATATATACTTTTTACTTGCTTTTTTTCGACAAATTACAATTCCAATAACTCCTATAATAACAGACATAACTGCTACCACTTGCGATGCAGGTATTGCAATAAAGTTTAAAATCAGTTGATCTGTACGAAGTCCCTCAATCCAAAAACGCCCAATTCCATACCCTGTCATATACATGAAGAAGATTTCCCCATGGCTCTTTTTGTGTGAATGATAGAGTAGTAATCCAATAAGCAACACTAAGTTCCATGTCGACTCATACAAAAATGTTGGGTGCACCTGAATATACTCTAGGCCATTTTCAATCACCGTATTGTCTAAAATATTTGGGGTAAGTGCTGCTGCTGCATCACTTTTTAAGATACGCATCGCAAACATATTGTTCGTATAATCCCCAAAGGCCTCTTTGTTGACGAAGTTTCCATAGCGCCCAATAGCCTGTCCTACTAATAAGCCATAAGCCGCTACATCACCAAACTGCCAGAAGTTGATCCTTCTCACTCTTGTATACACTACAGCAACAATCACCGATGCCAATATCGCACCATAAATAGCTATACCACCCTGTCTAATATTAAACAATTCACCAAGATGATCCTTGTAATAACTCCAATTAAAAATGACAAAATACAGTCTCGCACCTACTAGTGCAAATACAATATCCACCAGTAGAAAGTCTAGTATATAGTCAGGATTCATCCTTTCTTTCTTTGCAATATACATTGCCATTAATAGTCCTAATAAAATCCCTGTTGTAAGGATAATACCATACCAATAAATAGGCATTCCAAATACCGTAAACGCTACAGACTCAATATTGAATGACAAATTTAAATAAGGAAAATAAATATTTGGCATAATGTCCCTCCTTCTTATAATACCTTTATTATAGGTGATATACCAATCTATGTAAATTAAATTTAGAATAAACGAGACACTTATCTTTCATACTATTATAGTATAGGTTTTATTGATTGCACTCAAGGGAGGTTATATCATGACAAATGCAGCACTCAAAAGACACTACCGCGTCGTTCAACGGGATAAACAAGAATGTACCGAAGACGATCTCATGACTTTTATCAAAATCAAGGAAGTTTCCCTTGTAGCAGGTATGATTTATGGTCTCGCAACACTGATGAGTTTTGTTCTTGGCTATATCATCGGTAGAAATCATTAATGTTTTTAGGATGCTCACGCAGACGCTGTAAGCATCCTCTTTTTCAGTATAATTGTTTTGTTCTTGAAACAATAGGGTATATCATATATAATTTAATAGACTTTATCATGGAAGGATGAAACAAATGAAATTAGGGATCGTAGGCTTACCAAACGTTGGAAAGAGTACACTTTTTAATGCACTTACCAAAGCAGGTGCTGAATCTGCTAACTACCCATTCTGTACAATCGAACCAAATGTAGGTGTTGTAGCTGTACCAGACAAACGTTTAGAAGTACTTAAAGATATGTACCAAACAGAACGTGTATTACCAGCAATCGTTGAATTTGTAGATATAGCAGGCCTTATCAAAGGGGCTAGTAAAGGTGAAGGTTTAGGAAATCAATTCCTTTCTCACATTCGTGAAGTAGATGCTATCGTACAAGTTGTAAGATGCTTCGAAGACGATAATATTATTCATGTTGATAAAACTGTAGACCCAACAAGAGATATCGAAACAATTAATTTAGAGCTTATTTTCTCAGACATGGAAGTCCTAGAACGTCGTATCTCTAAATCTAAAAAAGCTGCTAAAGCAGACAAAACACTCGCTGCTGAACTTGTTGTTCTTGAGAAGCTCTATGCTTTACTTGAAGAAGGACAACCTGCACGTGTACTCCTTGGAGAAGATGTAGACCAAGACACTCTTATCAGAAGTTTAGGTCTTATCAGTGCCAAACCTGTACTTTATGCAGCCAATGTCTCTGAAGATGACTTAGTTGTAGGTGACAACGAATTTGTTCAGAAAGTACGTGAGTATGCTGCTACTGAGAAATCAGAAGTATTCGTAGTCTGTGCACAAATCGAACAAGAACTTGCTGACCTTGACGAAGAAGAAAAAGCTATTTTCTTACAAGATCTTGGAATCGAAAACTCAGGATTTGACCTTCTTGTAGCTGCAAGTTACAAACTTTTAGGTCTTATCAGTTACTTAACTGCCGGTGTCAAAGAAGTAAGAGCTTGGACAATTACTATAGGAACAAAAGCTCCTGGAGCTGCTGGTAAAATCCACTCTGATTTTGAAAGAGGCTTTATCCGTGCTGAGATTGTTCACTATGATGACATTGTTGCATGCGGTTCATTCAACGCAGCAAAAGAAAAAGGCCTTGTTCGTCTTGAAGGTAAAGAATACATTGTTAAAGACGGAGATATTATCAACTTCAGATTTAACGTATAAGCCATAAAAATAAGAGGATGTGCCATTTGGCACATCCTCTTATTTTTCCATCTGGTGGTATTTTTCTTCGTCCACCTTGTCTTGCAATGGCGCTGCTTGATCTTTTTTGTGTATTTTAGCTGGTGCCGTACTTGGCGTTTCGTCACTGCCCCCTGTAAACTTAGAAACAAGACCTGGGATGTTTGAGATAAGTCCTGGTGCCATATCAATCAGTTTTGTGAGGCTATCTTGTGATTTGATGTTAATCAGTTGTGTGGTACCATTAGTAATAACCAACATAGCACTTGGTGTAATTCTTGCGCCTAAACCACCTGCTCCCGCATCACTATCACCATCGATGTTTTTTTCTTTTTCACTTTTTTTCTCACGCACTTTTGAAGCTGCTGCTGCTCCTGCTGCAACACCAAAGCTAACATCAACCAATGGCACTAATATGGTTTCTCCAATATGAATAGGCTCACCTACTACTGTTTTTGTGGTAATAAAATGTTCAAGCTGTTCAAGTAATACTTGTAAATTGTTATTAAGTTTTGTCTCCATGTTTTTCTTCCTTTCTTTGATTAAGTATAAAGTGAATATACGCTCTTACAGAGCGGTTTAATACAAAAGTGATAACAGGTTTTAAAAGACGAAAAATAGTAAATTTTCCCTTTAGGAAGGCTTCTCCCCAAATACCTGCATTTTGAAAGTCTCCTATAATCGTACCGTACTTGCTATAAAACGGAAACAAAAAAGCAAGTCCTGCAAGAAGCTGGCCTGTCTCATCTGGATTTTCCTTGCCTACACGCAGGCTAAAGCGGCATCTGGAAGGGCGAATAGCTCGCCACAACTGGCCTAGGAGTTTTCTGATGGCTCTGAAAAAGGGTTTGCGGTGCTCATCAGTCCACAGCTCCTTGACCATTTCATGGCCTTCTTTTATAGATTGGCCTATTTTTTTCTTTGTCTTCGTGATAGGCTTACTCTTTTTAGCTTTTGATTTCTTGGGTTTGGGTTCTTCTGATGTGTGCTCTGGCATTTTGGCGCTTAACAACTCTACTTGCTGAGTGTTAGCCCTTTGGTTTGGTGTCGCTACAACCTCTGGCTGAAGTACCTTATCCTCTCCTACTGGCTCTAACACCTCTTGCGGGAAATCTTCTTCTTTCTGTTTTAAGATTTCCTTCCCAAACAAGGTGATTACAGTATCTGCCCTATCACCTTTCATTTCAAATAAAACTTTTAGAATATAAAAGACTTTTACTTTGCCCCTTATCCACAACTCCTCTTCATAAGAGCCTTCAGCCTCATACGCTATAGGTAATATGAGAACCATCAGGATAAGTGTCACGATCACGCCCAAAAGGCCTAGTAAAATCATCAAAAGTACTTTTAGGATGAATATTACAACTGACATACAACCTCCTCCTTATGACTGTTTTAACATTTGGAGGGTTAAAGTTTTTTGGTTATAAAGCTGATCAACAAATGCTGTCACCAACTCTATGGCCTTATTTTTATCTTTAGCAATCCCTAACAAATAACAATTTTCATATTTGGGCCCAATATGTGCCCCACTTACAATTTCAAAAAGGTCATCTCCCTTGTAAGTCGTACATACTAAATATAAATTATGTGAACACTTATTATGTTTTATACGATGTAATTGAATTTTTTTGAGACGAATACGCTCATCTACCTGAATATATTGTGATATTTTCATAGGTTATGCTCCTACAGGAAAATGTTTTTTCTGAATTAAAGCTATTATATCATATTTTTAGAAGTGATGTTAGAAATACTTTTATTCTTACGGGTGTTTGTATATAATAGTAAAGTATATTGACTAGCAAAGAGAGGTTGCATATGAATTTATTATTAACACCTAAAGTATTGCCACAATATTATTTCTATATGAGTCTTGGCATCGCTTTACTTATTTTAATTTTTACAATTGCTTTTAAAAAGCTCCTAAGAAAAGGTATTATCGGACTCTTTAATAACGTAAAGTTTAAAACCCCTGTTGTTTTAGAATCTCTTAATCAAGCTTTAGCAGGTCCATTAGATTACTGGATTCTTATTACTGGTGCTTATGTAGCTATCCTTACATCTCCTTTTGTAACGATAGTTGGCCGTAAACCTATCCCCCTTTGGATTGGAAGCGAAACACAATTAGAACTTAATTTTATAGCATCTCAATCCATACATACCGCTTACAAAATTGCCATGATTATTTTAATCACGTGGGCTATTTATAACCTAATCGGTGTCTATGAAATCATCTTACTCAGTATAGGCTCTAAGTTCACTTTATTAGACAATACTGTGTTAATTCGTTTCACAGTTAAAGTACTCCGTTTTTTAACCCTATTAGTGGGGATTGCACTTTTAGCAGATATGCTCATTGATCTCACATATATTGTTACAAGTATCGGTATTGCCGGGGCTGCGCTAACTTTTGTAGCAAAAGATACACTGACTAATATTATCAGTGGGATTGTGCTTATGATTGATAAACCTTTTGGGATTGGTGATTGGATACAGGTAGCTGGTCTTGAAGGTGTGGTAGAAGATGTAAGCTTTCGAAGTACACGTCTTAGAACGTTCACCCAAGGGTTGGTAGTCATTCCTAACGCAACACTATCCAATGATAATATCATCAACTGGTCTGCTATGCCTAAGCGTAAGGTAACCTTCGATGTAGGCCTTACTTACGATAGTACCAATACACAAATCAAGCAGTGTATTGCTGATATCGAAGTGATGCTCGGTCAATTTGAGGACATTGAAAAAGACTCCGCCTTAGTGTATTTCAACAGCTTTGGAGATTACTCCCTCAATATTTCCGTTGCATACTTCTCCTACTTCACAGACCTTGCACGTTATGTGAAACTCAAAGAAAAAGTAAACTTTGAAATTACTGAGATTGTGAGCAAAAATGGTTTAGAATTTGCTTTCCCAACTCAAAGTTTGATTGTCGATTCTCATCCCCAAATCAAAGAAACTATCTAGCGCATCAAAAAAACACTTTCAATAATCTGGTAAGATCTCCTTACACTGATTATTGAAAGTGTTTTTTATTTACTTTTCTTAGTCTCAATATGCTTCGCACATAGTGCCCCTGTAGAAAAGGCCGCCTGTATATTATAGCCCCCAGTATCTCCATCAATATCTAAGACTTCACCTACAAAATAAAGCCCTTTTTGCTTACGACTTTCCATCGTAGTTGGATTCACTTGTTTGAGACTAACACCACCTGCTGTTGCCATGGCAATATGATACCCACCAAGTCCCGATACCTTAAACGTGTATTGGGTCAAACATTTCACCAGTTGCTCACGCTGAACTTTACTCATTCGTGAACACACTTGATGCTCATCTATTCCTGCCACCTGACAAATCACCTGTGAAAAACTTTTAGGGAGATTCTGACTACGTAAAAACGTTACTATCTCCTCTGTTCCACGTTTGGGAATCTCCTCAGCAAAATGTTTTTTGATTGCTTCTGGAGTCTGTGGATACATATAATTCACCTGTATTTCATCCCCTGCTACAATCCACCTGGAACTATCTAAAATCACTGGACCTGATAATCCTTTGTGAGTAAATAGCAAACTCCCTACACGCTCTTTGAGTTTTTTGTGATCTCTCACTATGGTCATATGTGCCTGTGTGAATGCAATTCCCGATAAAGGTGCAAAGACTTTCTCATGGGTGGTCACATAAGTCAGTGCTGGCTTTGGTTCTACGACTGTATGTCCTAGCATTTTGGCTAGATCTAGCCCTTTTCCATCAGACCCTGTAATAGGATAAGATACACCACCTGTTGCCACAACAACGTTATCACTAAAATAACGTTTGCCTTCTTTTGTTTCTATTGTAAATATATTATCATAAACGCTTACCTGCTCTACACACTGGTTGTAGGCCACTGTCACATTTTGTTTTTTACACTGTAATAAAAGCAAGTTAAGAACATCTTGACTCTTCATACTCTTAGGGAACACCTTGCCATTTTCCATAATCTGATACTTCAGTCCATGGGCTTCAAAAAACCTCATGGTTCCCTTGCTATCAAGTGTTTCAAGTGCTTTTTTGAGAAATTTACCACTGTCGCCATACTTTTGCAAAAAATGCTCATTGTCACCATCATGGGTAAAGTTACATTGCCCACTTCCCGCTAAAAGCAGTTTTTTACCAGCCTGGCTATTGCGCTCTAAAAGTAATACTTTTCTATTCTGTTTTCCTAACTTGAGTGCCGCAAATAATCCTGCTGGACCCGCTCCTATAATGATTGCATGATAGTGCATAATTGCCTCCTAAAATTCTCTTCACTCGTTACATATTATGTAACTTTAATATGATATCAGCATATGGTCACCTTGACAAGATATTTAAGCATAAAAAACCCTCTCATTTATGAAATTGAGAGGGTTTTTTGTTATTTGTCTTGAAGAACCTGTTTGTTTTGCCAAATATACTGAATACCTGAAACAATTGTAAAGAATAATGCCAAATAAGTAAACGCCCAAGTTGCTACTTGAAGTATACCTATTTGAAGTGGTACCAGATAAAGCATAATCATGATCATCTGGGTCACTGTCTTAATCTTACCCAGTCCATTAGCTGCAATCACCGTATGATTGCTTGCTGCCACAAGACGAATGCCTGATATGGCAAATTCTCTTAGGAGAATCAGGACAACAATCCACGCTGGAAGTGTCCCCATAGGAAGTGGCCCTAAGTCTACAATAGCAATCATAGCCGTAGCCACAAGCATCTTGTCTGCTAAAGGATCCATAAACTTCCCAAGATTGGTCACTAAGCCATGTTTACGTGCTAAGTGACCATCTAAATAATCGGTATAACTTGCTACTGCAAAAATCACAAGTCCACACCATAGTGCTGTTTGGAGTGATAACCAAGGATTCCACATCACTCCCATAAAAACGAATACAAGTATGACTCTTAATAAAGTTAACTTATTCGCAATGTTCATCCTCAATCTCTCCTATTAAATCATAGTCGCTTGCCTCTGTGATACGTACATCAACATAGTCTCCTGATATGAGTTCGCCATCAAAATTAATGAATACTTGTCCATCAATTTCAGGTGCATCTTGGTATGTTCTACCAATGTATGCATCTTCACCTGTTAATTTACCTTCTACGAGAACGCGCATAGTTTGACCTACTTTTTGATGATTGATCGCTTCTGAGATGTCGTGTTGCATTGCCATAATGATGTCTTTACGTTTTACTTTCACATCTTCATCGATTTGGTCGCCTAGCCTTGCAGCCGCTGTACCTTCTTCTTGTGAATAAGTGAATGCACCCAATCTATCAAACTTCATATCTGCTACGAAGTCACATAAGTTTTCGAAGTCTTCTTCTGTTTCACCTGGGAATCCAACAATGAGTGTTGTACGCAGTGCGATTCCTGGTATTTCTTGTCTTAACTTACCAATTGTCTCACGAAGCTGAGCATTTGTGCTTTTTCTAGCCATACGCTTAAGCACTGGATCTGCTGCATGTTGGATTGGCATATCAAGGTATTTACAGACTTTATCGTTATCTCTAATCTCTGCAATAAGCTCATCTGTAATATTCTCTGGATAACAGTAGAGTACACGAATCCACTCTATGCCCTCTACTGCTGAAATTTCACGAATAAGTGTCACTAATGATTCACCATTTGTTAAGTCTGAGCCGTATTTTGTTGTATCTTGTGCTACTAAAATCACTTCTGATACACCATCTTGAGCCAGTTTTTGGACTTCTTTTTTGATTTGCTCCTGAGCACGGCTTCTGTATTTACCACGAAGTTGTGGAATAATGCAGTAAGTACACTTATTATCGCATCCCTCCGCAATTTTAACATAAGCAAAGTATCCTGCTGTTGTTAAAATACGTGGCATGTTTTCAAGGTGCTCACGGTCAATGGAATCAAAGTGCTGTACTTTCTCACCTTTTTTCTCAAGTACCGCTGTCACAACCTCTACGATTTTATCATATGATGTTGTCCCTACAACTGCATCTACCTCTGGCATTTCATTTAAGATTTCATCTTTGTAACGTTGTGCCATACAG
>JBOFEH010000153.1:0-4661 GCA_051647765.1 Cellulosilyticaceae bacterium | reverse complement strand
TAACTCTTTACCGATTGCTTTTTTAGCTGCAAATCCTTCTGGTGCATTAGCTAATTCTTCATCAGTTACAAGAACTGGTCTAATACATGCATGTGGACATACATATGCACATTGATTACATTGGATACAGTTATCCATGATCCACTCTGGTACATCATTTGCAATACCACGTTTTTCGTATGCAGCTGTACCTTGTGGGAATGTACCATCTTCTCTTCCGTTGAATGCACTTACTGGAAGGCTATCCCCTTCGTTTGCATTCATTACTCTTACAATGTTTGTGATGAATTCTGGCTCATCAGCCGCTTCTACTGGTGCATCTACTGCATCAGCCCATGAAGCTGGTACGTCTACTTTTACGATAGCTTCCATACCTTGATCGATTGCAGCGTAGTTCATATTGACTACTTTTTCACCTTTTTTGCCGTAAGCTTTTACTACAGCTTCTTTGAGGTATTTTGCTGCTTCATCAGCTGGAATAATGTTTGCTAATTTGAAGAATGCTGATTGCATAACCATGTTGATACGGTTACCAAGACCGATTTTTGCAGCAATCTCTGTACCATCTACTGTGTAGAATACGATATCATTTTTTGCGATGAAACGTTTCATTTGAGCTGGTAAGTTTTCTTCTAATTCTGCTACATTCCAACTTGTGTTAAGTAAGAATGTTCCACCTTTTCTAAGGCCTTTTAATAAGTCATATTGTGTCACATATGATTGTTTGTGACATGCAATGTAATCAGCCTCATCAATTAAGTATGTAGAACGGATTGGTGTTTTACCAAAACGAAGGTGAGACATTGTTGAACCACCTGATTTTTTTGAATCATATGCAAAGTACGCTTGTGCATATAAATCAGTATGATTACCAATAATTTTAATAGCTTGTTTGTTAGCACCTACTGTACCATCTGAACCTAATCCCCAGAATTTACATCTTACTGTACCTTCTTGAGCAACTTTGTAGTCCATATCTACATCGATAGATGTGTTTGTTACGTCATCTACAATACCTACTGTGAAGCCACGTTTTGGCTCATCAGCTTTAAGGTTTTCGAAGATTGCTTTGATATGTGCTGGTGTTGTGTCTTTTGAACCAAGACCATAACGTCCACCAATAATCATTGGAGCGTTTGTTTCATCAAAGTAAGCTGTACGTACATCTAAGAATAAAGGTTCTCCGATTGCACCTGGCTCTTTTGTTCTATCTATTACAGCAATACGTTTTGCTGTTTTTGGTACTGCATTTAAGAAATGAGTTGTTGAGAAAGGTCTGTATAAGTGAACTTTAACAACCCCGTATTTCTCTCCTGTAGCATTAAGTGCATCAATTGCTTCTTCAATTGTTTCTGTAACAGAACCCATTGCAACGATCACATGCTCTGCATCTTCTGCTCCGTAGTAGTTGAATAAACCATATTTTCTACCAGTTAATTCACTGATTTGGTTCATGTAATCTTCTACTGTCCCAACGATATCATTGTAGAATTTGTTAGATGCTTCTCTTGTTTGGAAGTAAACATCTGGGTTTTGAGCTGTTCCTCTTGTTACAGGGTGATTTGGAGAAAGTGCTCTTTCTCTAAATGCTGTTAAAGCTTCTTGGTCAATAAGACCTGCTAATGTATCATAATCAAGTACTTCTACTTTTTGGATTTCATGAGAAGTTCTAAATCCATCAAAGAAATGAACAAATGGTACACGTCCTTTGATTGCAGCTAAGTGAGCTACTGGTGCTAAGTCAGCTACTTCTTGAACAGAACCTGTTGCAAGCATTGCACAACCTGTTGCTCTTGCTGACATAACATCTTGGTGGTCACCAAAGATTGAAAGTGCCTGCGCTGCTAATGCACGTGCACTAACATGGAATACACCTGGAAGTAATTCTCCAGCTACTTTGTACATGTTTGGAATCATAAGGAGTAAACCTTGTGATGCTGTAAATGTTGTTGTAAGAGCCCCAGCTTGTAATGATCCGTGGAATGCCCCTGCTGCCCCAGCTTCAGATTGCATCTCTACTACGTTTACAGATTGTCCAAATACGTTTTTCTTTCCTTGTGCTGACCATTCATCTACTACTTCTGCCATGTTTGATGATGGTGTAATAGGATAAATTGCTGCTACATCTGTGTAAGCATATGCTACATATGATGCTGCCGTATTACCATCAATTGTCATCATGTTTTTTGCCATTTTTCCTTCTCCTTCTTTCTCTGCATTTGATTTTTTGTACGTTGCTGATTCATTGATAAAATAGCCTTTGAGGCATTTTTATCAGATTAATAAGAATTTATATCCAATAGTAGAAATTTTTAGTCAATAACTAGTAACATGTTATTTGTTAATAATAATTATTATACCATATTTTTGTAGTTTGACCACTACTTTTGAACACTATTTTATAAATTTTTCTGTCTCATTGACATCATAATTAATTTAACTATAATTATTATTAATAGACAATAACTTATATTGTCGTATAATTATGTATTTTATTTTTAAAGGAGCCCTGACTATGAACAAATTTTTCACAATCACTCCCGATTTATCTTGGATTGGTTCTCTTGACCCCAACCTACGCGTCTTTGATATCGTTATGGAGACTGAGTTTGGGACGACTTATAATGCCTATGTTCTCAAAACATCAGAAGGTCATATTTTATTTGAAACAGTAAAAGAAAAGTTCTTCCCTGAATATCTTGAGAAGCTCCGTCAACTTGTTAACTTAGATGATATTAAATACATTATCGTTAACCATACGGAACCTGATCATGCTGGCTCTGTTGGTAAACTTTTAGAGCTTATTCCAACTGCTACTGTAGTAGGTACAATCCATGCGATTAAATACCTGTCAAATATTATCCATATGCCTTTTGAAAGCCGCCGTGTCAAAGATGGTGAGACACTTGCTCTAGGCAATAAAACTCTTCGTTTCTTGACTGTTCCTCAGCTTCACTGGCCTGACACTATGTATACTTATATCGAAGAAGATCAACTCCTTGTAACTTGCGACTCATTTGGCGCCCACTATGCATGCGATCATGTTCTTCGTAGCGACTTAGATCCTAGTCACGAAGCTGATTTCTTATCAGCTTACAAATACTACTATGATATGATCATGGGCCCATTCAAACCTTTCGTCTTATCAGCACTCCAAAAAATCAAAGATTTAGAGCTTCAGTTCATCTGTCCAGGCCACGGGCTTGTACTAGATGCTAGCAATATGTCTTACTACATGAATCTCTACAAAGAATGGTCTCAGCCTCAAAAGCGTGATACGCCTAGCATTGTTGTTCCTTATGTATCTGCCTATGGCTATACAGCAGAACTCGCTGCCCAGATTGCTGAGGGTGCTAAGTCTATCTCCGATGATTTAGACGTTCTTTTATTTGACCTGGTAGAAGCTGATTCAAATCATGTTCTCCACGAAATAAGCTTCTCAAAAGGTGTAATCTTCGGTTCACCAACAATACTTGCTGATGCCCTACCACCTATTTGGTCACTCCTGACTTCACTTAACCCTATTATCCACAAAGGCCTCAAAGCAAGCTGCTTCGGTTCTTATGGTTGGAGCGGTGAAGCTACCAAGAATATTGAACAAAGACTTAAACAACTTAAGTTTGATATTCCTGTAGAGCCAATGAGTATTTGTTTTAGAGCAGATGACAAGCAACTAGAAGCTGCCTTTGAATTTGGCGCTGAGTTTGCCCGCAAAGTTTTATAAAACCGCAATCACAAAAATTAGGAGAGCTTTGCATCTCCTATTTTTTATATCCTTAAGAGCTATTTTAGCCCTCTATTTCTTATCATGACACTATACTGTTATAGTATGTCCGATATACTTTTAAGACAAGTAGGCACTTTTTTTACAGATAGTATACAAAAATATACTGTAAAATGTTATGCTATAATCTGAACTTAAATATAAAACGGAGATTAATCATATGCAGCAAAAAACTATTTCACATAATCAATGCCATATGAAAAACCGATGTAAGAAATACGAAACTTGCCCAATCACCCTCGTTCACAAACTCATCTCAGGCAAATGGAAAATTCTTATTCTTTGGTATCTCAGCAACCAAACACTCAGATTTAGTGAACTCAGACGCAAGCTTCCTGATATTACCCAGCGCATGCTCACTAATCAACTCAGGAGCCTAGAAGAAGACCACCTCATCTTCCGAAAAGTCTACCCCGTAGTCCCTCCAAAGGTGGAGTACGGGTTGACAGAAGTTGGTCAAAAGCTAATCCCCTTATTGGAATCTATGTATAGCTATGGCATTGATTATTCTAAATATAAACCTTTATTAACAGACAAAGACAGAGAGCAATAAATTCTAGAATTTATTGCTCTCTTTCTCTATTCTTCACTAAAGACCATATGTTCCCCTGTTATGTTATTAATAAATCTCCAATTTTCTTGGACATTAGAATTAACCAGGAACACTTTAACCTCTATCAAGTTCCCAAGATAAATCCAAAGCATATCACTAGCTCTCCCCATTTGTATCATAGGTTGTCCTGTTAGTATAGATAGGTTATCTTTTAACATTTTTATCTTCCTAAACCCCTAAGTCATTTTCTAATTATTTTTTGTTCTAGGCAAATTTGACGCTTACTGTGTATCCATAGCTAATACTGCTGAACACTCTTAGTTA
>JBOFEH010000152.1:0-13304 GCA_051647765.1 Cellulosilyticaceae bacterium | reverse complement strand
GCTTCAAAAGGTCAAAGAAAAGAGAGTGTTTATAGGGGCAATACTAGCAGCTATGCTCCTATGTATACCTATTATCATATTGTTAAAGACCTATACAACACCAGCCAATCCTATTTATCCATTGTATGTAATAGATGGTAAGCAGACAGCGGGATGGGAGATTTATACACTTGAAGATGGGCAGAAGAAGGCACTTGCATTTGATGAAGAAACCTATTATTTTGGTCCACTAGACTATGAGGGCCAAACATTTTATATGTCTAGGGTAATGACAGAGGATGTGGATGAAGCGATTTTTTGTATGGATCTTGTGACTTATAAGGCAGCTCTTTTTGTGGGAGATGAATTATTGTATACAGATGAATTATCCGCAGGAAATGAAATTGGTAAGATTCAATTTAGTGGCTTGGGGTTAACAACGTATCCAGACTGGAGACCAGTGTATGTTAGTCTTCCCAAATCCTATACAGGCCAAACAGTGACTATTGCATTGAGGGAAGATTTGTCAGATTATGAGGGGTATGTAAGGCCCTGTATTACAGAACTATCTAATAGAGCGGGGTATGAGGCACCAAACATGCTTCGTGTCACAGAACAGATTTACCGAGGGGTATTATTAATAGCTATTGGCCTAGTATTCTTGATTGTATATATCATAAGAGCCTATCAAGGCGATCACAAATATGAGCTCATGCTAATTAGCTTTTTTGTGATATTGTGGGGAGGGGAGAGGATGCTTCAGATAGGTATTGGAGAGTATTTTATGGGGGAATATATAACCTACGTTTTTAGGAATGTGCTTAGAGAAGCCTATATTATGCCTTTACTTGTGCTACTGGTGCTCAAGATGAAGAAGCAGCGTAAGTGGTGTGGGGCGTTACTTGTCATGGTGGGGATTATTATAGTGCTTAAGGCGCTAGATACACTCTATTGGTATCGGTATGATTTGATATTATTTAGACTAGAAAATATAGCTATCTTGATGTTTTACGGTGTACTGCTAGTATGTACTGTTTTAGAAGCAAGGCAGGGCAATGTTTTTTATAGGAGATTTTTAGGGTGCCTCAAGGCTGGCGGTGTGATTTTACTGACCATAACATTGGTATCATTGCTACCTTGGTTTGAGCATATGAGACAATTTTTATTTGGGGCTTACTCTGAAACACTCATGCTGTTTTATAATGGAGCAAGGGATTATGTCAATATATTTTTGCTGTGTTCTTGTGGGGGGATTGTGCTTTATGAAGCAGTATTAGAGATGATCCATACAGGGGTTGAAAAAAGAACGATGGTATTAAGGTATCAGATGATGGATAAGAGTTATGAGCATCTCAAAATCTACTTAGATCAAACAGCTCAGCAGCGACATGAAACCAGGAGACATATGTACGCACTTCGTATTTTGTTAAGACAGGAAGGTGTAGGTGCTACGGAGCAATATATAGAACAGCTCATAGGAGAAGACCAAGAGATTGTCCCTATTATAAGGACGGCAAATGAGTTAGCAAATCAGCTCATCAATGCAAAACTCTCAGAAGCAGGGATGTATGGCATTAGTATGAAGGCAGAGAACCTGTGTATTCCAAAGCAAATCCGAATAGAAGATAGTGACCTATGTAGTGTCCTTTTAAATATATTAGATAATGCAATAGAAGCGTGCCGTGAGGTATCTCAGAAGGGCAAGAAGACAATTACATTACAAGCATGGACTAAGCATGATTATTTAATGTTAAGATGTGACAACACTAAGATGAATCAGCTTGTAGCAGAAAAAGGGCAACGCTTGTACGAGAGCACAAAAGGTGCAAAAGAAAGTAGGGGCTATGGGCTTAGGATTATCCAAAAAATAGCCCAAAAATATAATGGCACCGTTACAATTGATGACACTGAGGACTCGTTTAGTATTTGTGTAGCCCTTCAAATAGTGCCTATTGGCACAGTATAGGCAGGGGTTACTCAATGAAGGGCCCCTCTTGGAGCAGAAAATCCATATAAATAGATTTAGTATGTTTATAGTGTTTTCTTGATATAGGGATAATACTTTCATTAGTAAGGATAAAGGACTTAGCTGTGAGTGTATGGACATGGTGAAGATTGACGATAAAAGATGTGTGAGGGCGTACGAAATAAGGATAGCAAACCAACTCGTCGGCGATTTTTGCAAATGGTGTACGTAAGCTCACACTTGTAATGAATAGGCCAGAGTGAAGGTGCACCATAATGGTGTGTGAAATATATTCTATAAATAAGATGTCATAATGAGGGACGGCTGTAAGGCCGTCTTTTGTTTTGACATAGAGACACTGCTTTTGATATTGCTGAATTTTGACAAGGGCTTGGTTGAGTACGCTAAAGAGTGTATCTTGTGTCAGTGGTTTCACCAGGTAGTGAAAAGCGGCTACGTTGTAGGATGCCAGTGCATATTCCGTAGAGGAGGTCAAATAAATAATAATCCCATTTGGGTCTGTGAGCCTAATGTGTTCTCCTAATGTAATACCATTACATTCAGGCATAATCATGTCTAATAAGTAAATATCAAAAGAGTGGTTTATTGTCATAAAACTCTGTAAATCACTAGGGGATAGGAATGTCATAATCTGAAAGGCCAAGTCAGGGTGATCGTGGGAATATTGTTTGACTAATAGATGTGTAGCATCAAGATAACAGGCATCATCATCGCAAAGAGCTATAGAAATCATAAAATCTCCTTAACATAAGTATTTTGACAATCAAATTATTCACACAATTAGTATACCATATAGGTTCAATATATACATCTTGAGTACGAATAATGACATTTTAAGTGCATCAGGTCAAAGGGAATGAGCTAGGCTGATAAAATGGAATAAAAGGGATGAGAAAGAAGGGGCTCAATGAGAGATGTAAAATACAAACTGAGGTGGTGTAGGTATAGTTCACTTATTCTAACAAGTTGTTTCTATATCAGTGTTGAGCGGCATCATACGATTATGATGAAACTCATGATTGTGATGGCACTTAGTTTGGCGGCGAGGTTGATACAAATATTACTTGAGGGGCTGTCTCTAGAGGATGAAGGGGATAAGAGGATTGGGCAAATTGCAATAGTTGAACTAATAGGCAATAGCTTTATTATTCTTGTGTCAGGCGGTCTTAGTAGTCCGTATATGTGGTATTGCATGAATACGATTTTACTTGTTGCGGTGTATAAGTCTCCTAAATGGAGTTATGGTGTAGGGCTCTTTTATCTTGTGATAGGTGTTGTGGGAAGCGTGATAGAGCTCATGATTGTACCAGTTGGAAATATTGAGATGTCTATCCAGCTGGTGCTAAATAGTGCATTAGGTATAGGATTAATCATTATTGCGGTGCATGTATTAGGGACTATTTTAAAAAAGGTAGAACAACAGGCCGAGGCGCTTAGTGATGCGAATACTTATTTGAAAAGCGAACAGCAAAAGACGGAGCAAACCTTAAAGGATATTGTGGCCATGTATGGGGTTGTAGATACACTTGTATTAGAAAGTCAACAGAGCCATTTTAGTCAAGCTTTAGTAAGGTGCGTACAAACAACGGGTATATCAGACAAGGTGATGATTCTCACTTTTGAGACGGAAGAAGTCATTGAAATAGGCGTGGCTCAGCGTACTAAGGAGAAGTTATATAGGGAAATGATGAAGCACGCAAGGGATCTAGGAGGTCATGAGTCTATCGCAGTCTATGGGGAAGAGCAAAGATACATTTTGAAAAGTATACATTACGGGCAAAAAGTATATGGCATGATGGCAGTACAGCAAGATTCAGATGAAGAGATGTTTATCAATTATAAACTTGATTTTTTATTAAAGTTGGCAGGAATGGTCTTTAAGAAATTGGAGCTAGAGGATATTAGTCAAGATTTTATTATTAGTGAGGAGCGCAATAGAATTGCCAATGAAATTCATGATACAGTCATTCAAAAACTTTTTGCAAGTTCTTGTGCTATGCATTTACTAAGTCAGCAGATAGCTCGCCAGACACCAGATGAGATTAGCCAAGAAATCACATTCATCAGAGGCTCTATTCAACAAACCATGGAAGAGCTGAGATTGACCATTTATAACCTAAGCTGGGAAAAAGACAGTAGAGATTCTTTTGTGGAAAAAATAGAGTCTTATTTAGCCAGTATGAGGCTGCATCACCAAACACATATTGCATTAGAGCTTGCAGAGCGAGATTTATTATTAACGACACAAGAGAAGGTTGCGATTTATCGTATGATTTGTGAGCTGGTTAATAATGCTATAAGGCATGGTAAGGCGGATCATATAGGGGTCAATATGGGGAGACGAGATGAGAAAATTTGTATAGAGGTACAGGATGATGGGTGTGGGTTTGATTATAAAAAAGTGAGAAAAGAAAATAAACAAGGGATGGGCCTCAAAAATATTGAGCGATTAGTCAGCATACTTGAAGGGGAAATTAAGTGGGAGAAAACACTTCCGCAGGGTGTTAAAGCTGTTATTTTAATAGGGCAAAAAAAGAGGGGGATTGGATATGGGGATTTTGGTAGTAGATGACCATCCTTTAGTCAGACGGGGCATTATAGATGTGCTGAAGATGAACCAAGAAGAGGAGGGTGTTATAGAGGCTGATAATGTTGAAAAGGCACTTCAGGTATTGGCCCATCAAGAGCCAGAGATGACGTTAGTAGACCTTAATCTAGGGAAAGAAAATGGGTTTTGGTTAATAGAAAAGGCCAAAGAGAGGCAGAGAAAGACTAAATTTGTGATCCTCACATCCTCTTCAGATCCAAAAGATTTCAAGAAGGCAACAGAATTAGGTGTTGAGGGCTATATTTTAAAAGATGCTTTTATAGAGGATATTGTATACGCTATAGGCTCTATTCGTAGAGGACAGAGGTTTTTTTCTGAGAAGCTTGTGACTCAGGCAATGACGTCAGACAATGAGTCAGGTGGCCTCACACAGTTGACCCCTAGAGAACAAGAAATCTTCCAAGAAGTCAGCGAGGGCTATAGTAATGCTGAAATTAGCAAACGGCTGTGTATAGCAGAAGGAACTGTCAAAAAGCATGTGAGTAATATTCTATGTAAGCTAGGGCTGGGTAATAGGGTAGATTTGATGGTATATGCCTATCAATCTCGGTAAGAAAGGCGAGGCGAGAAATGAGAAAAAAGGTAAATAAAGAAAAAATTCAGGTGACATTGTTAGTAACAGGATTGGTCTTATGCTTGTTGGGGATATGCTATGGGGGCTGGACCAATCAAATTTATATCCAGGCAGAGGTAGCAACAGGTACATTGGAGATTCAGATGACACATGTGGTGACTAGGCTTTGCCTAGCAGATGCAGGTGCTAAACAAGAGGAACTTGTAGCGCAAAATGTATGGGAAGAAGTGGGAATTGCTCCTGGTGAGGGAGAATCCATGATTTGGCAGATGGGAGATGAAGCCATTGACTTAGGGATATTTATGGAGGGCAAATCTTATCTAGAGAGCAGCTATGAGCTACAACAAGTAGGAGAGCTTGAGATGCCATGGGTAGAGCCTAAGTTAGAGTACTTTGAAGGAACGATGCAGATTGCATTAGACACGGTGCTGTTGGAGCAGCAGTTAGAGCAAGAAGGTTTTACACCAGAGATGGTCAGTGAATTGCTACTTAACTTAGAGCAGCAGAGTATCATTCCTAGGGATATTCCTGTGCGCATTTACCATAAGGTGAGTACCCAGCAGCAAGAAACCCAAGGGGAACTTCATATCTTTGCAGATACAGAAAAAGTAATAGGATTACAAGAGCTCCCACAGATAAGCTATGAGACCACAGATAGGGAGAGTATGGGGTATTTAGGGCAGATTGCTATACCGCTGAATTATCAGATAGAGATGACAGTTGGATTTGACCAGTTTCAAGTACAGGAGGGGGAAGATGACGTATGGGAATGAAGAAGAAATCAGCTATGCTATGGTTAATAGGTGCGATTATGATGAGCATGGTGTGGCTTAGTTATGGAGCGTGGACCAAGGTGATTATGGTATTGGTGCAAGGAATTGCTAGTTATAGGGTAGAGCTGAACATCACACCATTAAGCCAAATGGAGGAGGAAGATCTAGGCGAAGACAACATAGAAGAAGATGTTGTCAATGGGGATGATGGAGAAGGGGAAGCGTCATGATGTTTTTGGAAAAGCGTAAAGGTGTAGCATGGGGGTTATTGGGCCTTGTGGTTATTATTTTTATGATGCAAGCTAGTAGCTTAAGACGGCTGGTAGGTGTCGTTGTCATGGCTTATTACATGGTACCGGCTATATGGATAGCTATTATTGTGAGTATTATGTATGTCTTACCAAGAGTTCACCCACCTCAAAAAATGAGATGGAAAGAAGATGTGACCTTATGGGCTATTATAGGCGCCACGGTATTGTTAGGTGTCAAGCTTCTGGCGGGTATGTTATGGGGAGGGTTTGGGAAGTCTCCCTATGATTTGTCTTGGTATGGGATTTTTATGAATAGCCTCTATGTGGTACCAGCGTTGGTTGGTAGAGAGTTGATTCGGGCATATGTCATAGGGAGTTTCGCGAGGCAGAAGCAAGAACAAAAGATGTTTTGGCTGGTGACTATACTTATGGCATTGGTACAAATCAATACAGGAGCATGGGTGACAGTGCAAGGGATGGAGACCTTTACAGTTTTTCTATCAAAAAGCGTGTTGCCAGTAATCTGTGAAAGTATCTTGCTCTCATACTTAGTGAAATATGGCGGGGCAATGCCTGCCATATTATTTGGTGGGATTGGGCTTGGGTTTTGGTGGTTATCACCCATACTACCTACCTTGGAGTGGTTTAGCCAAGGCGTTATTGGCATAGCCATCCCCATGATAGAGGTAAGTATCATACAGTATTTGTATGGCAGACTAGCTAAAGAAGTCAAACCGAAAGAGCGAAGTCAGCAGGGACTGGCAGGGTGGCTTATCTTATTTACTTTCAGTGTCGTCTTAATATGGTTTGTAGTAGGGGTATTCCCAGTCTATCCTTCTATTGTACTTACGGGGAGTATGGAGCCTAAGATTAAGCCGGGAGATGTGGTCTTAGTAGAAAAGCTTCAAACACAGGAGGATCTTGAGGCACTTCAAGAAGGGGATGTGATTTATTTTAGTAGGGGTGATATTATGATTACACATCGTATCGTAGAGGTGGTTGCAGATGAGTATGGCAATGAAACTTACCGTACCAAAGGGGATAATAATAGTGGTGTGGATGCACGGCTTGTACTACCCCAAGAAATTAAGGGGACAGTGAATACAGTTATTCCTAAAATAGGATTGCCTTCGTTGTGGCTAAGGAGTATACCTGGGCATGTGCAAGAAGAAGTGGTGTTTTAAAGAAGGAGGGGGATTATGAAATGGGTTAGACAAACTATAGGAATCATCAGTCTATGGATTGGGTGCAGTTTTTGCGTGTTTGGGGCAGAAAGTGCCATTGTCAATACCGAGGAGTATCAAGTAATATTTGATGTTCAAAATATGCAGGTTAAGTGTGACGACGAAATGACTGTGACTTATGAGGTAGCCAAAGGAGAGAGGCAAGTGGAAACACTGTATATGACAGTGTCCAATATTTATCCTGGAGGCGGATTTGAAATAGAGCCTAAAATCAGAAATGTGGGCAAGTTGCCTGTAGTAGTAGATGCGTTGACATTTTATCCTGTAGAGGCTTTTGAAGCAGAGGGGTACAAAGAAGAGGCTAAGAGGTTATATGAAGCATTATTGATTGAGGATAGTCAAATGGGGCCTTATCTCACAACAGCCTATGTAGGTCAGAACATAGATGTAGGAGAGGTTGTGAGCTTTCCAGTCAAAATGAGGCTGAGTCCAGAAGTAACTGATTTGCAAAATACGGCGACACGGTTTGCTGTGCAGATTAGCTTTCGGCAGTGGCTACCAGAGCTACCGGAGACTACTGATCCAGAACGACCGCCTGTACTGCCTCCAGGGGGTAAGCCAGAGGAGCTCATTCCAGTTGAGGATGAGGAGGTCCCAGCAGGAGAAGTAACGGAAGCAGTCTCTGAAGAAGAGGTGCCAGATGAAGAGATTCCAGCAGGTGGCGTTCTAGAAGAAGAGGTTGAAGTAGGAGATAGCCCCATACCAGGTGGACGTTTGCCACAGACAGGTGGGATACCGGCTTTTGTCTGCTACGTGGTAGGCATAGTTGCTATTACAATAGGTGTTATCATCAGCAAAAGGAAGAAAAAAGACAGGTAGAGGATAAAGGATATACTTCTCAAGGAGTAGAAGCATACACCAAAAAGGGTAGGAAAAATCAGACCTAGGGCCAATGTGGGAAGCAACCTTAAACCATATAATAAAAGAGAAGAACGACTTAAAAGTTCATTTAAGATATGGGAGGAAATAAAAATGAAAAGAACAAAATTTGTAGCAGGGCTTTTGGCACTAGGTATGGTATTAATGGGAACAGGTTACGCATATTGGACAGATACACTCAAAGTACAGACAACAGCATCTACAGGAGAATTAGAAATTAAGTTTGTGGATATTACACCTTATGGACAATACAGTAATGAATCAGGTTGGACCGTTTATGATGGTGTGACAGAGACAGGAGCAGCTGACAAAGGAGGCAATCTCATTAAGACGCCAACTAGAAATAATGGCAGTACTGTTTCAGCAGATACGGGCTACAATGACTTAGGAAATGATGAGTTAGCTGAATACGAAAAGGCTATGTCAGGCTGGACGAATATTGATTCTGAGATTGCAAGAGATGCTGAAGGTAAAACATTAGGAGATGTGAGTAATATTGTTGATGAAGATGGTAATTTACTTGCAGGAGACTATTCTAAGAAGGAAATTATCGTATCAGATGTGATGGAGATGACAGTAAGCAATATGTATCCAGGGTACGCTGAATTTTTCCAAGCAGATATCTTAAATACAGGAACAATAGGTGCGCAGTTATCCGCAATCACATGTACCGTAGAGTATGATGGGACTGAGTCACAAGCAGACGAAGCCATACTAAAAAAAATGGTAGGTATTAATTTTGATATTTTAAGAGACTTACAAATAGAGTTCCCAGAAACCTTTGGTGATGTGATACAAAACCCAGATAATATCTTTGAAGTAGGTGGTAGGAAGTTTGTAAGACTAGATGTGGTAACAGATGATGTGTTAAAGCGTGTCATCGAGGATTTAGATGCGAAGGGCACACCTATTACAATTAAGGCAGATGGTACACATAAAGACCGTTTAGATATCTATTTTGGCATTGCTATGGATCCAGATTATGAAGGCCAGTTTACAACAGGACATATCGGCGCTACAGATGCAAAAGGTACAGATAAAGACTCACAATTAAGTGGGGATATTAAAGTCACATTGACATTAGGTTGGGACCAAATTAATACAAAATCACATTAAGACCAGCTTTTAAGAATAAAAGGAAGGACTCCTAAATAGTTTAAATAGGAGGGCTTCCTTTTTAGTCTTATTATAAAATGAGGGAGGGGACAAGGTGGAGGAAAAGATAGAAGTGGTGAGTGAGCATGTGCGCCCTAGAAAACAAAACAAGCATAATCCATTACGGATTACCCTACTCCCTAAGGTTAAGTGGATGATCGTATGTGCTGGATTACTTGTGGGGTGCGTGGGCTTGTGGAATATTTATCAAGAGATGTCTAAACAAGAGGTATCTACTACGGAAAACCTCACCTATGAGTATGAATTTGTGCCTAAGGTAGGGTATAACGTTCGGATTAAACCTAATAATATTTATCCAACGGCCACAATGGAAGAAGGTAAAACCTATACCATGGCACTGGTGGATGAGGTCAAAATTTATTTTAAGGAACAATTTAAAGGCAGTGACGTAACAAAGATCAGCGGAGAGTATCAAATTTATATAGAAGTAAGAGGCTATAAAACAACCAAGGAAGGCAAAGAAATTGTATGGTCAAAAGTCTATGAGGAGGTTCCCCTGACAACTATAGCGCTAGAAGATACCACATATATGCTTGAGGAGTCTGTCACAATCACAACAGAAGCATTTGCGTCTTATCATCAGTTTATTGACGAGGCTATGAAAGTCACAATGATGAAGCCTAGTACAGAAGTATGTGTGGGGTTAGTAGGGGGAATCAAGGGCGAAACGCCTTATGGTAATATCAATCGCAAGATTCATTCAAAAGTCTTGATTCCGCTCAATCAAGAGACTTTTGAAATCCAAAAAATCGTAGATGATCCGGTACAAGACTGTTATAAGGAAACGGTAGAAACACCTGTACCAATCAATGAAAAAAAGGTGATGCTTTGGGGAAGTGTTGCTGGGGTTGGAGTGGTGATGACGCTTATTATTCTTATTTTGGGAAGAAGTCCTGAAAAAGAAGCACTGCACGCTTATAAGGCAAAGAAAATTTTAAGAAACTATGGCTCACGGATGGCAGCGATGCAGGCTATTGATGAAACGCCTTTTGTCTATTATTATTATATGGAGAGTATAGAGGATTTGCTAAAGGTTGCAGATGAATTACAAAAACCAGTCATTTATAAAAGTCTAAGAAATATAAGTAACATCAACAAATTTTATGTTATGGACCAGCAAACGCTCTACACGTATATTATTGATTTAGCCATGGATGAGGAAGAGGAGTAGGAATCAAGGGGTTATGAGGAAAAGGGGAGTGTTTATGAAAAAAATAGTGATTGTAGTTATGATGTGGCTCTGTTTAGGTGGGTTTGTGTATGGACAGCCAATAAGTAGCCAAGAGCAGCTTGTAGATGTACTGGTATATTGTCCGCAGACAGAAGCAGCTAATGGAGCCTATTGGAAAGGGCTAGTCAAAGAGGGAGAAGTATATTTTGATACACGAACTTTAATGGTCTTATTTGGCCGTAAAGAGGTACAAAACATGAGTAAGGACCAAAAGGATATAGTGAGTTATGAGGGCAAAACTTATAGCTCGGTCAGAGAAGTAGCCCATGCCCTAGGGACAGTGACATTTGGGGTACAAGACGGAATTGATAGTATTCTAGTGGTACTACCTATTCGGCCTATACCAGATGTGGGGCAGATTGATAAACTGACAGTGTATACAAAAGAGCAACCAAAACAAGGCATCCTCATAGAGAATCAGGAGGTCATCGTGGCATTTGGTAAGATGATTAACAGCGGGGTTAGGTTAAATGGTATGATTGACATGAGTGGTTGGCCAGAATATACGGTCAAAATAGAACAAGGTAATGGGGAAAAGGTATTTAATCTTTATGTACATAAGGATGAGCAGGGGGTGTATAGTGGGCTGTATTTGACAGGGGAGGATACCCAGACACCTTATATGCTAGAGGGCAAGTACATACAATCATTCTTACAAAGTATGGGGAACGAATAATAAGAAGGGAGAGTAGTCATAGCAAGTGTATTCTGATAAAATAGAAGAAGTATCATTTTAAGAACATGATAATTGGCATAATGACGACAAGATGAGTTGCAGAAAGGAAACAGGCATGGGAACAATACAGATTACAAGAGCACAGCCAAAAGAGACGCTAACCTCTAAGCATACAATGTATAAGGTGCTCTATATTTTGCCAATATGGATGCTGGTGACGGCATTTTGTATGGCATCACCACAAGAGATTATGCAAGGGATGTTGGCTATTTTTAAGGCAAATGATATTTTGATTACAGATTATTTAATTGTAGGAGGAGTAGGAGCAGCATTGTTTAATTCTGCAATGGTGATGATCCTTAATATTCTACTCCTTAAGAAGCTTGACCTTAAGCCAAACGGGATTATTATTGCAACATTATTTTTATTGGGTGGGTTTGCTTTTATGGGCAAGAACATCCTTAATATTTTACCGTTTTATCTAGGTGGGTATTGTTATGCCAGATACCATGGTATTTCATATAAAAATGTTGTTATTATTAATATGTTATCAACGACTTTAAGTCCTTTATCTAGTGTATTGGCACAGAGTGTAGGTGACCATTGGCTCGTATCTCTTTGCACAGCGATACTGATTAGTGGGTTTATTGGGTTTGTGATGCCACCTATTTCATCTCATACACTGACATCTCATTCAGGATACAGTATTTATAATATGGGGTTTGCAGGGGGCTTGGTAGGTGTTGTTGCTTATGCTATATTGGAAAGTCTGGGATTAACCTGGACACGTAATACGGCTTATAATACAGATCCCCATCTTGAGTTAGGGTTTATCATAGGAGGTTTCTGTCTGTTTTTGATTGGGACAGGGTACTTCTTAAATGAAAAAAGCTTTAAAGGGTTTAAGGCAGTGTTTAGTCATTCTGGGAGACTGGTAACAGACCTTGTAAAACAAGTTGGTTTTGGATTAACATTAATCAATATGGGCGTGATGGGTATTGCGGCTATGCTTTATGCGTATATGATGGGCGGTATGATTAATGGGCCAATCGTGGCAGCAGTACTGACGGTCATTGGTTTTAGTGCATTTGGTAAGCATCTCAAAAACTGTTATCCTATTGTATTAGGTGTAACACTTGCAGGATTTTTATTTGCAAGAGATGTGCCAACGACGACGCTGATTATTGCAGCATTGTTTGGGACAAGTTTGGCACCTATAGCGGGGGAGTTTGGACCGCTTTGGGGAATTGTAGTAGGATTTGTGCATCTTGCACTCACCTTAAACGTAGGGGATATGCATGGTGGACTTCATTTATATAACAATGGTTTTTCGGCAGGGATTATTGCCACTTTATTTATACCGATGCTAGATGCATTTAGAAAGGACAAGAGACATGAGACACGAAATTAAAAAAGTAGCAAAGATGATGGATGAATTGACAACTTTTTGCCTAGAGCATGGCGCACATGATGTGAAGCTGCACATCCGAAATGAAGCAGACAAAGAAGTGATTACAGTAGATGCTTGGCCGATTGAAGATATGGAAGCTACCACAGAGCGTATGCAAGATTTGCTCAGTTACCCAAGAGAGTGTGAGATGGAAGAGTACTACTGGGAACTAGCAGGTGAGACAGAGCATGTAGATGAGCTTGGACTCGTTGGCAATATGATAGATGAGGCGCATATTGAGTATGATGATACACATATTCATGTGGAGTTAACGCGTAAAAAATAAAAGGAAATGGTGAGGCCGGGTGAAGGAACAAGTTGTAATAGAAGGCATTATAGAAGATATTATTTATCAAAATGAAGACAATGGTTATACCGTCTGCACCGTAGACTATGACGGAGAAGAAGTATCTTGTGTAGGGTCTATGCTAGGGATTCACCCTGGAGAAGAGGTCAAGATTGTTGGATCATGGACC
>JBOFEH010000151.1:0-20445 GCA_051647765.1 Cellulosilyticaceae bacterium | reverse complement strand
AGTATGTATAGTACGCCTAATGCCATAGGCAATAGGGATTTGGATGTTATTGGTAGTACCTAAAATGGCACAAAGTACAATGCATCCTGGGAATATAGCACCAGGTTTGTCAAAATAAGTGCCGGCTTGAATGAGTAAGAAGATGCTCATGCAAATGACAATGGTTTGAACGTAGGTGTTATAAGGTAAGAAGCTGAGCGTAAATAACACAATATTAGAAATGAGTGCACCGACTGCAGTTCCCCAAACGCGATTTTTAGCATTTGTAATGGAATCATCTTTATCACCTTGAATGACGAAGATTGTTGCAATACAGGCAAAGAAAGGACTATCAACCCCAAACCAAGATAGTGTAATAATACAAATAGCTACAGAAAGTAGTGTTTTGAGTGTGCGCATACCCATTTTAAATTTAAATTTCATCTTAAATCACCTTTTGATTCTTTTATGTTCTTAATCCATCACCTATTATAATATAGTTTGAGAGAAAGTAAAGCATCTAAAAAGTATAATATTTTTGTTGTGACATTCCCAAGTTTGTATATTTTGAATAAGGTAAATTTAAGTTATACTAAAATAACGGAGCAATAAGGAGGAGGATACATAATGGGCGTAACATTTATAAACAATCACCTAGACAGGTACAAAGAAGAATTGCTGAAACAAAAAGAAGATTTGAGACTTGAGCTTGCAGCAAGTACTTATAAAACTACAGTGTTACTAGCAGATGACCTTAATGCGGTTATTACCACAGAAATCAATAATATACGCATGAAGATGATGCAACTGGATAAGATTGATGAAAAACTTAAGAAATTAGAGACAATCGATAGTGATCTCATCGAAAAGAAAATTAGAGAAAAAGCCATCAATACAGAAAAGATTGGGTTGTATTTGGATTAATATAGGGGATGTTTAAGGACCTGCTTTTGGTGGGTCCTTATCTGTGCTTGAGGAAATAAAGTCAATAGGTTATAATGAAGGACTAGAATAGACAACGGAGGAAATACCATGAATTTACAATTATTGATTGGGCCTTTAGTAGGAGCGGGTATAGGCTATATCACCAATAGTATTGCTATTAAAATGTTATTTAGGCCGCTAAAGCCTGTTTATGTATTTGGCATCAAGCTCCCTTTTACACCAGGGATGATCCCAAAAGAAAGAGAACGTATTGCCAATACGGTAGGACAAGTCGTTGGGGCGGAACTGATTAATCAAGAAGCTCTTAGAGAACACTTGCTGTCACAAGAGATGTATGTGAAGTTAGAAAGAAGTATACAGGAGTGGTTTGTGAAGCAGCAACACGCAAAGCATACTATAAGAGAGGCACTTATCCAGATGTCAAGCCAGAAGACGGTAGATGGGTTGTCTTGTACGGTCAAAGAGCAGATGACAAGTATTGTTTATGAGAAACTCATGGCACTAGAGCTAGGGGGACCACTAGCTGCAACGGCATGTCAACAAATAAAAGGAAATTTAGGTGCTCTTGCGATGTTTCTTAATGATGGGCTTATTGCCAGTGCCGAGGTCAAGTTAGAAGAAATCATTAATCAAATGATTAAAGAACAGGCGCAGGAAGTGATAGGGGAAGTGATTGAGCGAGAAGGTGAAGCCTTACTAGATACGCCTATTGAAAAGATTGCAAATGAGCTAGAAGAATCACTCCCAAAAATAAAGTATGTTCTGCTTAAACAATATACAAGTATGGTAGAAAATCAATTAGCGGATATGCTAAAGTCTGTGGATTTGCCTCATATTGTGGCTTCTAAAATCAAATCTTATGACTTATTAGAAATGGAAAAGCTGATACTTAGTATCATGGAGAAGGAACTTAAGGCAATCGTATGGTTGGGTGCACTTCTTGGTGGGATTATGGGAATTTTTATGAGTATTTTTTAAAACAACTTGACATGTTTGGAGATTAAGTGCTATAATACATTTTGTATTACATCTGTATTTAATAATTTTCACATATTGTTAGAGATTATAAGTACATATTATAGTCTGTCATAATATGTGAATATTTTATTACGAGTAAGTACAAATATATAATTAATTAGGAGGTACCTCATGAATACAGGTACAGTTAAATGGTTCAACGCAGAAAAAGGTTTCGGTTTCATCGAAAGAGCAGACGGAGATGACGTATTCGTACATTTCTCAGCTATCCAAGGAGATGGATTCAAATCTCTTGAAGAAGGTCAAAAAGTAAGCTTTGACATCGTTCAAGGTAACCGTGGCGCTCAAGCAGAAAACGTTACAAAATTATAATAAAATTTACAGAGATAGGGCCACTCGGTTCTATCTCTTTTTTATTTTGTAGAAAAGTGTGACTACGAAGCATTTTACTACTGCGCGGACTGATACATGACCTTTGGTCGCTTTTATCCTCTTGTAGGAAAGTGCTACTACGAAGCATTTCACTACTGCATGAACCAATACGTGCACGAAGGGCACTTTTGTTCTTTTGTAGGAAAGAGCGCTTCTAGGCATTTCACAGCTACATGTAATAATAGGACAAAAATAGAGAATAGGAGAAAACATCATGGAAAGAAATAAAGAACAAATTTTAAAAGATCTTATGAGTATGCGTCGTCGCATGGACCTTACACAACTTGGTGATACAAGGGAAATCGAGGTGTTTGAAGAGCAGGTAGCCAAATCAGCAAGACGTATGGAGCAGATGCGTTATCTTGCTAAAAAGTTTAATACACAAGAATTGCTAGCTATTTATGAAGCGTATGAAAACGTGAGAAATGGCTATGGCGCATAAGACATTACGTATTCCTACCTATTTTAAGCAGTTTAAGTGTATTGGAGGGGCGTGTGAAGATAGTTGCTGTATAGGGTGGCAGATTCCTATAGATGAAATAACTTATAAAAAGTATAAAAAGGTTAAGCATCCTGTGATGAGGAAACGCTTAGATAAGGAATTGGTTGCAAAGAAAAATAGTTGTTCACCAGAATATGTGGCCAAGATCAAACTCAAAAATAACAGATGTGCCTTTTTGACGAAGCAAGGCTGGTGTGATCTTTACAGTGAACTAGGGGAAGCTTATTTGAGTCAAACCTGCACGCTTTATCCTAGAACGATTCATCAAATAGGTGGACAAATGGAAGGGTCATTGACGTTTTCTTGTCCAGAGGCGCTTCGCTGTATGCTATTAGCAGAGCAACCTATAGCCTTTGAAGAAATCCCATTTCCAAGCCATTATCAAACGGTTACAGCTAATATATCTTTTAATCAAGAAAATCCTAAAGTGTGGCAAGATTATTTTGTGATGATCAGAGCTATGCTTATCAAAATACTACAATATCGAGAGAGGGATTTTGAGCAGCGTATGCGATTTGTAGAAGCTTTTATGAAAGCGCTTGATCAACATGTAAAGCGTCATACACTCAAAAAAATTCCAAGTCTCATTGCCCAGTACGATGAGCAGCTGACTAAGTCTGAGATAAGATTAGAGCTTCAGGACTTAAAGATGTTAAGCCGAGAGGGTATCAAGCTTCTAGGGGAAATTAGAGAAATCACAACCACTCATAAAGTAAGGGCAGAGCGTTACTTACAGGTTTTAGAATGGGTTGAGCAGGGACTATTAGGCGGCGAAGCCCAATATGTCAAAGGCTATGAGATATACTACAAGCCGTTTGCTATCCAAAGAGGGTATATGCTTGAAAATTATTTTGTGAACTATATTATTGAGCGGTGTGTCCCGGTAGATGGTCAGACGCCTATAGAGAGCCTTAATAAGCTATTAAGTTATGAAAAACTCATAAGGTTGCACCTGATTGGTCTAGGTATTAATAAAGAGGCAATCACAACAGAAGACCTTGTTTTGTGTATCCAAGCAATCTCTAAAACCTTTGATCATCATGAAGGTTACTATGATCTATTAGTGAAATAAGGCGATGTGCTGTTCAAAAAGCAACTTTAACGGTTGCTTTTTTTGTTTTTTAAGAGTGGTGAAATAGCATAAACTTAACAAATAAATACTTTGTAAAATATGGAAGAATAGTTTAAAATGTAAGTAATTAAGAGGTATAATAGATGAGGTGAGGCTATGGATGGACAAAAAGTAAAGATTATGATCATCAGTAATCAGGCAAGAAGTACTCATGAATTGATTCAAATTATACAAGAAGATTATATGGAAATACAAGTGTCTATCTGTGGGAATGCTAGGGAGCTCAGTTTGGATAGTGTGGGGATAGACCTTGTGATTTTGGATGTAGTAGGTGAAGCCCAAGTGAGTCAATTCATGACGTATATGGAAGAACTGACTCGGATTAAAAATATTCCTATCATACTTACAATTGATACAGGAGACTTTGAATGGTGCGAGCGGTACCTTAATCAAGGGATAACAGAATACATCGAGAAGCCTTATCAAAAAAAGAAGGTCCAGTTTAGATTGGCACGTGTGCTTGAACATGCATGGGCTATTAAAGAAATGAAACAAAAAAAAGTGCAATTTAATGCATTGCTGAATAATACCCCCTATATGGCATGGTTTAAAGATAGTGAGAGCCGCTATATCATGGTGAATGATGACTTTATGGAACATTGTGGGAAGAGTTTAGAAGTGATACAGGGGCAAGGGGACCATTTTGTGTGGGATGGACACATTGGGAGCCAGTGTAGAGACTACGATTTGAAGGTCATGTCCAAACGAAAGAGAGTTGTTTTTGATGAGGTCATTCCGGGCAAAAAAGGCTATAGGCAATTTAATATCTACAAAGCACCTGTGATAGATGATACAGATCAGGTGATTGGAACCATAGGGATAGCCCGAGATGTGACAGAAATCAAAAACAAAGATACAAAGTTTAATATTATTATGGAGAATATTCCGTTTTGTGTTTATCTTAAAGATATTCAAGGCAAGCTTGTTAATGTTAATACCAAATTTCTAGAGTTTTTTGGTGTAAAAGATGAGGATGTCATTGGGATGGAGGCTAAGCATTTTATAGATGAAGCCTATGAAAAGCAGATGGTGGTGCATGATGCACAGGTTCTTGAGGAGCGCAAGCATCTTGTATTCAAAGAAAGAATAAGAACGTATGAAGGTGAAAAGATTATAGAAATTCATAAGTCACCTGTATTTGATATTGCAAATCAAGTGATTGGCATTGTAGGATTATTTAGGGATATTACAGATCTCATAAGGGCAGAAGAAGAAATTAAAAGACTTGCCTATTATGATGTTTTAACAGGATTATCAAATCGTAGAGGACTCTATCACTATATTGAGGAAGGAAATGGGAGGAAGCACCGAGAAATTACGGTGATGTTTATAGATCTTGATAATTTCAAGCAGCTTAACGATACATGTGGGCATTATTATGGGGATGAAGCCTTGGTAGTGATGGCGCATAAACTTCAAGAGGTGGCACAAGGCGCTTTTGTGGCCAGGGTAGGTGGCGATGAATTTGTTGTGATTTGGGAAGGTCGATTGGATGAAAAAATGCTTAGCCAAAAGGCTGATGATGTGCTTGCTGCAATGACAACAGAGTTTGACAAAGATGAGAGAATGAATATTATTTCAGCAAGTATGGGTATTGTAACAGGTAATTCAGAAGAAGCCACCATTGATAGCCTCTTGGCCAAAGGAGATATTGCTCTATATAAAGCCAAATTACAAGGTAAGAACCAATATGTTTTTTATACAAAAGAACTCGAACAAGAGCGCATACTAGCACTTGCAATAGAAAAAGACCTCAAGAAAGCGATTAGTAAAAATGAGATTAATTTATTCTATCAACCTCAATATACAAGTGAAGGGGTACTTAAAGGGTTTGAAGCTTTATTTAGATGGCAAAATCCTAAGTATCAAAAAATACCCGTCATTAGTATTATTAAAATTATTGAAAAATGTAATCTGATAGATGTGATAGGGGAATATGTTATCCGAGAAGCATTTACCTTTGCAAAATATATTAATCATATTCAAGCAGAAAAATTAGTTATTTCGGTCAATATTTCAGCCATTCAAATTATGAGCCGTCACTTTGTGCAAAAAATAAAAGATTTAATTGAAGAAGTAGATGTGCAACCTGAGTTTTTGGGCATTGAAATTACAGAAACAGTCTTGTTGGAAAATCTGGATAATAATATTGCAAAAATTAAAGAACTCAAAGATTTAGGGCTTGTTATTTCTTTAGATGACTTTGGCACAGGTTACTCTTCACTCAGCTATTTGGTGAAGTTACCCTTAACGGAAGTGAAGATTGATCGAAGCTTTGTGCAAGGTATGAGCTTAGGGGAGGAATATATTAAACTTGTGAAACTGATGATAGATACAACACATTTAATAGGATTGCCCGTCATTGCCGAGGGGGTAGAAACCCTAAAGGAGCTAGAGGTGCTTAAGAAGATGGATATTGATTTTATCCAAGGGTATTTATTTGGAAGACCATTACCACAAGAAGAAGCCAAGAGGCTAGTGCTGAGACAATAGAAAGAGAGGCGAATAGCTTATGAAAGGAACAGTTGTATCGACATGGATGAAAACATGTCGCAAACTTTATGGGGTACAAATCGTTGAGGATGCAATGGAAAAAGCAGGATGGGGAAGAGGTAAAATCTTTTCGCCTATAGAAAATGTTGCGGATTTGGAGGTGGTTAAGTGTATCCAACATATTGCGCAAAAGCAGCGTATCACAGAAAAACAATTATGGTATATTATTGGGGAAGATAACATTAGTGCTTTTGCACAGGATTTTCCATCTTTCTTTAAAGGACAGACGTTGTTTTCGTTTCTCAAATCTTTATTTGATATACATGTTGTGATGACCAAAAAATTTGTAGGTGCAAAACCTCCCATTGTTGGGATAGAGCCTGTTTCAGAGAGAGAGGCTTTATTTACATATCAATCACAAAGAGGAATGTTTGAATATTGTTTAGGACTTTTACAAGGAGCCAATCAGTATTTTGAAGAAAAGGCCCATATTGAAGAAATTGAACGTGGCCAAGATTTCTTAAAAGTCAAAATGACGTTTACGAAGCCTATTATGGTCAAACGTCAATACTATTTCAATCAAATATTAGGAATGGGAATTGTTCGAAGTATTCCGGTTAAAGTAGGTATACTGACTTTGTTGGGTGGATTAGTAGTGACATTACCCTTATTTGGTATGGATTATAAAGGATTTATTGGGGCTGGACTTATTGCTCTTGTAAGTGGCATAGGGACACAGCTGCTGCTCAAGCCACAGCAGCTGATTATTGAGGAATTAAGGTGTATGACAGAAGGTGATTATACGTTTAATGAAACCATTATAAGTCATGATTGCTTTGAGGAAGTGGACCATTTACTGAAAGCATATAAAAAGTCCGTACAAACAGATTTTGTAGGTTTCAAAGGAGTAACAGATGAAATGAGTACATTTGCAGAGGCAATTAGTACTATTTCTCTCACTATGAAAAATACTTCAAACGATATTTCAGGTGTTGTTGAACAAGTTGCTACAGGAGCGGTTGAACAAGCTAAAAACACAGAACAAGCTTCAGGCGTACTCAATGATAACATGGGTATTTTAAGAGGGATTGTCAAACAAGAAGAAAACAATAAGGATTCTTTAGAAAAAGCAGTGGACAAAATTAATGCCAGTTATGAGGCTGTAGTGGATACAAGTGATCATATTTACCATACATTAGACCAATTCGAGATTTTACGCACAAAAAGTATTGAACTTGAAAATAAAGTAACTAATATGACACAGATTATAGCTATTGTATCGGAGATTGCAGAACAGACCAACTTATTAGCACTTAATGCTTCTATTGAAGCCGCCCGTGCAGGTGAGCAAGGAAGAGGTTTTGCGGTGGTTGCGGAAGCTGTAAGAAAATTAGCAGAACAATCCAAACAAGCTGTTCAGGAAATTAATCATACGTTAGCAGAAGTTGTTGTAGAGATTAAAGGATTGGCAAATAATATTCAAAGGCAATATGGCACACTAGAGGAGCAAACATCGGGACTTGAAACGGTCAAAAAAATTAGTTTTGAAGCCAATGCCTCTATCCAAGGGGTATCAGGTTCTATGATTGAGACAATTGATCAACTTTCAAGTCAAGCTAATGCCATTTCAGAGGCATTTGATGCAGTCGAAATGTTAGCGGCAATCGCTCAGGAAAATTCGGCATCATCACAAGAGGTAAGTGCTAGTGTGATTGATTATGCTAATGAAATCAATACCCTAATGGGGCGTATTAAAGACTTTAAAAGTATTACAACCAACTTTAAAACAGATTTGGAAAAATACAAAATTTAAAACAGATAAGACCTTGCCCACAGGCAAGGTCTTATCTGTTTTAAGGTAATTTGTAAAGTGCTGTTGTATGGATAATACCAAGATTGTTAACACGTCTGAAATAGTCCTCATCGGACTCTCCAGGCAGACGCTGAACATAGACATCTAACTTGATTTTTTTGGAATGAATACGTTTGATAGCACCCCCTCGATCATCTACAGTAAAACGAGATGTAGGAATATCTACAGGGAGATCTTGTATAAAAAACTCTGTTCCAAAGGGTATGTCCAAGGGAGCGGCCAGAGACCCTATTTGAAGTGGACTACCTAATGCATTGGTTTCTGTATAACCACCATTTTCAATAGCAAGTCCAGTGTAGAAACTGATTCGAACCTGAGTAGACTGGAGGTGAAGCATATCTGCTAAATCTCTTTGTAGCCATTCTTTTGGGCGTGGGGTGATGAGTGTGTGCAGTGTTTGGCGCATGGATGGTGTCACTAATGGGGGAGCGATGCGTTTGAGAAAAGCATTATAACTTAAGATAAGTGGTGAAATAGCAAGCCCGCCTACGCTGATTCCAATACCAATAGCCAATAGCCAATGTTTTAACGTCATTTGTGTAGACATAAATGGCTCCTTTCAAGTCGTCAAAAGTATGCTATAGATATATCGTCTTAAAAGGTCCTAAAGTTTAATAAAAGGGGATTTTTTTGTAATAAGCATCATAAGTATGGTGTAATGGTATTTGATTCGGAAGAAGAGAGGAAGAAGATGGATGAAGCAATATAAAATGAATGGGAGTGGAAGAATTCAAAGGTGTGAGGAAGAGGGGGTCATTGAATTAGATAGTAATTGGTGTTTTGTACTGACACCAGAGGAATTAGCCAGTAGAAAAACAAAGTTTAAGGTGGGGGCAAAAACGATTAAAGAGTGTCAAGAGGGGATTGAATTGCCTAAATTAGAAGTTTATGACCAGTATGATTTTGGGCTAGTTCATATCATTGATCGGCAGCAAGAAATAATCCGAAAATATCCTCTTAATTTTTATTTAGGAAGTACTTATTTACTGCTTGTATCTTATGAGGCAATAGAGTGGTTGACAGGATTTATAGAGGCATTGATACAAGAGGAGGATGAGGAATATTATTCACCAGAAAAGATACTTTACGTATTATTAGATGTATTAACTGCTGAAGAAGGGCAGATATTGGATGGTGTAGAAAATGAGATTAACTTATTAGAAGAAAAAGTGATTAAAGGGGAAAAAGGGGATTATATTAGGGCCATTGTTCATCTGAGAAAAAGGTTGCTATATTTGAGACGGCATTATGAGACCTTGCTTGATATTGCTGGTGGGTTAGCCGAAAATGATAATGCATTATTTGATCCTAAAGCAACCCGTTATTTTAGGATATTGAGTAGTCGGATGAACCGCTTAAATATGCGTGTACTTCATCTTGAAGATAATGTGAGTCAAATTAGGGAAGCCTATGATGCGCAAGTGGATATTGGACTTAATAAAATTATGAAGGTCTTTACTGTCATTACAGTTATTTTTGCCCCTTTGACATTTATTGCAGGGTGGTATGGTATGAATTTTGAGTCCATGGCAGAACTTAGTTGGCCTTATGGTTATGCTTATGTCATTTGTATCAGTATAATCAGTATGATAGGCTGTCTCATTTATTTTAAGAAAAAGAAGTGGTTGTAAATCAGATGCGATAGCGTGACATGGTGCCAAATGAGCGCACTTTATTGTACTGGGGTTTGGTAGATTTAAAATCGATAAAAATAGGCATATTGTCTAAATGAGGGTGAGCATTAAAAAACTCACGGTCAGCATAACGAATGGCCTGAAGGGCTGTAGGCATTTCTTTAATAAAAATAGCATGACGAATAGCTGGATTGCCCGTAATGGAGGGGCTGTCTATCAATATTTGACCATATAAGTAGGGTAAATCGTTTTGAATGCGCCACTCAAGGATGACTTCATCATGCATGGGTGAAAGCATGTCTGCAGCATAGTCCTCACCAATGACCACAAAGAGATCCCCCGTGGTATCAGAATGTGTCATGGTATAATGACGCTCCATAAGAGGAGTAGTAGGTAAAATCCTGTCACGATAAGTAGTGAAAACTTTATTTGGATTAATTTTTCTCACGGATAAGCTCCTTTTGAGAAGGTCTTTATAGTATATGTTCGAAAATACGGGAGGGAACTAAAAAGGTTCTCTTTTTTTTCTATCCGCAATATAAATAAGAAGAGTACGAGAAGAAAACGAACCAATGGAGGAGAACCATGGATTTAGAATTTATGTTGAAACAGATTTCTGTATACAGAGATGCGGCATGGCTTACAATTCAAATCGCTTTTTTAGGGACCCTCATTGCTTTAGGGATAGGGTTAATAGGAAGTATTATTTTGTATTATCGTGTGCCCTTTATAAAAGGCATAACAAAAGCCTATGTTGAGGTAGCAAGAAATACCCCATTACTGATTCAATTATTTTTTATGTATTATGGCTTGACCAAGGTGGGATTAAGGCTGAGTAGTATGAGTTGTGCGGTATTTAGCTTAGGCTTTTTGGGAGGAGCCTATATGATTGAGGCGTTCAGAGGAGGATTAGAGGGCGTTGGCAAATCTCAGATAGAGGCTGGTTTAAGTGTTGGACTATCACCACTTCAAGTGATGTGCTATGTTATTTTGCCACAAGGAATAGGCATTGCTGTGCCTGGAATAGGTGCCAATTGTATTTTTTTACTTAAAGAAACATCTGTGGTAAGCGCTATAGCTATTGCAGAGTTATTGTTTGTTACCAAAGATATTATTGGGATGTATTATAAGACAGAAGAAGCGCTCCTCATGTTAGTTATCACCTATTTGATCTTGATTATTCCGCTATCTTTAGGGATGAGATGGGTAGAAAGGAGGATGCGTCATGGAACTCATGGATGCTAAAATTTTAATGAGACTTATGGGTGGTCTCTATGTGACTGGGAAAATAGCATGTATCGCTATTATTATTGGTATCATAGGGGGAATTGTGTTCGGTGTTCTCATGACCCGCAAAAATAAATTGCTGCAGTGGGTGTGCAGATTGTACTTGGAAAGCATGCGTATTGTGCCTGTTTTGGTCTGGTTATATATTGTTTATTTTGGTCTGACATCGGCAATTGGTGTGAACTTATCAGGTGAAGTCGTCGCAATACTCGTATTTGCCTTATGGGGGATTGCTGAGATGGGAGATATTGTAAGGGGGGCGTTGGAATCTTTGCCCAGGCATCAGGTAGAGGCCGGTTTAGCAGTAGGATTGAGCGACTTAGAGGTCTTGTGGTATGTTTTGATGCCACAAGCACTGGGGAGAATTTTGCCAGGAGCCATTAATTTGGCAACCCGTATGATTAAGACGACATCTTTGGTTTCTTTGATAGGGGTTGTTGAAGTCGTCAAAGTGGGGCAGCAGATTATAGAGGTATCCATGCTGACGAATCCGGCAGCTTCTTTTTGGATTTATGGGCTGATCTTTGTGTTGTATTTTATATTATGCTATGGACTATCATGCATAGCTAAGATTTTAGAAAAGCGTAGTGTCTATGAGGGGTGAAAAAGTGAATAAAGAATCACTTCTAGAGGTGAAGGGATTAAGTAAGAGTTTTGGTGAAAATAAGGTTTTTGAGAAAATTAACTTCAGCCTCCATGAAGGAGAAGTTATTGTCGTATTAGGGCCGTCGGGATGTGGCAAAAGTACATTGCTCAGATGTCTTAACGGTTTAGAAGTCCCAAATGAAGGGGAAATTATTCTCAAATCAGAAGGTGTACTTGGCAAAGATATTTCATGGCAAAAAACAAGGGAAAAAATAGGGATGGTTTTTCAAAGCTATGACTTGTTTCCTCATATGACAGTCATTGATAATGTTTTATTAGGGCCTGTTAAGGTACAAAAGAGAAATAAAAGTGATGTGAAGGCAGAAGTGCAAAGATTATTAGAACGTGTGGGTTTAGGGAATAGGCTCAAAGATTATCCTAGGCAGCTTTCAGGGGGGCAGAAACAGCGGATAGCCATTGTTCGGGCATTAGCCATGAAGCCAAGTATTATGCTGTTTGATGAAGTTACGGCTGCATTAGACCCAGAGATGGTAAAAGAAGTGCTTGATGTGATTTTAGAACTGAGAGCAGAAGGAAAGACCATGATGATTGTGACCCATGAGCTTGGATTTGCTAAAGCCGTATCAGATCGGGTGATTTTTATGGAGGGGTGTCAGATTGTAGAAATGACACCTAGTGATACGTTTTTCCAATCGCCTCAAAGTGAGCGTGCAAAGCAATTTCTAGACCACTTATTATATTAAAGAAATGAGGGGGAGATATCGTGAATAAATTAAGAAAAATTGCATTAGGGCTAGTGTGCATTTTGGGAATTGGGCTCTTAGGTGGGTGTGGTAATAGCACAACCGCTCCATCAGGAAGTGTTGAGAGCATCAAACAAAGAGATAAAGTAAGAATAGGAGTATTTAGCGATAAACCACCTTTTGGCTATGTGGATCAGAATGGCGAAAATCAAGGATTTGATGTTTATATTGCCAAGCGATTAACCAAAGAGTTATTAGGGGATGAGACCAAGGTTGAGTTCGTATTGGTAGAGGCTGCTAGTCGTGTGGCATACTTAGAATCTGACAAAGTAGATATGATTTTGGCGAACTTCACGGTGACACCTGAACGTAGCGAAAAAGTGGACTTTGCTAATCCTTATATGAAAGTGGCACTAGGCGTTGTATCACCAAATGGGACCCCTATAACTTCAGTTGACCAGCTCAAAGATAAAACGTTGATTGTGAATAAAGGGACCACAGCAGATGCTTATTTTACGCAAAATTATCCAGAGATTAAGCTTCTTAAGTTTGACCAAAATACAGAGGCTTTTGAAGCGCTTAAAGATGGTAGAGGGCAGGCACTTGCCCATGATAATACGCTTCTTTTGGCATGGGCAAGAGAGAACGAAGGCTATTCCGTAGGCGTTCCGACGCTAGGAAGTTTAGATACCATTGCACCAGCTGTCAAAAAAGGCAATACGGAATTACAAGCCTGGATTAATGAAACCTTTGAAAAGTTAGGAGAGGAACAATTTATGCGTCAAGCTTATGATGCGACACTTAAGCCTGTTTATGGGGATAGTGTCAAACCAGAGGATATTATTATTGAAGGTGGAAAACTAACGCAATAAAAGGTTAAAAGTACTGGATCAATGGATTCAGTACTTTTTGGTCATGGGGAAGTTTGTTTAATAATAAATTGATAATAAAAACAAGATAATATATAATTAAAATTATAAATATTCTATAAATAACAAAAAAGTTAGGAGTGAGCAGGTGCGAGGGGAAAAAATATTAAAACTATTGGGACTTAACATCGGTGTGGCAATCGTTAATGTGGTTGTTTTTTCACCTGGATTACTAGGATTTTCACTAGGGGAAGCGAGTGTGCTGCAGACCGCTATAGCATTAACTGTTATGGTTATGAGTGGTATCATCTTTTGTTTTGGGAACTACTTATTAATCTTTAAGAAAGTCGAAATTATCAGGACAGATACTTTAGAGACAGTGGTAGATTATATTAATGCACTGGAACAAAACCAACATAAAAAAATTTTTATTAAAGACATCATTCTTGTTTTAGAACAAATCCAAAGACTTGAGAAAAAGATTGCTATGGTGAATGAACTGCTCCTTCAAAAATTTGATCCTATGGAAATGAGCTATATTAAATTTGAAGAAGTACTTACTAATTTTAAAAATGTTTTCTATCTTAACATCAAGAGTATGATTAATAAGATGAGCATTTTTGACCAAAAAGAATATGATTATATTCACAAATCATTAGGAAATAAAACAATATCAAAGGAGTTCATTCAAACAAAATTGAATATTTACAACGAGTATATTGCTTTTATTAAGGAAGCTATAAAAGACAATGAAGCGATTTTACTCAAGCTAGATCAATTACTCTTAGAATTATCCAAACTCAATAGTTTGGAAGATGGGGAACTTGAGAGTATGAGAGCAATGTCTGAACTTGAAGAATTGATTCATAAAATCAAGTTTTATAAATAATAGGGGGGAATACTATGAAGCAAACAAACGGCATGAAACCAGCACTTATTTTAGTGGTATTGGCAATTGTGGTATTTGGTGTCATTTATGGAGGGATTTCACTTACCAAAAATATTGGTAAAAGTCAAAATGTTGTAACCACTGAAAATACAGTGGAAAAACTAGAGAAATTGTCACGAAAAATTACGGTCAATCAAGTCACACCCCGAAAAGAGCCTGTAGATTTGAGTAGCACGTCACTAGCAGAGACCTTACCAGAAATCGATAAATATCCTGCTCAAGTTGAGAATACTACAAGTGATTTTATTGAAATTTTCTCTTCTCCAGAAAAAACGGGTGATGGAAAAGATGGTTGGCTTGTAAAAGTAGCCAATGATTTTAATAATGGACAGGTAGAAGTTAATGGGAAAACAGTGTCTGTAAAGGTCAGAGGGTTAGCTTCAGGAATGGGAATGGATTATATTATGTCCGAAAAGTATGTGCCAGATGCGTATACACCTTCTAATGAGCTCTGGGGAGAGATCATGAAGGCAAAAGGTGTACCTGTTACCTTAAAAGAAAAACGTATGTTAGGGAATGTCTCAGGAATCTTACTATCTAAAAAGAAAAATGATGAGCTTATTCAAAAATATGGAGCCATTAATCTGAAAACTATTACAGATGCAGTGGCTAGTAATGAAATCGCTATGGGGTATACCAATCCTTTTTCAAGTTCTACAGGTCTTAACTTCTTGGTTTCTACACTCAGTACATTTGATAGGAAAAATCCCTTAAGTGATGAGGCGGTACAAGGTTTTGAGTCGTTTCAGGCGAATATTCCTGTCGTTGCTTATACAACACTTCAAATGAGAGAATCAGCAGAATCAGGCCTGTTAGATGGGTTTATTATGGAATACCAAACGTATAGTAATGCACCTGAACTTAAGGCGGATTATGTCTTTACGCCATTTGGAATGAGGCATGACAGTCCTATGTATGCAGTCGGTCAACTCTCAAGTGAAAAGGAGCAGATTTTAGATGCTTTTATCACCTTTTCTAATCAAGAGAAGTACCAAAAGATTGCCACAGATTATGGTTTTAATCAAATGAACGACTATCAAGATGAGGTAGGGGTGCCAGATGGTGAGAGTATTTGCGTCGCTCAAAAAATCTGGAAAGAAAAGAAAAATGCGAGCAAGCCTATTGCAGCAGTATTTGTTGCGGATGTATCAGGGAGTATGGAAGGGCAGCCTATTAATGAACTCAAACGCTCCCTCATTAATGGTGCGCAGTACATTGGGCAAGACAATGCTATAGGGCTTGTTACTTATTCAAATGATGTGAATGTGAATTTGCCCATTGGGAAGTTTGACATCAACCAAAGGTCTCTTTTTACAGGTGCGGTGATGGACCTAGAAGCTGGTGGAGGGACATCTACTTTTGATGGGATTATTGTGGCACTCCAGATGCTTATGGCAGAAAAAGCCCAAAATCCAGATACCAAGCTGATGCTCTTTGTACTTAGCGATGGGGAGACAAATTCAGGACATTCTTTACAGGATATACAAGGGGTACTTAAAGGACTTAAAATACCCGTCTATACTATTGGCTATAATGCAAATATCAAAGCTTTAGAAAGTATTTCAAGCATTAATGAGGCAGCAAGTATTAATGCAGATTCAGAAGATGTCGTTTATAAATTAGCCAATCTCTTTAATGCAGAGATGTAAAAAGACCAAGGGGGAATAAAGAATGGATTTTTCTATGGAAGTAATGGATACGGAAGATATGAAACAAGAAATTGCGACACAAATCAAACCACAACAGCAAGAGGTGGTAGCCCTTAAGAGTCTTACAGATAAAAATGTAGATGCGCTGATGACGATTAATATGGATTCTTTAGAAGAGCGCCGAGCTGTGCTGAAATCAATGGATGATTTTGGTTTAGATACGATTCAGAAGTCTTCTCAAAAAAATAGCTTATTACAAGTTACTGTGGGTAAGCTGTCTCAAACAGGAGGAGAAGGCGGCATTGTAGCCAAGGGGCTGATGGAGCTTAATAGAGAGATGAAAGACTTAGACCCAAGCTTGATTGACTTTGCAAAAACAGGATTTTTAGGAAAGCTTTTTAATCCTTTAAGAGCTTATTTTGAAAAATATCAGAAAGCAGACACGGTGATTAATGATATTATTGTATCTCTTGAAAAGGGGAGACAAACACTCAAAAATGATAATACAACATTAGAAATAGAAGAGCTATCCCTAAGAGATTTGACCAAGAAACTTGCCAAAGAAATCGAAATGGGAACCCTTATGGATGATACCATGAGTACGCAGTTAGAAGTGGCTCAATCTCGTAATGAAGACCCCGAACGACTTAAGTTTATTTCGGAAGAGATTATCTTCCCACTACGACAACGGATTATGGATATGCAGCAGATGCTCGTGGTCAATCAACAAGGGATTATGGCTATTGAGGTGGTAAGACGTAATAACAAAGAGCTGATTCGTGGGGTTGAACGAGCCAAAAATGTCACAGTTTCTGCACTACGCATTGCGACAATTGTTGCTAGTGCCTTATACAATCAAAAAATCGTTCTTAAGAAGATAGAGATGCTCAATGCGACGACTAATGACCTCATTAGTGGCACTGCAAGAATGTTAAAAGAACAAGGAGCAGAAATTCATAAGCAATCTATGGAAGCGAATATTTCGGTGGATACCTTAAAATCAGCTTTTGCAGATACTATGGCGGCATTAGATGCGATTAGTACGTACAAACAAGAAGCACTACCTAAGATGAAACAGACCATAGAGCAGTTTAAAGAGATGGCAGAAATAGGAGAAAAACAAATTAGTAAGCTTGAAGCACAAGGCGGAGAAGTATAAGACTACCGCCCTAAAATGGTTGTCATGAACGTATGTTTGCCTTCATATACATAGACTAGAGTTTATAAGTATATAGGTGAAACTATGATTTTTAACGCGCAAGGGATATGTGCAGTACACAAAGGGTCTAAGAGACTTCAGATTTCTGAACAAGAAAACAAGTTATGTTCTTTTTATGAAATCACACCAGAGGAGCAGCAAGCATTACCTGTGAGTCATCATATTTTGTTAGTAGACGTATCAGGGAGTATGTATGAAGAAATACCAGAGCTTAAAGTAAAGGTGAAGCAAACCTTAGATGCCCTTAAAGTAGGTGGAAATAACTATGCATCTGTCATTATTTATTCTGGGCATGGGGAGAGTACACGGATTATTAATGCAATCAAGTGCGATACGCTTTCATATAAGATGGCAAAAGTACATGAGATGATTGATCAGGAACTTTATATTAGAAGTATCACAGTGATGTCTGAACCCTTAGAGATTGCCATAGGTATTACAAAGGATTTGGCGGATGTCTGTGAGCAGCATCATATTGTACTCATGACAGATGGTTGTTTGGTTCCTGGGAAGTGGCAAGTCAAAGAAGAAGTGAAGAAATGTCTTGAAGTAGCCGCCTATTGTCAGCAGATGGGGATTTATCTCAATACGATTGGTTTTGGGCAGTATTATGATAGGGACTTTTTGACGCAGCTGGTGAAATGCGCGCATACAGGGCAGTTTTTGCATATGGATGCCATCAAAGATTATTACAAAACAGTGGTAAGTCTAGCGCAACAGGTGGGCAAACAACGGGTGATGAATGTTCCTATTAACCACCAAGATTATTTTATCTGTCAGAATAAGATGCGTTATCAGGAACCCACTACACTGAGAACCATTCCAACCCAAGGCGGTATGCTGATTGTTTGTTTTGAAGAAACAGGCACGCCAGAAGGCGAGGTGCCAGAGGAAATGGTAATGGATTTCCTCTATGGTTTGGGGGCCTATCACGTGATGTATGAGGATTTGGAGAGTGCTGAAGTAGTCTTAGCACAGACGCAAGATATTGGTGCCTATATGGCAGTCAAAGACTGTTATTCTTTTGTAGAAAAAGGTAAGGCACTACAAACACTTCACGAATTAGAGCAAGACCCTAAGAAGCGTTATAAAAAAGGCCGTGCAGCAATTCGTATACAAGAAATAGAGGAAGAACCACTGTGTTTATTAGAAGTATTAGATGCTATTTTGAAGGATAGTGAATCGAAGCTCCTCTGGGACTATCAATATCACTACAAACGCATTGGGATTAAGACCCATATGGTAGATGAAGCGTACCATTTTGTGAGGCCACAAATGGGCTATGGTGAAGTGGTAGCTTGTCATATTGGTACGGAGAAGCTTAATGTAGGGGTTAAAGTCAAGATAGAAGGGATGGTAGAGGAAAAGGCTACAGGGCTCAAAGTAGGCGCTACCTTATATCGAGACTATAATCTTATTGTAAATGGCAATAAAAATACCTCAAAGCTATGGTGCGTTTTATCCAAATCGCTTAAGTCCAAGCTTAGAAAACAAAAGGTTATCAAATCCACTACAAAAGTAGGCGGCATGAGTATTTGTACGCTGGATTTAACAAAACTTAAGACGACCAATAAGCGAATGCAAAAAGCATTGGACCAGAAAAAACTAGCTCAGTATTTATATGATATAGAAGTATTAGGTTGTAAGCAGTGGGCGCTTAAGAAACTGATAGAAGAACAAAAAAATGAAGATGCTAGTCTTAGGGCGGTAGATGGGATTTTGGAGCGGTTCCAAATCAACGAGAAAGGTGTTTATATCCCTAACAAAGTGATAAAAGATGAGGCATTACCTTATGAGATTTATCCAGCCGCAGTAATGACCTGGAAAGTTGAGAAGTTTCCAAAGAAAAAGTACCAAGAAGAAGCGATCAACATGTATAGGGAGTTAGATTATACAGCGCTGAAACAGGCGCTTAATGAGGTACAAGGAGAAAGAAGAAGTAAGCAAGATCAGGTCCAATTGGTAAGATTAGCAGCAGGACTTATAGGGAAATCCCCTTTCTTGTGGGAAAAGCAGACTGAAAAAGCCAAAAAACAAACAGACAATGCTTTGGGGATGAATGTTGTAGTCGGTGAAAAAGTACAAATTGCTACCAAAACTGTGGATGGGATAGATATTAGAGAGGATCGCTATACGGTCTTGACACGTTGTAATTAATTGAATATTGCTATAAACACTTCTTTAAAATATAATTAATTTAAAGGAGTGTTTTATTTTTTGTCTAAATCAAAAAGAGAATTGGAGATAACACCATGTTACAAATGGGACTTCAGATCATTGTTGCAGGAATATGTTTTGCTGAGATGATGGGTTCAGGGATAGCCCCACTATGGAGTGTAGGGAGTTTAATGATCCATTTAATCCTGTATTTGAGTACAGGTTTATTTGTAGATGATCACTATAAACCACTGATGGTAACGTTAGATGGCTTAGTGATTGCTTTTATAATCCTAAGTATTCATCCAAGTGGTATATTACTCATGGCTTTGTTTGTTGCCCTCTACTGGCAGGAAAATAATTGCAGGGGGATATTACTACTAGGAGTACTCGTTATAGGGTATGCATATCTTGTGGGAAATGAAGGGTTGGGTATAAGACACTATACGCCTGAAGACTATATCACAGAGGGGGGCATGTTTCCTATAGGCCTTTTGGTTGTCATGACGGTGGTAACGTATCACAGACTACAAAGTAAGCTTGAAGCCATGAAGGCATTACAAGTGGCTACACGTTTGGAACTGCTTGAAACCAAACGAAAGGTCGAGATGTTGACCAAGCATCAGGGAGAAACAACTTATATGGCACAGATGACAGAAAGAAATATGATGGCGCAAAGATTACATGATAAAATAGGACATACTTTGGCAGGTAATATTATGCGCCTTGAAGTGGTTAAACTGATGTTGGAGAAAGATCCCCCTCGTGCAGGGCTGGTACTAGACGAGATTATAGATCATCTGAGAGAGGGAATGGATGACATACGGCGGACGCTGAGAGAGCTTAAACCTGAACAAAGTGAAGTGGGTTTACATACAGTCAAAGCATTATTAGGTGGCTTTGAAGTGCAAAGAGGAGTGCGTAGTACACTTTATTTTGAAGGAGACTTAAAAGCTATCAGTGTCTTACAATGGCAAGTGATTGTGGACAATCTTAAA
>JBOFEH010000150.1:0-3493 GCA_051647765.1 Cellulosilyticaceae bacterium | reverse complement strand
TACAAACACATTATTTTAGCATCCCGTATAACACGTTTCTTACACTATGTGGCAAACCATTAGGTGCCGTTGAAACGACAATTGTAATAGAAGATGTATATTATAAACGCCTAGATCCAAGATGTTTTGATTTTAGTATCGTATGGCAAACACTAGTAAAAGGATATTTAGATAATAAATGTTAATGTGGAATAAAGTAGGATTTGAAGACTAACACAATTGTAGACACACAAGTTCCCCATAACATCATATAGTAGTAGTAAATACAGAAGTTGGTAGGGAGACGTTTTTGGAACTAATTTACAATCTGTTATTGCGACAGGTCAAAATCCACCCTATAGTCCTAATTATACAAATAATTGGGATGCGTTCTTGCTAAAGTTGACAGCTAATGGGCAGAGTTTGGTCTATGGGACTTACCTGGGAGGGAGTGAGTATGACTATGGAAATGCTATTGCAGTAGATACTGCTGGTAACACCTATATGACAGGTACTACGACATCAACTAATTTCCCAGTATATAACCCCTTATACCCTTCGTATTCAGGGAACCAAGATGCATATGTTGCAAAGTTCACACCAGTAGGCGCACCGGTATATATTACGTACCTAGGAGGGAGTAGTGGTGAGGATGGAAATGGTATTGCTACAGATACAAGTGGCAATGCTTATATTACAGGATGGACGTATTCCTCAAACTTTCCTGTTGTGAATCCTCTGTATAGTTATAATGGTAGTGGGATGGCGTTTGTTACAAAGATAAATACGGCTGGCACAGTGCTATTGTATTCTACCTACTTAGGAGGAAATGGCTATCAAGTAGGTAGAGATATTGTTGTAGATACAGATGGCAATATGTATATTGTGGGTTATACAGTAGCTAGTAATTTCCCAACCAAAGACCCCTATCAGGTAGCGTTAAAGGGCTATCAAGATGTATTTGTGACTAAGATGAATGCAGCAGGTAATGCACTATTATTCTCGACCTATCTAGGTGGTAGTTATTATGATTATGGGGAAGGGATTGCCCTAGATGCCAAGGGGAATATTTATATTACAGGATATACCGATTCATAAGATTTCCCTACCATACCAGGTTCTTATGATACTTCTTATAATGGACATACAGATGCTTTTGTGGCCAAGTTTAATTTTAGTGGCTTTAGACCTATAGACCCAGGCTGTGAACTGCCACCAGAGGATGTTGTTTTCCAGGCAGGCGAAACTTATAAGGAAGTTATACTACCTACCCAAGAGGCTTATGAGATGACTTGTGAGGGGCGACTACTCACAGTTTCTGTGAGACTACGCAATATATGTAGTAATAAACAGCTAGCAGTGGGCGTATTGGTCTATGAGGTGATCAATAGTGACTTGGTGTCACGAGGATTCAAAGCTATCCGGGTCACAACCCCTCCACCCCTTGACCCCAATACACTCTGTGAATCGCTAAAAGTAGGGCCTTTTGAGTTTGTACTCCCAGAGGCAGATGTTACTTTGTGTAATGCGAGAACATTCCGCGTGAGGGTGATCGCGCACTATAGTAATTTACTAGAAGGTTATAGGCAATGAAACAAGTGAAGTTTGCACCTTGTGAGCAGGTTAAGTATGTGGAGCTGGAATTACAAGTTGGAGGGGATGGCCAGCTTCTGATAGTGCCTGTATGCTTGAGAGATGTGAGCTATGGTAGAGACATTATGGTGGGTGTATTTGTCTATAAAGACAATCATCTCTATGCCAAAGCTATCAAGAGATGCACAGCAAAAGGAAGGAATTACTGCTGCGAGTGTCACACACTCTATGCAGGTGATTTTGAGTTTTTGTTTGAAGCACTCTGTTTGGAAACAGTGACGGTTGAAGTTATAGCACACTCTATCTATTGTTAGAGTGTAGGATATATAAATAAGCTTAACACCCTGATGACTAAAGTTAGAGGGTGTTTTTTTTGCCTACCCAGTTGGCATCAATTTGAGATTCTCGCACATCTTCACATCTACCGCTAAATCCAAATATATTGAAACACTCTTTTATCTATTAGAATTAGATGGGGAACAGGGGTTAAGGTGGGTGAGTGTAACGAAGTTGCATTATAAAGATAAAAAGTATGCAAGTAAAAGGCGACAGAAGTCTCTCATTCTATGAAAAAAATGAAGGAGGGGTTTGCTGTAGTCGCTATAGAAATCAGAAAATTGGCTGATCACTCAAAGCAAGCAGCCGGAAGTATAGGGAGAAAGTTGGAGGAGTATGCGTTAGATACCCATATATTAATAGGTGAACTGAATGAAAGATATGAAGAGCTTATTAAAGCATCCTTTCAATCTTTACAGACATTCTAGGCATCTACATTGACAAAGAGCAAAAGTTTATCATGAAACTAGATCATGTGGATTGTGAATTGATTGAGGAAGAGGGTGGGCTTATCTTAAAGATGATGAACTGTACCCGATATGATGCAGAGGTAAAAGTACACATAGATGACTTGGATGAGCTGCCTACTCCTTATGCCAGTGCATTGCAAGTGATACCGATCAAGTCAGGAGAAATATTGGAACTTGGGATATAATAGATGAGCAACCAAAAGGGCTATGTGATAAGCACATAGCCCTTTTTGAGTGGTCTAAAACATATTGAGGAGATTGAGTAGCTGCTCTACCAGCTCGTCTTCTGAGAGGCGATCTTTTTGCATCAGCCAGTAGCGAAGTGTCTGAGTAAGTGCGCCTGTGAAAAACTGCGCGAGGATTTCGGGAGAAGAGGGGAGCTTGGCGCCGTTTTGAAGATCTTCTTCAAATTGGAGCTGCAAGGTAGAGGAGATCTCTTCTGAGAGGATATCCATGAGGGGGGATGACATATTGCTATGTAAGATGGAGTGAAGCAGCTGCTCATTCTGTGAGATGAAGCTGACAGCGCGGCGAAGCACGTTGAAATAAAAAGATTTTGGGCGTGCCTCTGTATCGGGTATGGAGTTGTCCGCGTAAAACTGAGCTTGGAGCTGACGAATCACGAAGATAGCAAACTCATACTTATCGGCAAAGTGTTTGTAGAAGGTAGCGCGGCGAATCAGTGCCAGATCACAAAGTTCTTTGACGCTGATCTCTTCAAATTGCTTTTTCTCAAGAAGTTGCAAAAAAGCGGTGGTTAATGCAGTATAGGTTTTTTGAATACGTAGGTCTGTTTGTTTCATAAGAACTCCTTTTTTGAAGACACTTTTTGTAAAGGTGTCAATTAAGTGACAAGGGTACATAATCTGAGCCTTTTTAAATCTGATAAAGTCAGTATAATGAGTTAATGTACATCTGTCAATTATCTGACAGGTGAACCAGGAAAGGAGAGACGATGAAATGAAGTATCGAAAAGTAGGCCTATTAGAGCAGGTCACAACGTTTATTGTGGATAAGCGCAATTTGCTTTTCCTTAGTTATAGTATAGCCATTCTATTTTGTTTCTTTGCTATGGGATGGGTACAAGTGGAAAATGATATTACGACATATTTAGC
>JBOFEH010000149.1:0-26277 GCA_051647765.1 Cellulosilyticaceae bacterium | reverse complement strand
GATAAGACCTATACACTAAAAGAGGAAGAGCCTTGGCTATTCCTCTTTTAGTGTATAGGTCTTATGGAAAATTTGTTTGCGAATAACGTAAATATCATGATAGTCGTCTTGACGTACAGCAAGGTAATCACCTACTACGCCTGTAAGGTATTGATTTTCATCCCAGGAGGTAAACACTTTGACGTTTTTTGTAAGGGGCTTAGCGTGGATACATACGGAGCCAGTAGCAAGACAGGGGCTCATATATTCAGAAATCTGGAATGGTTCGTGGGTTAAGTCGTTTTTGACTGTAGGAATATAACTAAAGCTGATATCAAAGGGTGCATCAATAGGGCAATAGCTTCTTTCGAATTTTTGGCGTTCAATAGGCTGTGTTTCGCCTTCTATACCGACCAAAATATAAGTATCAGGAGAAGAAATCACATCTAAATCACCCTCTAAGGTACGGATTTGGATAGAAGTACCCTCAGTGAAAATTTCTGTAGTAGGAACGTAACCCACAATCAGTCGATTTTTTTTGTAGACAGGCATGTCACTTACGTCAATAATATAGTCTTTTGCATAGATAATATCAAAGCTATTAAAATACTCATTGGTTTTATTGTGGAAATAGGTCTCTGTTGTCCCGGTATCTAAGGCGTTATTTAGAGCTGCGGTACTAATATACCCACCAGCTTTATCAATATGACCACCACCAGAACCTATGCCATCAGTCACATACAGTGCCAGTTCATTTGCTTTGATTTCTTTAGAACAGCTCCTGACGGAGAACTTAATGCCAGTATCCGTTTCAAAGTAAACGATACAGGCCCAGATATCATCTACTTGAATGGCCATATCACTAATAATCCCTAAGATATTAGGGTCACAAGGCTTGGCTTTAAACACAGCAAACTTATCTTCGGTATTAATGCTAGAACGGATGAGCGCAATACCAGCGGTCTCAAGATCATTTAAGGAAAGGTTGGAAAAGCGGAGTCGTCTGATAGTGGATTTGTTGGATTTTATTTGAAGGCTGTCATTCATATCACGGTCTAGGGGATGACGTACTTCAGATAGAAAATTAGTATCCATTAAAAGACCATAGTAGAGTGCTGTAGCTACATCTTGATGTACGTCAAAGTTAAAGTCAGTCGCTTTAAGCAGGTCCCAAATCAGTGTGGAGCAGCTACCGAGTGAAGAACGAATATCGCCCCAAAAAGCCGTTGTACTAGGAATAAAATGATGGTCCAACATATAAATTCGAGGGGCTTCAAAATACTGAGCATTACCTGCATTATATTGACAATCTACAGTAACGAGAGCATCTGGAAGATCCAATTCCTTGACATATTCAATAGGGATAGCAAGTTCTTCAATGAGAAGTTTGAGGTTAGGCTTGGTGATTTCGAAAGGACCACCATAAACAAGTCGTACGTGGCAATCATGGGATTTAAGATAAGTATAGAGGGCGAATCCAGATGCAACGGTATCTGCATCCGGATTATTATGACACTGAATGACGATATAGTTATAATCTAATAATTCGGTTAATGAAAACATAATAACTCCCTTTAGCTCTATTATTGTTCCTTGTAGGAAAGTTCGAGTTTCTACACCTTCACTACTGCGCGGACCACTGGGTGACCTTTGGTCACTTTTGTCCTATAAAATAGATTAATATAAAATTATCTAAAAAACAAGACTACTCCGATATATACTTGACAAAATGAGGATATCCCCGTATATTAAGAAAAAATTCAAAACGCGTATAGGAGGACATTATGGGAAATTCAGCAGCATTTTTTGATATTGATGGTACGATTTATAGAGAAGGGCTTATTACAGAAGTTTTTAAAAAAATGATAAAGTATGATCTTATTGACGGGAGTAAATGGCATAGTGAAGTGCGCCCAGCCTTTTTGAATTGGGATAAAAGACAGGGGGATTATGATACGTATCTACTCAAGATGGTGGATGTTTATAAGGAAGCTGTTAAGGGGATTAGCCCGTTTCATATGCGTTATGTGGCGCAGCAAGTAATCGCTCAAAAGGGAGATCGTGTCTATACTTATTCGAGACAAAAGATCAAATGGCATAAAGGGCAGGGGCATCAAGTCATTGCCATATCAGGGTCACCTTTAGAGCTGGTAAGGGAGATGTCTAATAAGTATGGTATGGATGATTTTCGTGGGACGATTTATGAAGTGGATGAGATGGGGGCCTATAGTGGGGAGATTACACCGATGTGGGATGCTGTAAGTAAGCGACGGGCTATTCTAGAGATGGTAGAGAAGTATGATATTGATTTGACAGAAAGCTATGCTTATGGGGATACGGCAGGGGACTTTACTATGCTTAGCATGGTAGGACATCCTTTTGCTATTAATCCCACCAAGGAGCTGCTTAGCCTTATTCAAGGGGATGTGGTTTTGAGAGAGAAGATTACTGTGATTGTGGAACGCAAAGACGTTACTTATCGTTTACAGTTATCACAGTTAGATTTAGTCTAACGATTAGGACCTGCCTAGGAGCAGGTCTTTTATTGTTACATAGGGATACTAACTCTTTTGGCTTATCCGGAATATAATATAGGATAATCAATAGCATAAGGAGTGAAGGGGTATGAAGTGGTTTCGTAATATGAAGATTAGGAGGAAGTTGTTGGTAGTACTCACACTGATGATGTCCATAACAGTAGGTATAGGGGTCTTGGGAATTTATAATATAAAAAAAATTGGTGAATTAACAGAATCCAAGAGTCAATTGGCCCAAAATACTCAAATATTAGATCAAACCTTGTGGATGATGGGAATCATGACTGTGGTTGGGGTACTTATTAGTATCGCCCTTGTCATCTTGCTGAGTAATGCCCTTGTTAAACCTCTAAAAAAACTGATTGAAGCAGCAGAACAGATTGGTCAAGGCCAACTTGCTATTGATATGGGGGATCAGCCAAAAGATGAGACGGGTGAGTTGGCACAACATTTTCAAACGGTTATTGCCCATCTTCAGGAGTTGGCCAATGATGCACAGTTTCTGACCAAGGCGGCGGTAGAGGGGCGACTGGCTACCCGTGCAGATGTTACGAAACATAGTGGGGTATATGCCCAAATTGTAGGTGGCGTCAACCAAACACTAGATGCAGTCATTGTACCTCTTAATGTAGCGGCGCATTATGTCGATCGGATTAGCACAGGGGATATCCCTCCCAAGATTACAGACACTTATTATGGTGATTTCAATGAAATTAAGACCAATCTGAATATCTGTATTGATACAGTCAATAGGCTTGTAGCGGATGCCAATATGTTGACTAAGGCAGCAGTAGAAGGGAGACTAGCTACCCGTGCGGATGCCACAAAGCATAGTGGCAAGTTTGCAGAAATCGTACAGGGTGTAAATGATACCTTAGACGCAGTGATCAAACCCCTTAATGTAGCGGCTGATTATGTAGAGCGTATTAGTAAGGGTGATATTCCGGCTAAGATTACAGACACTTATTATGGTGATTTCAATGAAATTAAGACCAATCTGAATATCTGTATTGATACAGTCAATAGGCTTGTAGTGGATGCCAATATGTTGACTAAGGCTGCTATTGAAGGGAAATTAGATACCCGAGCAGATGCTACTATCCACCGGGGGGATTTTGCCAAAATTGTAGAGGGGGTCAACAAGACATTAGATGCAGTGATTGAACCGGTTCAAGAAGCAGCAGCTGTACTTCAAGAAATGGCCAATGGTAATTTGCAGCCGAGAGTTACAGGCAAATATAAAGGCGATCATGCAGCCATCAAGGATGCATTGAATAACACACTAGATACAATTGCATCCTATGTAACAGAAATTAGCCAAATTCTAAATGAAATGGCTAATGCTAATATGGTTGTGAGTATTAACAAAGATTATAAGGGGGATTTCTCCAAGATTAAACATTCCCTCAATCTCATTATTGCATCGCTGAATGAGGTATTATCAGGTGTCAATGGCTCTGCAGATGAAGTGGCATCTGCATCTAAGCAAGTCGCTGTATCTAGCCAATCTTTAGCAGATGGCGCCACAGAACAAGCTTTAGCGATTGAGAATTTGACTCAGTCAATTGGCAAAATAGCTGCCCAGACCACCAAGAGTGCCCAAAGTGCTCTAGAAGTGAATCGGATTGCAGAACAAACCAAAAGCCATGCCGTAAGTGGTAATGGGGAGATGAAACATCTGCTCAGTGCCATGGAACAAATCAACGATACGTCAAGGAATATCTCAAGGATTATTGAGACGATTGATGATATTGCAGCACAAACCAATTTGTTGTCGCTCAATGCAGCAATAGAAGCAGCACGTGCAGGGCAACAAGGTAATGGGTTCAATGTGGTAGCAAGAGAGATTAGGGACCTTGCCAACAAATCTGCAGAAGCTGCCAAAGAAACAGCCACCTTGATTGAAGACTCTATTAATAAAGTGAAACAAGGAACACAGATTGCCCATACGACAGCAGGTACACTTGATGAAATTGTAATAGGGGTTGATAAGGTCAGTGGATTAGTCAGCAATATTGCTGTAGCTTCACAAGAACAAGAGGGAGCCGTTGAGGTGGTCAACAAAAATATTAAGCAAATCTCGGGTGTGGTTCAGGCTAATGCAGCCACCGCACAAGAATCCGCAGCAGCCAGTGAAGAGTTACTGAGCCAGGCTGAAGTACTCAAATTACAGACTAACCGTTTCAAGCTTCGTAAAACAACTTGAAATCAAAACAAATTATTTGAAAATTAAGTACAATAGTGATATAATCAAAATACAAAAGAAAATAAGTAGGTATGGCGGAATGGCAGACGCGCTAGATTCAGGTTCTAGTGTCCGAAAGGACGTGAGGGTTCAAATCCCTTTACCTACATCAAAAGTTTGAAGAACAAGGGTTTTATAGAATTCAACAATGGAAACACTTCAGTTTTTGCATACTAGATTCTTGCGATGAAAATGTCGAATTTAGTATGCAGAATAGGAGTGTTTTTTATTATGTGATATATTCAGGAAAGCATTGTGCAAATATTAGGCTCTAAAAAATGGCGTAACGAGGGAGCAATATGAAACATTATGATCTAGATGACTTATTTTGGGATAATAATGCCAATCAATATGGAACCCAAATGCCTGTTGAAAAAAGAACCCAAATGTTTCGAAGCGTGATAGATACAAGAGATTGGGTGATTGAAGGTGTTTATTATGCGTGGGTAGATGAATCCTTTCAGACAGCAGATCAAATTATTTTGCTAGACATACCTTTAAAAGTGAGTCGATATAGGATTATAAAAAGATTTATAAAGAGAAAACTCTATATAGAACACGGTAAAAAAGAAAGTATTAAATCTCTTGTGGAGATACGGAAAAAACTTCAGCAGTATCCAGACAAAGTGATTATCATTCACAGTAAAAAAGAATTACAGATGTTACGACAAAAGTATCGCTTAACGTAAGTACATGGTAGTAGGATCGCTGAGGTCAATTGAATACAGGGATACTGTATGGTATAGTAGATAGGCAAGATTACCACTAAAATGAAGAAACGTATGAGGGATAAACATGATAAAAGATTTCTGTGCAGAACAGCTAGATGAAGTAATGGACATATGGTTACAAACAAACCTAGCAGCTCATGATTTTATTGGTGCTAGCTATTGGCAAAATAATTTTGAATTTGTGAAAATGGTCTTGCCGACAAGTGAGGTCAAGGTTTTCATTGAAGATGGCATCATAAAAGGATTCATCGGTGTACTAGATGGCTACATTGCAGGATTATTTGTAAGAGAAGATTGTCAAAATCAAGGTGTAGGTAAACAATTACTCACAGCTATTCAAAAAGAGTGTCAGGCATTACATCTTGATGTGTATGTGAAAAACGAGAGGGCAGTTGCGTTTTATAAACATCAGGGATTCAAAGTCGTAAGTGAAAAACAAAATGAAGATACACATGAAATGGAATATTTCATGGTATGGCATCAGTAACAAAGACAAGGGCTTAATATGTAGCAGATTTATTGCTAGGTATTAAGCCCTTATTGTGTGACAACCAATATGTAGGTAAGATCTATTCTGAATTTGGAAGTGACTTCCTATTGAAACGTAAAAGATCCAGCGCCTATACTAAAGGGTGGTAATTGGTATAGGGAGTGCAGAGAGGAGGTCGGGATTGTGAAAAGTAAAATGTGAAGAGGACAGCTGCGTTATATAGCTGTTTTGGCGGTCTTGGCCTGGCAAGTGATGGCATATGAGGGACCTCAACTGGTGTATCATGAATACTCCTCATATCACGCGAGAGATAGTCAGCTCTATCGGTATGATTTGCTAAAGGATGAGCTCAGTCATCTCTCCCAGAATTTTGAGGGGGTTTATCATGCAATGAATGCGCATTTTAACCCAGAGGGTGACAAGTTAACCTTTATGGCTATGACCCGCAATGGTTATGAGGAAGAGTGGGATATTTTTTTGTATGACCTCAAAACAGAGGGACTCATTAATTTGACCAAAGGTAACCGTTTGAGAGATGAAGATCCTAAATTTAATCCTGTGAGAAATGCTATTGTGTTTAAGCAAGGTTATTGGGATCATAGGCTACAGGACATGATTTATAATATCAAAGAATTGAATCTAGATACGGGTGAAATCCTAACCGTTACGCAAGATATCCTAGAAGATTCAATGCCCTATTATTCAAGTGATGGGAGGCGTGTTTATTATATGGCTGGGAGTAGAGGAACTACTCAGATTAGAGCGATTGAGGTAGAGGTAGATGCAGCAGCAGAACCTTTGCTCATCTATGAAGCAGAGGGGATTTTTAGTTACTATCCTGTAGTCTTTGAGGAGTATATTTATTTTACAAGATGGGTAGATGAGGCTAATCACTCGGATATGATTGTTAAAATGAGTGCGAAAGATGGCAAGTTTGAAATACTCCCATTTAATGACCCGAAATATGATTTTTCGGATCCACATATTTTATCGAGGGAGTGGCTGGTGATGAGTAGTAGCCAGCCTGATACAGGAGGTGGCTATGAACTTTACTTTGCAAACCAAATAACTGGAGAGATCTATCCCTTATCGCTCCTCAATCCCCAAATCAATAATGAGAAACATCAATTAGGTGCAACGTTCACAAACATAGGGAAACAAGGCATCATAGGAAGGACTAATCATATATGGAAATAATTCAAAACTATGTTTTTTGGTATCCATTCATCATGACTTTAATATGGATAGCAGGAACCATTGTTTTTTTTAAGACAACGGAAAAAGATACCTCACAAATCCCCAATGTTTCATGGCCCAAGGTGAGTGTACTCGTGCCTTGTTTTAATGAAGAGGAGACAATTGAAGAAACTGTTCACTACTTAAATAATCTATCTTATCCTGATTTTGAAGTGATTGTGGTTAATGATGGGAGTACTGATCATACTAGTCTCATATTAGAGAAAATCGTCAATCAGTATGAGAGACTTCGTGTCATTGACTGTAAGGAAAATAGGGGTAAGGCCAATGCTTTGCATATGGCAACATTGGCGGCTCAGTCCGAATTTCTCATATGTATTGATTCAGATGCGTTATTAGATCAAGATGCACCCTATCATCTCATGAAGCACTTTTGGGTCAACGGGGAACGTGTGGGCGCTGTGACAGGGAATCCGCGTATTCGTAATAGAGATACATTGCTTGGCAAAATTCAACTGGTAGAATATGCATCTGTTATTGGTGCAATCAAAAGGACACAACGGGTACTGGGAAAGGTGATGACTGTTTCAGGTGTAGTTGTGGCTTTTCGAAAAAAAGCATTGGTAGATGTAGGATTGTGGGACAGAGATATGATTACGGAGGATGTGGCAGTATCGTGGAAACTTCAACGTAGATTCTGGGATATTAGATATGAGCCACAGGCACTTTGTTGGATGCTTGTTCCTGAGAATATCAAAGGACTCTGGAAACAACGCATTCGATGGGCACAGGGAGGACAGGAAGTTATTTTTAGACATAGTGGTATTTTTACAGATTGGAGACAACGGAGATTGTGGCCGATTTACATAGAGCAGATATGTAGTTTGATGTGGGTATTATTGTGGATGGTAACATTAGTCCATTTGTTTATCAAAGCAGATACAATGGTTGAATTGGTAGTGTGGATTTCATTTTCAAGCATCGCACTCACCCTATTAAGTCTTGTGCAGTTTATGATGGCATTAAAAACTGATTCAGCACATGATTCGATTTTGAAACATTATTTATGGGTGGTATGGTATCCTGTGTTTTATTGGATGCTTAATGCTTTTACTGCCGCATTTGCATTACCACGTTCAATTAAGACAAGGTGTAGCAAAAGGTGTTATGCGGTATGGACTTCACCCGATAGAGGAAAACGAGATGATTGCTAAAAAATTAAATACAACCGGCCAGGACAAGAGAGATTATTTAGTTGTTTCAAAACGGTCTCGATTAAGGCGGCTTATAGAAATGCTAGGAACAGTCAGTTTGTGGTTATATGCACTGGCAGTGATTGCTTTTTTTGGAACCGCTTTTTTGAAAATTAATCCATTAAGGCTAAGGCTAGTTAAATCAGCGCTTAAGATTACAAATGTGCAAATTACTCTGTTTGTACTTAAAGCAGTACTTATATTTGTGATTATAATGGGGCTACTGTGTTTATGGAAATATTATAATAGACGGCGATATGGTAAGCTTTGTAGGCGGAGATACCCTCATCCTACAACACAAGATGATTTGCGTACACTTGGTTTGGTCGATGAAGAAAAGTTTAGAAAGTTACAAGAAAGCAAATATATAGTTTTTGAAAAAAATCCTATCAGGGATATAGAATAATATAAAAATACATCAGTAGAAGGCAAAAGGGACTCCTTTTGAAAGAAGTTATGAAAAAGAAAATAAAAGGTTTATGTATGGTGCTTATTGTGGTGATGCTCTTAGTGATTAAGGCATCTACAATAGAGCAAAAGGTCTATCAGTATACGCCTATTACAACAGAGAATGTGGTGGTTGGGCTTAATTATCATTATGTAAGAGAACGTTCGTTATGGGCGCAAATGATTGAAATATTGACGCAGACACCCGACCTTAAGACATACTCTGTTTATGCGGATGAGTTTGAAAAACAAATGGATATTTTGATAGAAGAAGGGGCTTATTTTGCAACTTTAGAAGAAGTATTAAGGTTTAAACAGACAGGTGAGTATCCCAAAAAATGTGTATGGATCTCGTTTGATGATGCAGACAGGTCAGTCTATGAGTATGCTTATCCTATTTTGAAAGAAAGAAATATCCCCTTTACAATGTTTGTCGTAGCAGGGCAAGTGGGAAATTCTGATTTTAACAATCTTGATGTCCTAGGTTGGGAAGAATTAGCTGAGATGAAAGAGAGCGGTTTAGTTTCTTTTGGTTCGCATACTTATGACATGCATTATGTGGGAGATGAGCGTGCTATTTTTCTAGAACCACATATGTATCAAGCTTTTTTTGAAGACGTGCATAAGAGCATTGGTGTTTTAGAAGAGAACCTAGGTGTTCCTATTACGACGCTTGCATATCCCTTTGGTGAAACCAATACAACATTAACACAGTTGGTTAAGGAAGCAGGATTTAAGGCAGGGGTTATATTGGCCCCATATGGTATTGATCCTTCATCTGAAATGGGACAGCTACCGAGATACCTTATTGACCGCAATAACTTTTATGAAGTGATTGTCCCCTGGCTACAAACTAACCAAAAAGACTGATTGGAGCAGGAAAACTGATCTGTAGCAATAGATGAGACAAAATAATAATACAGCAAAATGCTTAAAGTACATCTGAGAGATGTACTTTTTATTTTTTAGAAAGGTTAGTTGTTTTTTGAATGTATACAATTAACTTGTGCATAAAAATGTATTAATGTATCATTAATACAAATTAGATGTGAGGGGAATGAATCTAGAAATACAAGGTGGGTGCATTAATGGACAAATTAAGCATGGTTTTTATATACATAGGTGCTATATTGGGTATAGGCGCAATAATAATGAGGCCATACCCACGGTTAGATATCACAAAGCTGTCAAAATGGCATTTTATACTGCCTACTGCAGGTGGAATATGCATTTTAATAGGATTTTTGATAGAAGTATTGAATTGATAGAAACTTAATATAGGGAGGTTATTATGAAGACGGTGACAATATGTGGAAGTATGAGGTATGCAGATCAGATGAAAAAAATTGCATGGGACTTAGAATGTATTCATAATCTCAATGTGCTTCAGTGCATGTACAGGAGTGAAGATGAACAGGTCACTCAAGAAAATTTACAAAGACTTGTGTCCGCACACTATAAAAAAATAGATTTGAGTGATGGCATTTATGTAGTAGATATTGACGGATATATAGGTGAGGCTGTAAGAAATGAAATTTATTATGCGCAGCAGCAAGAGAAACAAATTATATACCACAGTAGTTTTAAATGGGCATAGGTTATACAAGAAGTATTTAACCAGCTAAAAATGACAGAAAAAGAAAAAAGATATGCAATAATGGTTGGCGATAGAAAACATGATATATGTGGAAGAACTCAAAGTGTTTTTAGGATACAACTAGAAAAGGATAAGCATCTCATTTTGATAGGCCTTTTGTCGAACGCAGTGATTAAATATCAAAAACAAGGTGCAAATAAACAAATACACATTTTGTGTGGTTGTTTATTTGCACCTTGTTTTTTGTGTTTCACAAGTTATTTCTTTTCAGAAAAAGAGAGTAACTATATGCATTCTCAGTGCTAAACATAAGATTACAAATGGTTACACCTACAACTTAAGCTGGAGATGGGACTCGAACCCACGACCTACTGATTACGAATCAGTTGCTCTACCGACTGAGCTACTTCAGCAGAATATTTATTATATTATAGAGTATATGAAAAATTTTTGCAATAATGTATGGTGTTTTTTTATTGTTGTATTTTAAAAATAAGCATGAAATTTTTGATTCTGGACAATATAAAATTAAGTTGTAAAGTGATAATAACATTAAAAAACGAAAATTATGTCTACTTCAAAAAACAAACTAACTTATTGACAAGAAACGATTAGTGACTTACTATTAAAAAAGTAAAAATATAGGAAGTGTGTTATGTAAAGTGCGTAACCTATCAGAAATGATTAAGAATAATGAGGTGTTCAACAATGGGAATCAGACTAGACAATCTAGTAGTAAAATTTGGTGATTTTACAGCAATCGATCATGTATCGATTCAAATTCCAAAAGGTAAATTAGTTTCTTTACTAGGGCCATCAGGTTCAGGGAAATCAACAACATTATTTACAATTTCAGGCATACATAAGCCTGCAGGTGGTCATGTATACTTTGGGGATAGAGACGTAACAGGTCTTGAACCAGAGAAGTTAGGCATTGGATTAGTATTCCAGAACTATGCGTTATACCCACATATGACAGTAAGGGAGAACATTATGTTCCCACTTAAAAACTTAAAGTGGAAAAAAGAAGATGCTGAGGCAAGAGCTGTAGAAGTTGCAAAGATTGTTAAGATTGATGCACTTTTAGATCGTAAGCCAGGGCAATTATCAGGTGGACAGCAACAAAGGGTTGCCATTGCACGTGCTATTTCTAAAAATCCAGATATTCTTTTGTTAGATGAGCCATTATCAAATCTTGATACAAAACTAAGAGTAGAAACACGTCAAGAGATTAGACGTATTCAAAAAGAGACAGGTGTAACAGCGGTATTCGTTACCCATGATCAAGAAGAGGCCATGAGTATTTCAGACCAAATCATCTTAATGAAAGATGGTAAGATTCAGCAAATTTCTACACCAACAGAAATTTATATGAATCCTTGTAATAAGTTTGTGGCGTCATTTATCGGAAGTCCAGCGATGAACTTTATTGAATTAGAAGTCAATAATCAAGAAGCATTTGTGGAGGATTGCCATATCAAGAATCTTCCAGCTAATAAGTCAAAAGTATGTCTTGGTATTAGAGCAGAGGACTTTGAGGTATCTGAGCAAGGATTCGCAACGATTGTAGAAACAGTAGAGGTGCTTGGTAGAGAGAGATTATTAACTTTATCCTATCAAAATGAAATTTATAAGATGTTGGTAGACAAAGAGTTTATCATAGCAGAAGGCGCTACGCTTAAAGTAAGACCTAAAGAGGGCAAGGCCTATGTATTTGATATTGAAACAGAGGAGTTTATACAAAAATGTTAAAGAATGGGAAAAGTTATAAAGGCTATCTTTACTTAGTACCAGCTCTTGTGATACTGGGTGTATTTGTATTTTATCCGATTATCAATACAATTTTTGGAAGCTTTGACCAAACTAAGGCAGATGGTTATGTGTTTGGATTTGGAAGTTATAAATATCTCTTTGAAGATAAGCGATTTTTGAGTTCTTTATGGAATACAGTCATTTATGCAGCGATTGTACCGATTTTATCAGTGGGTATTTCACTGGTATTAGCTAATAGTTTAGCCAATATAAAAAATGAGAAAATCAAGGGTGCTTTCCAAAGTATCTATTTCTTACCTTATGTAACATCACTTGTTGCAATTGGTGTGGTATGGTCTTGGCTATTTAATAGTCAATATGGTGTGATTAATTATTTATTAGGCATGATAGGGATTAATCCAATCAATTGGCTTAATGATCCTAAATATGCGATGTCAGCACTTATGATTTTTGCGGTATGGAAGAGTCTTGCTTTTAACACATTAATCCTAACTACGGGTATTGCCTCAATCAATCCACAATATTATCAAGCGGCAAAGATTGATCAGGCAAAACAAAGTACTATTTTTAGCAAAATAACGATTCCACTTGTTTCTCCTATTATTTTATACACTTATATTATTAGTTTAATTGCAGCGTTTAAGGTTTATACAGAGGTATACGTGTTATTTGGGGGTCGTACACTAGATGGTGCTGTATCAACAGTCGTAATGTATATTATCGACCGTTTCTATGGGGATCAAGATTTCCCATTAGCATTTGCAGCATCAGTGGTTTTACTACTCATCATTCTAACAGTAACAATGGTCCAAAGAACGTTAGCACGTAATAAAGTACATTATTAAGGAGAAAGAACATGGAGAAGAAAGTAAATTATAGATTGGCACTTAAATACTTTTTGCTCATTGTATTTGCCATTGTCACACTGTTTCCGTTTTATTGGATGATAGCATCTTCTTTAAAATCAAACTTTGAGGTTATTCAAACACCTCCAACTTTGATTCCAGAGCAGTGGATGTTTGGAAACTACGCTAAGGCGTTAGCGATGGCTCCTTTTGCAAGATATTTCATTAATACATTATTAGTGACGGCATTAAGTATTGTAACGACAGTTATTGTAGCGATTTTATCAGCCTTTGCCTTTTCACATTTGCAGTTCAAAGGAAGAGATCTTATTTTCTCATTATTCCTTGCCTCAATGATGATTCCAGGGGAAGTGCTTATTATTACAAACTTTAAAACCATTTCTCAACTAGGATGGATTGATACGTACCAAGCATTATTTGTACCGTATATGGCAAACGTACTTTATATTTATATGTTACGAGAATTTTTCCTCAAGATTCCAAAACAGCTTTATTATGCTGCCAAAGTAGATGGGGCCAATGATTGGAAGTTCTTGTGGCAGATTATGGTGCCTATGGCGAAAGGATCAATCATTACGATCTGTATTCTTGTAGGGATTAATTCATGGAATGCCTTCTTATGGCCACTACTTGTAACAAATAGTAAAGAAATGCGTCTCTTGTCTAACGGATTAACAGCATTCCAATCAGATGCAGGGAATCAATATGAATTATTGATGGCGGCATCGACGATTATTACAATGCCAATTGTAGTGGTTTATATGTTCCTTCATAAGAAAATTATGAATGGTATTAGTGTTGGTGGTGTAAAAGGGTAAGAAGTTCAGTTTGTACTGAATTTTAATATAAAAACATACTTTTAAGAGGTGACAACAAATGAAAAGAAAACTATTTGCTTCTGTTATGGCAGGCTTACTTTCTGCATCTGTTTTAACAGGATGTGGTGGGAATGGAACAACACCAGAAGAAAACAACGCAGTAAGTGCTATTCCAGAACTTACTCAGCCAGTAGCAGTTAAAATGTGGCATTACATGACAGGTGCTCAAGAAGAAGTACTTCAAGAGATTGTAAAAGAATTCAATGAGACAAACACTATGGGGATTACAGTAACAGCAAGTGCTCAAGGAAGAATTAGTGACCTCAACAAAAAAGTTATTGCAGCGGCACAATCAAATACATTACCAGCTATTATTAATGTATACCCAGATTTAGCAACTGGCCTTATTAACCAAGGGAAAATCTACGATTTATCAGCATTCGTTACTAACCCAGAAGTAGGTATGGTAGATGACCTTAAAAATGATTTTAATGAAGCATTCATCGCAGAAGTTGCACAATGGGATGCAGGTAAAATCTATGGATTACCAATGACAAAATCAACAGAAGTTGTTTATGTTAACAAAGATTTAGTTGAAAAATTAGGCTATACAATGGATGATCTTCAAGGATTAACAATGGAAAAATTAGCTGAAATTTCTAAGAAGTCTAAAGAAGAATTAGGCCTTCCAGGTTTTGGATTTGATAGTAGCTCTAATGCATTTATCTCAGCACTCAAAATGGACGGAAAAGATTTTGTAGAGTTAAATGGTACAATTAATGTAGATAATGAGTGGGTTCGTGAATTTATGGAATTCTTCAAAGCAAATACAGAAGCAGGTTATTTCCGTACTGCAGGAGAAGATAAATTCTTATCTGGTCCATTCTCAAACGGTCAAATGTTAATGTACCAAGGATCTTCAGCAGGTGCATCACACATTAATAATAATGATGCTTTTGAAATTGCAGTTGTAGAAGTACCTTCATTTGCTGGTAAAGATAAATCAGTTATTCAACAAGGTGGTTCATTATTTATTACGACAGACGTTTCTAAAGAGCAACAATATGCAGCTTATGAATTTATGAAGTTTGTAACAAGTGCAGAAAATACAGCCAAATTTGCAGTAAGAACAGGTTACCTTCCAGTACGTCAATCAGCAGAAAATACAGAGGTATTTACAGCAACAGTAAATGATCCTGCATCATTATATGGTAAAGTATATCCAGCATCAAGATTAGCATTAGCATATGCATACTACACACCAGCTGTAAGTAATGCACAATCTGCACGTTCTACAATCCAAGAAAAATACGATGCGTTCGTATCTGGAAATATCGCAGATATGGAAACATTTATAACAGATACAGTATCAGAAGTTGGTACATCTATTCAAAGACAATAGTTGTTTGATACCCTATGGAGAATAACTCTGTAGGGTATTTTACTTAGAAGGAGAAGTTTCTATGTTAAAAGAGACAATGAATCAAATTATACAAACTATAGAGCAGTATGATACGATCGGTATTTACCGACACGTATTCCCAGATCCGGATTCTTATAGTGCTCAAGAGGCCCTTAAAAATATCATTGCAACAACCTATCCTCATAAAAAAGTTTATTTGTTTGGGCAGCATAATCCCTCTCTGAGCTATATTACAACAATGGATGATATGGAAAAAGAGGTCCATATGGATGAGCAGGCACTTGCTATTATTGTGGATGTATCTGATGCCCCAAGAGTAGATGGACAAGGGTTTAAAAATTGTGGGAAAGTGATGAAAATTGATCATCATAAACCTTATGATGAAGCTTTTGAAGATATTTCTTGGGTGGATACGACCTATACATCTTGCTGTGAGATGATTTTAGATCTATTCTTAGATAACCAAACATGTCTTCAAATCAATAAAAAAGGTAGGGAAGCTTTATTTACAGGGGTTATAGGAGACACGAGAAGGTTACTATACGTTGATAATCCAACCCAAATTATGAAGAAATTAGCAGAGATTACGTATGATTTAGAGACCGCGCCTATTTATCAAGAACTTTATAAAACACCTGCTAAGAACTTAAAGTTTATGGGTTATATTTATGAACACTTTGTGGTAGTAGACCATGGACTAGCATATCTAAAAATGACTTATGACATATTAAGAGAGTATGGGTTAGAGGCTATTACGGCAGCCCGTATGGTCAATGCACTTCAAGATTGTGAAGGATTAGTTAACTGGCATTTCTTTGCAGAAAATGCTGAAGGTAAGGTGATGTGTGAACTCAGATCAAGAGGGCCACAAGTTAATGACATTGCTTCAAAGTATGGCGGTGGTGGACATTTCTTGGCCGCTGGTGCGACTGTAGCTGGATGGGATATTGTAGATGCTATGATTAAAGATTTAGAAGATCAGTGCAAATCTTATCAGAGCTAAAATCATATTCATGACAAAAAGGTGAAGACTTATCAAAAGTCTTCACCTTTTTGGGTTGTAGAAAAGTTTGGGGTTTTATATCCTTTTACGTATGTATCAATCTATACGTGAAAGGGATGAGGGGGTTAGTAAGTGATATGATAGTAGCTAGTTGGATCTACTGTAATCTGTTTATGTTTTTCAAAGAAATTAATAATGATTTCTGGTAATTCCACAAGAATTTCACTGGTTTTTGGACAGCCTTGATAACATTCATAACCACTTACCCCTGTTGCGCGGTAGTTATTCATCACAAGTTTAAAGGTTGCATCCATTGGTATAGGATGACCATCGTAGCTTATAGAAGTGACACGTTCACCTACAGGCTTATGGATGTCAAAAGTATAATGAATTCCAGAGAAGTAGTCATAGTTATAATGAGCGACTTTAGGTTTGAGGAAACGGTCTGAGATGCAGAGCTGCCCTGAAGCATCATAGTCAAAATAACTCGCGCATTTTTCAAGGGCTTGTTTTAAGATAGCACCTGTCACTTCAAGAACTGCTAGTGTATTAGGGTAGACATAGGTTGAGACAATGTCCCTAATCGTTACAGATGGATCAAATCCTTTGATGGAATTGGCAAAAGATGTACAGGAGATATCAGCCCCACTGACTTCTAATTGAATCTGATTGATAAAATTAGCGAGAGGAGAACCATCTCTGGCCATTTCAAGATGTGGCTTTGGATAGAGCTGTTGGTTTAAGAAACCAACAGGCAAATCAAGCCAAGCTTGGACAGCTTTTTCTATAGGAAGGAGTGTATCATACACCTTAAGTGCATCATGGATTACTACAGTTTCTAAATGAGACTTGATAGTACTCAGCTTAGAGCTATGCTCGTCATAGGTGGCAGTTAGCACCCCGTACTGAGTGGCATTATGGGGTGTTTGCATAATATAAGTTCCCTCAATAGTATTCCCAGACATAGGGATGTGTTGATGACCAGTGAGCAAGATATCAAAAGAGAACGCCTCACAAATAGCATAGGCGAGATTTTCTTTTGTTTGACTAAGAAGCTGTTTGGTTTCTAAATCACGTTCAAAACCTCCGTGGTATACACCTATAAGCAGGTCAACTTGTGGGCGCAGTAAATCATGATAGTGTTTCAGTGTGCCTAGTGTATCCAAAACATCAAAATGTTCTAGATTACGAGGGTTTTCCCATACAGGGACATATTCTGTAACAACACCGATCATACCCACTTTGAGACCGTTCTCAAGTGTTTTAATAGCATATGGCATAATAGGAAGCTTGTTGGTACAGTCTTTTATATTGCAGCAAATACAGGTTGCATCAAGGTTGTTGAGATATTTGCCAAGGTAGTCGTAACCATAGTTAAAGTCATGGTTGCCTAGTGTAATAAAATCATAGCCCGCAGCATTCATCACAGTAGACATAGGATGTACGTCAAAATCTGTACGTGTTAAGTAGGTCATAAAAGGGGAACCTTGGATGGTATCACCACCATCTATAACCAGAGTATTGCCGTCTTTCTCAAAACTAGAGATTATATTAAGGAGTCCCATAGGTTTTGTTTGCTGATCTCTATAATCAGTAGGATAAATATAGCCATGTGTGTCTGATGTAAAATAAATTTTTAAGTCTTTCATAATAGTCACCTCAGATGTAGTATACCATTTATTGGATTAAAATAAAACTAATCATACCTATAGAATATGTAAACTTACGTTAAAAATACTTTATAAATCATAAAACCTAGTATATACTTGATACAGAATTGTTAATTACAAAAGGCAGCACACATAATAGTACAAGATACATAGTATATATAAAAAGACTAATAAAAGTAGGGTGTAGATATGATGCAGTGGAACGCGGCACTAGAGCTAGGGATAGAAAGAATAGACAATCAACATAAGACATTAATACAGACACTAGAAGATATTTATGATGCATGTAGCCGAGGAGAAGGCATGCGTCAACTCAAACAAACCATCACCTTTTTGGAGTGGTATGTGGAAAAACATTTTGAGGATGAAGAATATATCCAAAAGCAGTGTGGGTATCCCCACTATAAGGAACATGTCAAGATCCATCAGAGATATATTAATGAAATGAAAAAAATTATAAAAGATTTTTATGAAGATGAATATAATGTGCAAACACTAGCTCGTGTGATTGCATATCTTACAAAAATGATTCAATCCCATATTGAACATGAAGATCGTTTGCTAGCGGATTATATTAAGAATACGGACAATGATACTTACAAAGTACAATCACCACCTGTAGGGCAGGATTATTTGACAGGATTTTTTACTAAATCGGAATTTAATAAATATCTTATGAGAACGCTAAAAAGACTTCCCAAAGAGGTTTATCATAAACTCACCTATGTTGTTATGAAAATAGATGGATTTGAACAGGTCAATAAGAGTTATGGTTATGAGATTGGTGATGAGGTTATCATTTATATATCAGGGATTTTGCATCATATTCAAAGAGATGATCTAGTTATAGGACGGATACATAGAGATGAGCTCTTGATGTTAATTGAGAGTAATGAAAGTTTGGATCAGATTACAAATCTATTAGAAGCAGTTAAAAGTCAGATTGAGAGTGGTTTTAAGCGTAAGGGGAGTCTCATACCGCTATCTATTAGTATGGGTGTTGTAGCACTTGGTATAGAGGATGAACAGGTGAGGCAGATTCATCAGAAAGCAGAGATTGCCTTAGGTGTTGCAAGGTCGCAGGGGCGTAATCAGTTGGTGTGGTTTAGCCAAGATATGTATGAGCAAACGAAACAAAGAGCTAAAATACTTAATATGTTGCAGCCCTATCAGTTGGAGCATCATTTATATGTGGTATTCCAGCCGATCTATGATATTTTAGAAGAGCAGATTAAAGGGGCGGAACTTCTTTTGAGAATGCGAGATGATGAGGGGAATATTCTTTCACCTATGCAGTTTATTCCGTTAGCGGAGGAAAACCATCTGATGAAAGAAGTGGGTTATTTCTGTATTGAGAAAGCGTGTGAGATGCTTAGAAGTTTAGGGGATGAAGGGGTTGTATTAGACTATATCTCTGTCAATCTCTCGGTTCAGCAATTTGAGGATGAGATGCTCGTAGAGACCATCAAAAAATACGCACAATATTATAATGTGGATATTAAAAAACTGAGTTTTGAAATTGTGGAGTCGTTGGTCATTGATCAAGTTGATCGTACGCAGGTAATTCTTCAGAAATTAAGAGGTTTAGGATGTAAGATACTCTTAGATGACTTTGGAACAGGCTATTCAGCACTATCTTATCTAAGTTCCATTGCAATTGATATTGTGAAAATAGATCGTAGTTTTTTAAGAGATATTCAGAATAACCCTAAAGCTCAAATTGTACTAGACACTATTATCCAACTCATTTACAAAATCGGTATGGGATGCGTGGTAGAAGGGGTAGAAGAAGCTACTGAACTTGAACACATTAAAAAGCTAGGTGGAGATACGATTCAAGGCTATTTCATTAGTAAGCCGATTTTGCCTGAACAATTTTTGCAATTAGTTAAGATTAAAGCGTATGAATGATTGGTGAGAGGATATACTAACATAGAAATTCAACAAAAAGGAGTTCTATCATGAATCAGAATAAAACCAAAGGGTGTCACAGTGCAAGTGATCCTAAGACAGGCAATACAAAGGGTCATATCTCTTCAAAGGCAGGGATTAAACCACCCAATACCAAATAGCATCACAGAAAAGTTGTAGGGGCATTTGTGCACTACAACTTTTTGATTATCAAAGAATAGGAGATTATAGGATGAAAAAAACAATTATTTTTGACTTAGACGGCACATTAATTAATAGTCTCAAAGATTTGGCGGTAGCTACCAATTATAGTTTAGGATGTATGGGGTTACCACCCCATCCTGTAGAGACCTACAAAACATTTGTAGGAAATGGTGTGATGAAGCTTATAGAACGGGCACTGCCATTAGAGCAAAGGACACCCAAAGAGATTCATAGCACTAAAAATTTGTTTGATACATATTATAGTCAACATGGTATAGACTATACGAAGCCATACCCTGAGATTAGTGAACTCTTAGGAGCCATTAAAGAGATGGGATTACAGATAGCGGTTGTTACTAATAAGCCTCATGAGTATGCAGTGACACTTGTCAGGTCGTTATTAGGGGAACACGTAGACTATGTTATGGGTCAACAAGAGAACATACCACCCAAACCAGATCCAAAAGGTGTCCAAGAGGTTCTACGTTATTTTGCGTGTGATACTAAGGAATGTTTATACGTAGGAGATAGTAATGTGGATATTGTGACAGCGCAAAATGCAGGGGTAGAGTCTGTGGGTGTTCTGTGGGGCTTTAGGGAACAATCAGAACTTGAGGAGGCAAGGGCCGACCATATTATCAAAAATCCATTGGCATTACTGGATATTTTAGTTTAAGTAAAGTAAAAATAGGTGTATAATAAGAAAAAATACACTTGGAGGAATGACTATGAAAATCGAATGTACAAAGGAAGAATTTAAAGCTTTATTAGATCTTGTTTATGCGGGGAATTTACTTATTAATGGGATGAGAAGTAAGGAAGAGCGTGTTGCAGACCATGCGCAGATGGAACAAGAGATTTTTGCGATGGCAAAGGACTATGGGATAGAAGATGCTGTGGCATATGATGAAGAATTTGAAGAGTATATGCCAACCCATGCGTATGAAAATGGTACTTGTGCAGAGTATATTGATGCGTATGAGGATAATGTCTTTTGGGAAGAATTAACGCTTCGCATGGCAAGACGAGATGCCCTTAGTATTTTAACCGATGAAAACCCAGAGATGCCAAAAGCAGAACTGAATGCTCTCCAACTTCGATTAGAAGATGAGTACGAAGAAGAGTTTAGTGAAAATGGTTTGTATCATCTTAAAGTGTGTAGACCAGAGATTAAACCAGTAGATTAGGCATGAACTGAGGCTATTTTGGGAAACTTACCTATTGAAACATGTGTGTAGATTTGGTAAAAGAGGTGAGTCAATGAAGTTTTATGAACAATTATCTAAGTACTATGGACAGATCTTCCCACTAATGGATAGCCAAATCACTTTTTTACAAGAAGTTTTTGGGAAGCCGCCTAGGGAAGTCATTGATATTGCATGCGGTACGGGATCACAAGCTATTGCCCTTGCCAAAGCAGGCTATGGGATGACGGCAATTGATCAAAGTGAAGGCATGATTCAGAGTGCAACAGAGGAGGCAGAAACCCAAAAGGTGACTATGGCAACATGTGTCTGTGGCATGTTGGAAATCCCTCAGACTATTACAGGACATTTTGATGGGGCGTTTTGTATCGGCAATTCATTGGTGCATCTTGAGGATGAGGATCAAGTAACAGCTTTTATGGGGTATGTGTATCATATTCTTAAGCCAGGTGCCAAGATGGTTATTCAAATTATCAATTATAGCCGTATTTTGGAGCAGGAGATTAGAGGTTTGCCGCTTATTGAAAATAACGAGGCGGGTGTCGCCTTTCATCGTCATTATGAGGTAGAAGGGGACAAGATACTTTTCCACACCAAATTAGAGGCAGAGGGTGAGATTCTAGAAAATACCGTGACGCTAATTCCTATTTCCTGGGAAAAAATAGAAAAAATAACTCAGTGGGTAGGGTTTACTGTTGAACAGACGTTTGGAAGCTATACGAATGAACCGTTTGAACCTCAAAAGAGTATGCACTGGATTGGTGTCCTAAGAAAATAAAACAAGGTGACTTCACTAAGAAGTCACCTTGTTTTATTAAGAAGATTTTTGGCTATTAATCGTTGTAGAAATATAATTATGGTCTATAGTAATGACAGTATAATAGGTAGGGTCAATAGCTTTAATGGTTTGATCGATTTGATACGCCAATTCTTTGTGAGAGAACTGACATTGGTGAGTGAGCGTCACATCAAAGATGAGATTCGTATGGGTGACACCTTGAACCACTCTAAAATCATGTATAGAAAGTGTAGGGTCAATTTCTTGAACTTTGAGCTGAACAAGGGCCCTTAAGTCATTAATCAGTGTATCATCCGTTACGATAGGATCAAGATGAATAACGAGATGAATACCTAGTTCTTCTAAAAAGTCACGTTCGATTTGATCAATAAGGTCATGACTTTTGAGGATATCTTCAGAGGCGTCAACTTCTACATGGACAGAGGCAAAGCAACGCTCAGGGCCGTAATTATGAATCATCAAGTCATGTAGTCCGAGAACGCCGTCATAATCTAAAATTTTAGACTCTACTTGTGTGACCAGCTCGGTAGTAGGGGCTTCGCCTAGTAGGGGGCTAATGGTTTCTTTGATAATATTGATGCCCGAATAAATAATAAAGATTGCCACCAAAAGGCCCATGAAGCCGTCTAATTGCCAGCCTGTTATTTTGGTAATGATAATAGAGACAAGTACGGCTGAAGTGGAAATCACATCACTCATACTATCCATAGCAGTTGCTTTAAGTGTGGTAGAGTTAATTTGGTCTCCTAGTTTGGTGTTAAAGCGAGCCATCCAAAGCTTCATCAGAATAGAAAGGACGAGGACAATCACCATAGCAAGGCTAAAGCCTGTGGTTTCGGGGTGTAAGATTTTTTGGATGGAAGACTGGATGAGTTGAATACCAATATTAAGAATCAAAAAGGCTACGATAAGTCCTGAAATATATTCAACACGTGCATGGCCGAAAGGGTGATCCTCATCAGCGGGTTTACTAGCGATTTTAAAACCTATTAAGGTCATAATAGAAGAACCTGCATCAGAGAGATTATTAATCGCATCAGCTGTAATTGCAATGGCATTGAACAAGAGGCCAATAGTGAGTTTGGCTATAAATAAAAATATGTTACAGACAATACCAACAATACCGGCCAATAGACCATAATGTGTACGTACTCTAGGGTTGCGAACATCAGTATAATTTTTGACAAAAAGTTTTAAAAGCAAATGTGTCATAGTAAATCTTCCTTTGCAATGGTTATTTTTTGTAGTCTACCATTTTGGGTACATTTTTTCAATAAAAAGTAAGAAATAGGTGTAGCATAGTAGAAGTAATATTGATATAATAAATGCTCATTCTAAATTTATGACAGAAAGTGAGATGTAAAGCTATGAAATTAAAAACATTGTATATCTCAGACTTAGACGGTACCTTATTAACTTCAGATAAAATGGTAACACCTTATACAACAGAAACGCTGAACAAGCTCATAGCAGAGGGTATGCATTTCTCTGTAGCAACAGCACGTACACCTGCTACTGTAACAGAGCTGCTAGAGACAATTCATATCAAAGAACCGATTGTTGTGATGAATGGTACAGCTATTTATGATTTAGAGACAAAAACATATGTAGATGTGGAGTATATTGATCAAGAAATTTATGAGCCACTTATTGAGGCTATTCAAAAGATTGGTGGTGGTGGGTTTGTCTATTGTATTGACGACCAACAAATTTGTGCCTACCACAGAGAACTTGTAAACCCTTATGAAATAGAGTTTTATGAAGAACGTAAAAATAAGATTCAGAAATTATTTAAACAAGAGCCTGTTCCGATGAATGGGAAGGTAGCCTATATTACAATTATGGATACAAAGGAGAAAATAGATCAAATTGTAGCAGCTATTGAACATCTTGAGGGGCTTAGTATGGTGGCGTATACGGATGTGTATACTTCAGCCTATTATTTAGAAATTTATAGCCATAAAGTGTCTAAGGCCAGCGCTATTACAAAGCTCAAAGCGCGCTATGGTTTTGACCACATTATCTGTTTTGGGGATAATCTCAATGATATGCAGATGTTTGAATTAGCAGAAGAGGGTTATGCTGTTGCCAATGCGGTAGAGCCGCTCAAAGCCATTGCCACAGAGGTTATTGATAGCCATAATGATAATGGGGTTGCCAAATGTATTGAGGCACACTACAAAAAAGAAGCAGCCTTCTAGAGTTCTACAAGGTGCTTCCAGTAACGGCGTGGCATATAACGGAGTTGTTGACGGGGATTGAGACGTTCTTTAATGGTAACGTGCTCACAGAATGTCTTAAATAAGGATTCAAAGCCGTCAGCTGCTAGGTACGCCTGTCTATCTTGATAAAAAGATTGAGGCAAGTCTTGTAGGAAATAATCCTTTTGGGTATAGATCAAGGCTATTTCGCGAGATAAGTCATGAATAATAAAGTTTTGATCAGAAAACCGAGTCACGAAGTGATTGGTGATAATCGGTAAAATATGATAATCAGGCTCAATGCTACTGTAAAAAGTCATTGGGCCTATTTCTTTGAATCGTACAAAACCATAAAAACGATGGGCTTCTAAAGAGACCCTGCGGTAGAGTCGGTCTACCTCAATAATGGTATCGTTATTTTTGGCAAGATTAATCTCTAAGCCATAACGGTAACAAAGGCGTAAATAATCTAGAATGAGTGTAGCGCATTCGGGTGTTTGACTGAGGTAGAGATAATACACCATACGTAGTGTATGCTTGGAAAGTTTGTTTAAGATACTATCATATACCCGTTCAAACTTATCTTCCTCTGTCTGGAGGTCACGCACTTCATCTAGGAGAGAGGGAAGGTAGTGAGTGGTGGTCACGATTTGAGTGGGGGTATTGCCTGGGTAGGCATAAAAAATAGCTGTTAGAAGCCCTGGGAAGCTCCCATCATAAATAAATGTTTTCATATAGTCCTCCTAGAGTTCACCAGTGAGTGCAGAGGGCGAATCGGATAAAAGTAAGAGTTTGTTTGGTGTGATAGGAGAATACCCATCAAATAAAGTCAGTTGTGTATGATGAGTGGTATCCACTTGGTTAAGATCTACTATAGGTGAAAGCGTGCTTCTAATCTTGGATTCATCACAAGCCACACTCCCATGATACTTTCCTTTGCATAGGATAAAATATTGGGCACGCTTCAAGACAATCCTCAGCTTGATAAGGTCAGCATAGTCTAACAGACCGAGACGACGTGCACTGACAATTTTTTTGGCACCACGTATGCCGATTCCAGGTACCCGAAGGAGCATTTCATAAGGGGCAGTATTCACTTCTAGAGGGAAGTGCTCCATATGTCGTAGCGCCCATGACGTCTTAGGGTCGAAGTTAATATCCAGTAGAGGATGACGTGCGTCTAGAAGCTCATCTGCCTTAAAGCCGTACATCCTAAGAAGCCAATCGCTTTGGTAAAGACGATGTTCTCTGAGGGTAGGCGGCGTAGCAAGTGTTGGCAGATGGGTGTGAGTATTGACAGGCACGTAGGCGGAGTAATACACACGCTTTAAATCGTATTTGTTATAGAGGCCCTCTGCCAGTGTCAAGATATTTAGGTCGGTCTCAGGGGAGGCACCTACAATGAGCTGGGTGCTCTGCCCGCCGGGAACAAAAAGAGGCGCCTTGCGAGAAGTTCGGCGGTTGGCTATGCTCTCTGTAATATGAGAGCGAATGAGAGACATGGGTTTGAAAATCTCAGAAGGTTCCTTGTCTGGTGCAAGTAGTTTCAAGGAAGAGGATGAGGGAAGCTCGATATTCACACTCATACGATCTGCTAGCTGGCCGCAGCGCTCAATGAGAGTGGGGCTTGCACCAGGGATGGCTTTGACATGGATATAACCTCTAAAGCCCTCTTCTATACGAAGCTTAGTGAGGACTGCTGTAAGTAGCTCCATCGTATGGTCGGGAGAGACAATCACTGCAGAACTCAAAAAAAGTCCTTCTATATAATTACGTCTATAAAAATTCATGGTCAGATCCACCACTTCTTGGACTGTAAAAGCTGCACGAGGTACATCGTTAGAGCGGCGGTTGATACAATACGTACAATCGTAGATGCAGTAGTTGGTCAGCAAAATCTTAAGAAGTGAGACGCATCTACCGTCTGG
>JBOFEH010000148.1:0-6722 GCA_051647765.1 Cellulosilyticaceae bacterium | reverse complement strand
GAACTTGGGGCAGTTCGTATGCCTATGGAAATAGATGAGACATTAGCAAAAGATATTTACCGTATTGATGTAGACACAGTGGAGAGCTATGGAATTGCTGAAACAGGGATTTCACCAGGACCAGGACTTGCAGTTATTGCCCAGGCAAAAGAAGGTCAATTAGATGCGGTTAAAGCTAATATGGAGCAATTATTAGAAGACAAAGTGGGTAATGCATTCTACCCAGATGAAAAAGAAGCAGCTGAAAAAGCTGAAATCCTAGTAGAAGGTAACTATGTTGCCCTTTTTATTCTTAATGATGAAGTAGCGGCAGATGCAGTGAAGCTTTTTGAAGACGCAGTAAAATAATAAGCTATTTAAGGCACCTTGAGGGTGCCTTTTTGATTGTACAAAAACATAATCACTTAAAAATAATTATTTGATTAAGATATAAATAGAGACAATTATATAAAAACAAACTAAAATATATACATAAAATTACTTTTGGAGGTCGAAATGTTAACACTATTACTTGTCATTATTTACATTGCATTTATTAGTCTAGGACTGCCCGATGCGATACTAGGATCGGCGTGGCCTATGATTTATGAGCCGTTTAATGTACCTATTTCAGCAGCGGGGATTGTAACCACTGTCATATGTGCAGGTACGATATTATCTAGTTTTTGGAGTGGCAAACTGATGAGAAGGTTTGGTACAGGAAAGGTAACAGCTGTGAGTGTGCTATTAACAGCTATTGCACTTCTTGGAACGTGTATATCACCTAACTTCTTGTGGATTTGTTTGTTTGGAATACCTATGGGGATTGGAGCTGGTGCTGTAGATGCTGCGCTCAACAATTTTGTGGCCCTTCACTATGAGGCGAGACATATGAACTGGCTCCATTGTTTTTGGGGACTAGGCGCAACAGCAGGTCCTTTGGTTATGTCTGCTTATCTTGCAAAGGAAGGCAACTGGCGTATGGGATATGGTGCAATTGGAATATTTCAAGTGGTATTAGTCATTGCACTTATTATCTCACTACCAATTTGGAAAAAATTTGAGGCTAATGCAGCAGAGGAGAGTCAAGAGGAGCACATTGATATTAGTATCAAGAATCTCCTCAAACTTAAAGGGGCTAAGCCAGCACTAGTAGGCTTCTTTTGTTATTGTGGTGTCGAACTCACCGTAGGACTTTGGGTGAGTTCTTATCTTGTAGTAAGTAAAGGCGTACCTGCTGATGAGGCTGCAAGATGGGTATCACTATTTTATCTAGGGATTACCCTTGGAAGACTAGTGGCAGGGTTCCTGGCTATCAAATTTAATAATAGGCAGATGATTCGTATAGGAGAATTACTTGGTATATTTGGCGCAGTGTGTCTCTTGATGCCGATGCCAACAGCCCAGCTTCTTGGGGTGATTTGTATAGGGCTTGGTTGTGCACCGATTTATCCAGCTATGCTCCATGAGACACCGAACCGTTTTGGTAAGGAAGTATCTCAGGGGATTATGGGGATTCAAATGGCAGTTGCCTATGTAGGAAGTACATTGGTGCCACCGTTATTTGGGTTTATAGCAAAGGCAACAAGTTTTGATATTTTCCCATACGCAGTACTGCTCTTAGTGGGTGTGATGTGGCTTACTTCTGAGCGTGTTAATCAGGTAATCAAAGGAGAAAAATAGAATAAGCTTTTAAAATTCAAGTAAAATATTTTTTTAGACAACCTATTATTGTATAATATAATCAAAATATTAAAACAAGAGGGTGTTGAAATGGAAGATATTTTAAAGATAGTATATGGATTATGTGCATTGGGATACTTGGCCGTTGCGGTGGGGTGCTGTATAGCTTGTTTTAGGTATGGTATCACGGGGATATTTGTAGGATTAGTAGGATTTATCTTTTCTATGATGTTACCTGTAATAGGGTTATGCCTAGCACTGCATCAAAAAAATATAGTGAAAGGGTTACATATTATTCAGAAGGAAACATCTAAGTTAGGTAAAAATCTTTGTGATGAAGGTGTGAAACAATACACCCAAAAGATATCACAAATTAAGAAGATTCCTAACAAGCCTATGGCGTGGAATGCGCTTAGAGCAGCTCATAATATGGTTAAGGGAGAAGAAGATATTTCAAATGATGTTAAGAAATCATTGAAAAGAGAGCTACAGAGTAAAGGTGTAAGTGGCGTTTATTAGACTAGAGGGAGGCGACAATACAATGAGTACTAATCCTAAAGACGAAGAAGAAATGAAGTTAGTAACGAGATTTTTTACGACAGAGAATAAGACGATTTGTAGATTGTATAATAAGTTTTTTAAGTTCAGACTGAATCATTCGAGAGAGCAATTGGTATATTCTTTGGTGGTGAGTTTCAAAGAAGATGCGGATATTTTTATGGCGATTGTATCGACAGATGAGGAGAGTAAGGAATTACATACACTTACAGAGCGTATGAGTTGCTATAAAATAGAAGATACAGATTTCCCGTGGGCCTATACTACCCATATAGAGGATGAATTTATCTATGAAGTCCAAGAGTCATTATCAGAGGATGAATCTATGGTGGTGCTTTACAAAGACCCTAAGAAGAAGCAGAAGAAATCCGAAGGGATTAGATATCATATGATTGGGATTATGGCAGACCTAGCCAATCGGTATGAGGATAGGGTAACTTATGAGCATCAAGATGGCCAAATAGATAGGGACAAGCTTAACCAACGTATTAGGCAGATTAATAAGTTAAGGATAGATTTAGAGGAGATGAAACAATCTATTTTGAGGGGTGAATGTTAACATAAGTTGGCAGTGTGCCGATAGACATAATATAAACTTCAGAGGGGGATGTTGACATGACACTATATGAGCATTTCAATTAATCTAGCTCAGATGAAGTAGAAGGACTTCAAAAATTTGTTGAAGAGAGTAGGCAGCTGACAGGATTAGCTAAACAACTAAAGAAGATAATACAGGAATTCAATTTCTAATCATATCAAAAAGACTAGGGTGCCTTTTTAGTAAAGGACCCTAGTCTTTTTGAATGATAGGAATATTAACTAGCCTTCTTAGGCATACCTTTTGTATAAGCTTTCCAATCAGCTTCTGGGAAATGGGTTAGAGTAAAATCAAGTAAAGCGAAGTAATCTTTCTTGGTGAGTGGGAAAAATGATTTAAGTACTTTTTGGTCGTGAGTACAGATATCAATACCATACTCCCCTTGACCAAACTTTGTTCCATGGATATATGTAATATCTTCTTTTTTTAATACACGATCATTTGTGACATAGATAGGGTCTTCAATGATTAGCCAATGATCGGTGAGCTTGAATTTGCGAAGGCCTAGACCACCACCTATTTGGAGTTCAGCTTTTGGATGTGCTAGAGCTTCTTTATCAAAGGCTGCTACTTCTTCAGATGTTTTGAGATAGCTTTGTAGGGTTTGTTCTGTATCCTTAGTAGAGAGTTTTTTTGTTTTGAGAGGTAAGAGTAAGCAGATGAGTAGGACAATAAAATAAGTAAAACCTACTACAAAAAGTGATCCTGAGCGTTCTTGACCACTTAAGGCCATAAAGATAGCAGCAAATGCCACTGCAAAAGCAATTGTAAATCCGATTAACATAATTGAGCCTTTACGTTTAACTTGTTGTTTGTACTTTTCAAGTACTTCTTTTCTTCCAGATAACCATTTTGATTCCATATGAGTTAATCCCCCTTCATATTTTTAAAGCTTGTAGTTATTATATAATATTTATGGCAAATAAAAAATAAATAATCAAAAAAATATATAATAATTTAAATATTAGGAAATTATAAAACGTGAGCCAAATTAAAAAGATAGCAGTGTTAGAAAATTTAGTTAGGGTATAATAAGATGACAACAAAAGTAATGGAAGGTGATGAGATGAAACAAGGTATGCTTTTTAGAAATGAACAAGGTTATTTTGCCTTAGATGAGGAGCAGTATTGGGAGGGCGGAGAGCCTATTGTTATTTTTGAGGAAGATGACAATGCGTGGTTAGAGGGGACTGTGGAGCAGGATGAGTTTGGAGAGTATTACTTTACCAATGGCTTCTTGGTGGTGTATCTCTATGAGGGACTACCAGCCCAAAAAAGGGACAGTTAGGACATAGACAAGGGACATCAGAAACTAATACAATCGATACAAATGATGAAATATGGCAGGAGGAATCGATATGAAATTAGTTCAAAAAGCACGCAAAATATTAGCAAGTATGATGGTAGTCTCTATGGTACTAGGTGGGGTAGTTGTGACAAACCCTATGGAAGTGTCAGCCTTAGAGCAAAACAATACAAGTAACAAAAGAAATGTCATGTATTATGGTGATTGGTCAGTTTGGGGTGGACAAGGAAACTTCTATCCACAACATATGGCAGCGGATCAGCTTACACATCTTAACTTTGCTTTCTTGGATTTTGATGCACAAGGTAATCTTATCTTTACAGACAAAGGTGCAGCAGCAGAGAATCCACTTGGACAAGCGGGTATTACATGGGGGGATGTGAATGCGGGGATTTTGCCAGCATTAGTTGAGCTTCGTGCACAAAACCCTAACCTTAAGATAGGTGTCTCTATTGGCGGGTGGTCAAAGTCAGGGGACTTTACAGCAATGGCCTCTAATCTAACAGCACGTACAAACTTTGTAGAGAATGTGATGAAGTTTGTGGAGTACACTCAAATGGATTTCGTAGATATTGACTGGGAATACCCTGCATCGGTTCGTGAAGCAGATTTAGTAGATAACAAAAACGATGAAGGTACGCCAAATGCGAGACCAGAAGATAAAGATAATTACATTATTTTGCTTCAAGACTTACGTGATGCACTTGATGCACAAGGGGTAGAGCTTGGGAAGACTTATGAATTATCAGTAGCACTACCAGCTTCGCAGAGCAAGCTAGAAGCTGGAGTAGACGTACAGAGAATGTTTGAAATTATCGATTTTGGTAATATCATGACTTACGATATGCGTGGTGCGTTTGACCCAATTAGTGGTCACCAAGCAGGGCTATACCCAAATGCAAATGACCCAATGGCTGATAGCAAGTTTACAATTGATGAAGCTGTTACTTATATGCTTGATAACGGTGCGCCAGCAGAAAAAATCGTTGTAGGTGCAGCGTACTACACACGTGGATGGGAAAATGTAACAGGTGGTACAGATGCTAACAACCCAGGGCTCTTTGGAGAGGCAGCTATTGCAGGTAGAGATGCAGATCAGGCGCCATCAAGAGGAGCAGCCAATGAAGCACCATTAGCAAGTGGCGATGGTGGACGTCGTGGTGGTATCTGGAGCTATGGAAGTCTTAACAAACTCAAAGCAGCTTATCCAGGACTTAGAGAGTACTGGGATGATGAAGCTAAAGCACCATACTTATATGATGCAACAACAGGTGCATTCTTCACATATGATAATGTACGTTCAATAGAAGAAAAAGCAAAGTATGTTAATGAAAATGAATTAGGTGGTATGATCGCATGGATGGCATCAATGGATGCACCAACGGGTTCAGGCAAGCGTGATGAGCTCACAAAAGCTACTAAGAAAGCACTCTTTGGCAATGGTAAACTCACAGAACATGAGATTGTCTATGCAGACTTAGATATTAGTGTAGCTATTTCACCATTTATGGAATCATGGGGCAATACAGGAGGCTATGAAATCTCTATTACAAACAACGAGAGATTAGAAGAGTCAGGCGAAGTATTACAGACAACAGAGAAGATGGCGGAGACAATTACCCTTCCAAAACTTTATATCAAGCATGATGGACCAGCACTAAGCAAGGGTGACTATACAGCAGGAACAGTAACACAAGAAGGTGACTACACTGTAGTTGATTTTGGAAGCATCTATGATGGTAAGGCAATTGTTCCAGGCCAGACTTATACATTTAGACTTAAATCAACAGGTCCTGTAGAAGACATTAGTGCACTTGAGTCTATTGAACTTGTGCAACGTATCACTAAAGAAGGAACGGAAATCAAACGCCAGACAATCTATGGAGATATAGAGACAGTAAACCAAGCGCCAGTAATTACAGGTGCTACAGACAAAAAAATCACAGTAGGTGATGCATTTGATCCGATGGCGGGTGTAACGGCACTTGACAAAGAAGATGGTACAATTACAGACCGTATTAATGTAACGGGTGAGGTTAATGTGAACGAGATTGGTGAGTATACATTAACTTATACAGTAACTGACTCTGAAGGTTTAACAACAACAATCCTTAGAAAAGTAGTTGTAGAAGCAAAAGCACCAAATCAAGCACCAGTACTACGTGGAATTACAGATAAGACAATCACAGTAGGTGATGCATTTGATAAGATGGCAGGCGTAACAGCTACGGATAAGGAAGATGGTACAATTACAGACCGTATTGAGGTATCAGGTGAAGTTGATACGACAGTAGCAGGTACATATGAACTTGTCTATACAGTAGCAGATAGCGAGGGGTTAGAAGCTTCAGCTACAAGAACGATTACAGTACAAGAATACGTAGCGCCAGAGATTCCAGAGAGTGATTTTGGTGTGGGCGAAGGGATTGTATGGCCAGCACAAGTTAATGCACCATTCGTAGATATGGGAGCATGGGTTACAAAACCAGGGTATGCCAATAATGGTGCACCAAACCTTGTAAAGCTTGCAGAAGATACAGATGTAAACTTCTTCAACCTTGGGTTTATTCAATCAGTAGGTGGTCAAATTAGAGATAA
>JBOFEH010000147.1:0-10242 GCA_051647765.1 Cellulosilyticaceae bacterium | reverse complement strand
GTTTTTTAGTACCAACGAATAATACTTTTCCACCTTGCTCTGCAACTTCACGAATTGCATTGTAAGCTTCATCTACTTTTTTAGCTGTTTTTTGTAAGTCGATGATGTAGATTCCGTTTCTTTCTGTGAAGATGTATTCCTTCATTTTTGGGTTCCATCTTCTTGTTTGGTGACCGAAGTGTACACCCGCTTCTAAAAGTTGTTTCATTGAAATTACTGCCATTTTAAAATCCTCCTGGTTGATCCTCCGTATATGGGATGCATACAAGACTAATACCTTAGCACCCTTGTATGTGATGCATATACGTGCGTTTTATTTTTCGGTGTTCAGTATAACACACATGTACTACAAAAACAATGGGTAAAAAAAATATTTTATTGATTAACCCTCAATAAAATATCTAAAATCTCGCTATACTGTCCTTGTCTTGGGAAATACATTGTACCATGTTGTAAGGACCTTGTCTTTTTTTTACTTTTTAGGTATTCATTAAATGCACCACTATCTTCAATAACACCATACTGTTTGAGTAGTTCTGTAATTTCTTCTGACCCTAGATAGGGCGGAATAGTAACAGCTACTACCATTTCTTCTTCCTTCTTCTGTGCTTCTATTGCAACATCTGAAGATGTTGTTATAGGATTGTTGATTACATTTTGTGTAATGGGTGTTATTTCTTGTGTGTCTTTATATTGGGTTATAATCTCGTCTACAGGCGCTATTAATTTTAGACCGATTCCTAACATCAGCATTCCCGATAGCACCATTCCTACACCGATTCCCATAAACCAATAAATAATCTTTTCTTTTTTATGATTCATGATTTCACCTCATTGCATACAGTGATAACATGAGTTTGACTTCGCCCACACCTATTTTAAGTTGTTTTGCAATTTCCTCAGGTGTTTTTCCTTCTTGGCTTAAACGACTAATTTTTTCATAAAGACTCACCATTTCTGTCTCTATAGTCTCTGTCTCTTTATGGTACTGATCTTGTATACTCATCTGTTTCTGCTCCATTAACATGGGAAAAACTTTCTCTAGACGTTGTGTATACTGCGTCTCTTTTGAATGATTGTTTGCCAAAAGAAATACCCCTGTCAAAATAATTACAAAACCTATACCTACCCACAGCAGGCACCAATAAGGCAAATTTTGTATTATCATTTTTATCTGTATCCTTCCTAAATCTTAATATCGATTGTACTCCCCGAAAAGTTTGTTGCCTCAAGATGCTTTTCTTTTTGATCTCTAGACCTTTTTTTATTTTTTTGTTTTTGTTCTGATTGATTTTTTTTAGGTTCAGTATTATTTTTAACGTTTTCATCTTTAGAAGTTTTTATGACTGTATCTCTTTGTGATTCATTCTCTTTATTCATAATATCTGCAAATTGTTGTTGCTGAATTTCTGATTGTTGTTTGGCCACTTGTTGTCTATTTGAAAGTTCCGGTGATTGTGGGTATAAAATTTGCGTATCAATTGGCCTAATCATAGCTTTCTCCCCTTTACAAAGGTAGTACCTTATGATACTTCCCTAGTGTCATTCTTAATCTTGAAACAGCTTTAGTATGAAGCTGCGATACACGTGATTCGGATACTTCTAATATGCTACTGATTTCTTTGAGTGTCATCTCTTCAAAATAATAAAGTGTTACGACCATACGCTCACGCTCAGGTAATCCCTCCATCGCTACTGTCAAATCTTCTAAAATTTCTTGCTTCTCTACATAGTATTCTGGTTTCTCAACTTGCGTATCTTCTAGGTTAGCGATTTGAGTTCCACAATCATCTATAAACAATAGATTACTAATATTTGTTTGTTGAATAAGTTCATAGTAGTCATCTATTGTGATTTTTAAATAATTAGCGATTTCCTTATCCTCTGGTGGTCTTCCTAGTGTCATACCTAAGTCTGAGATTGCCTTATTGAGTTCTTTTTGTTTTTTTCTTAGACTTCTAGGAATCCAGTCCAGCTTTCGTATTTCATCTAGTATAGCTCCCCTTATTCTAAGAGATGCGTAGGTATCAAACTTCACATTTTTATCAAGGGAGAACTTATCTACTGCATCAATGAGTCCGATGACACCATATCCAATTAAATCATCTAGTTCTACATAATTATTAAGATAGATATTTACACGACCAGCTACAAGTTTGACCAAATAAGCATAGTGAACAATTAACTCTTGTTTTGCTTCAAAATCTCTAGATTCTTTGTAGCGTTTCCATATCCCTTCAATCATATGTTCTGTCATGTCAGAACCCCCTTATGCCTTATATCTGCTTGACTCCATGTCCAATTGTTTTCACAACTAATATACCTGTATCTGTATGTAGTTCAATCGTTCTTCCATAATTACTTCCTGTATCACTTGCCTTTATAGGGATCTTATACTGCTGTAATAAGCTCGTAACAGCCGCAACATTCCTAGCACCTATACGCATTGTCTCATCCATATGTTTAAACTCAAACATATGAGCCCCACCTGCTATTTTTGCTACTAATCTATTTTGAACAGCACCTAACTCTATCATTCTATCCACAAGAACAGCAAGTCCCGTATCTGCAAATTTAGCCACATTACTATTATTTCTAATTTGTGTACTATCTGGTAGCATGATATGTGCTAATCCACCTATTTTATGGATAGGATCATACAGCGCAATCCCTACACATGACCCTAATCCTAGCGTGGTCAAAATATGAGGCTGTTTAGCAACATTAAAATCTGCCATACCAACTTTTATGACTTCTTGTGTGCTCATATTAACTTACCTAATGCTTCGGTAATTTTACCTAATGAATTCTCATCTAAAACGAGTAAATAGATTCCATTCAGCAATTTTTCTTTATCTGTAAATCTTGTTTCAATGAACATCATGGTGTTATCATCTTGCATAAATTGGATAGCTGGGAAACTCAGGATTGCCCCTGCCATATCCATAGCCATTTGCGGAACAGATGCATTAAGATACATATTAGTCAGTGTGCTGAGTGCACTTAAATAAGAGCCCGCTAAAATATTTCCCGTCTCACATAATACCGATGACTCAAGCTCATTAAAGCTTTCTTCTTTTGTTTGCTTATCTAATAGACGATCCACAATTTCATGGGCACTTGGGGTTTCTAATGCTAAAATCAGCATCCCATTAATATCTCCATCTACTTCTATCAGCATGGCTACAATATAGTCCTCTTCTTGTCCTAGTACATTAGATAACTCATTAATCTGTTTAATTTTCACTTCAGCAATACTCATATCCACTGGTTTGTGGAGCAGTTCACTCAGTGCTGTCACTGCGTTACCTGCTCCAATATTACCAGCTTCTCTTAAAATATCGAGTTTCTGAAATGATAGTTTTTTTGGTTGTTCCATCCCTATCCCTCACTATCTATTGAGTTCGAATGCTTCCTCTACGATATTTTTAAGATTGAGTAGTGTAATAATTGTATGGTCAAGTTTTCCTATTCCTAAAATATGGTTTGCATTCATTTTACCTTGCACATTTTGCACACCTTCAATTTGGTCTGCTTTTAATTCAACAACTTCTTTAACACTATCTACAATAATCCCAACCATAGTATCATCAATTTTAACAATGATAATACGCGTATCATCTGTATATGCCATAGATTCTAGTTCAAACTGAACACGCATGTCAATCACTGGGATAATTTCACCACGTAAATTCATAACACCTTTAATACACTGTGGTGCTTTCGGTACACGCATAATACTCTTCATACGCTCAATAATTTGAACACTTTGGATGTCTATTCCATAAAGTTGTTCATCAAATTTAAAAATAACAAATTGTTTGGTATTTTCATAAGTTGCTTCCATAATCTAGTTCCCCCTATACTAATGTGTTCACATCTAAAATGAGTGCAACTTCACCATTTCCTAAAATAGTTGCCCCTGCAATCATATTAATATGACTGAGATATTTCCCAAGTGGTTTAATAACAATTTCTTGCTGCCCAATCAGTGAATCAATAATAAAGCCAATTTGTTTTTCACCTTTTTTTACAATAACAGCCATCATGTGCTCTTTTTCTTGTTCTTCTACATCTAATACAGAATGAAGTCTCACAATTGGAATGACTTCATTTCTTAATACAATGACTTCTTGTTTTTGAACGCGTTTGATGTCTTCCTTGCGGATATCTTCAATATTTTGGATATTACTTAGTGGAATAGCATATTTTTCATCACTAATATTAACCATTAACGCTTGGATAATAGCCAATGTAAGCGGTAATCTTACAATAAACTTACTTCCTTTACCAAGCTCTGTTTTGACTTCAACATGACCACCTAATGATACAATTTTACTCTTAACAACATCAAGACCTACACCACGTCCTGATAAATCAGTTACAGCTTCTGCCATACTAAAACTTGGTTTAAATAATAAATCAATAATCTCTTGATCAGACATACTGGCTGCAACATCTGGTGTAATATCACCTTTTTTAACGGCTTTGTCTTTGATGCGATTCACATTAATACCACGGCCATCATCACTGACTTCAATGACAACACTATTACCATCTTGGTAAGCATCTAGTCTAATTGTTCCTTTTGGATTTTTGCCCGCATTAATACGCTCTTGTGTTGTCTCAAGACCATGATCTGCCGCATTACGTAATAAGTGGATCAGTGGATCACCAATCTCATCAATCACTGTACGGTCAAGTTCTGTCTCTTCACCAGACATTACCAGATCTATGTCTTTACCTAATTTTCTTGAAACGTCTCGAATCATACGTGGGAAACGATTAAATACAGACTCAACTGGAACCATTCTTACTTTCATAACAGCATCATGTAAGCTATTTGTAACGCGCTCTAGGTATTCAATAGAATCATTATAATTAGTGTGTGTTCCCTGATTTGATTCTCCACCTTTAATTCCTTCTAATTGTGTTTTAACAATAATAAGCTCACTTACCAAGTTCATGAGTGTATCTAATCTTTCGATACTTACACGTACACTCTTACTTGACACCTGTTGTTTGTTCGCTCCTTTAGCCTCTGCGGGTTGGTCAGCCTCGACTTGTTGTGGTGTTTTATGTTCTTCTACTACTGCGTGTTCTGAAACAACACCATCCATTACAAATGCTGTCACACTTGCTGATTCTACTTCTACAACACCCATTACCACAGATTTAAGCTTATCCATCGATTCATTGGTTACCACAACGAGAGTAAAGCTTTGATCAAACTGCTCATCCTCAATACTTTGTGTCTCCGGTACCGTATGAATAATTTCTCCTATATGCTCAAGTTCATTAAAGATAACAAATGCTCTTGCTGATTTAAGAACACATGAAGCACTGAGTGTCACAATCACTTGATAAACATTCATCCCTACTCTAATAGCCTCATCTTTAATATGCATTTGAGCTTCTGGTAATAGGATTAACTCAGTACTAGAAGTATTGACACCACTGACACTACCCTGATGCTCTGATTCTTGTGGTGCTTGTGGTGCTTGTTGACCTACCACTTGCTCTAGGCTACCAATACGTGCTAATTGATCCACCAAATGTGCATAATCTTCATCTCCTTCTTGGGAGGTATTGACGATTTTTTCTACATAATTTTCTAAGGCATCTAAACACTGAAATAAAATATCTAACATCTCTGAATTAACATGGATTTTTCCATTCCTAATCTCTGAAAGAACATTTTCAATATTATGTGTAAGCTTTTGCATTCTTGTAAAGCCCATCGTTCCAGCCATACCTTTAAGCGTATGTGCTACCCTAAAAATTTCATTTAATATTTGCATATCTGTTGGATCATGCTCTAAGTGTAATAAATGTTCATTAAGGCTTTGTAAATTTTCCTTTGACTCTTCAATGAACAATTCAAGATATTGACTCATATCCATAACGCTATTCCCCCATTACTTTTATAATTGTTTTAACGATTTGATTAAGCGGCACAACATGGTGTGCTAACCCAGCATTAACAATAGCCTTGGGCATCCCATAGACCACACAGCTCGCCTCATCTTGTGCAATAATTGTAGCTTGCCCTTGCTGCTTTGTATGCATCAAGTGCGTTATTCCTTCTAATCCATCACTACCCATCCCTGTCATAATAACTCCAATAATCTTTTTGTTTATTGGAAGCTGGGCGAGTGACTCAAACATCACATTAACTGCTGGCTTATGACTTTTATAAGGTGGTTCATCCGTCAGAAGTACTTCTAATATTCTTCCACCAACAATTTTAAATTGTTTACCACCAGGTGCAATGAGTACTCTGCCTCTTTGAAGTCTATCGCCTTGTTCAGCTTCCTTGACTTCAAGTTCACTGATACTATCTAACCTTTGGGCCAAGGATTTTGTGAAACCTGCAGGCATATGTTGTACCACAATATACGTAGCTGGCAATGTCTTAGGCAGTTCAGCAATTACTTGATTAAGTGCCTTTGGGCCACCTGTCGATATGCCTATTGCTATAATATACTTATAGTCCTCTCCTTCTTTTTGCATAGTACTCTCCTATCTTGCTTTAGCTCTCACTATTACTATACTACCATTAGCAGTTTAATATAATGCATACTTCCACAAATCGAGAATTTTATTTTGGACTAAATACACTTTTAAACTTTTCTACCCAACTACCCTTCATTGGGTTGGCTTGTTCTTGTCCTAATAAACTACGACTAATCTGCTCATACGCCTTACTTGACTGTGCCCTATGGTCATACACGACAACCGGCTTTTGTAATTTTACAGCTTGAAAAAGCTTTTCATCATAGGGGATAAACCCTCCATATGCTAAGTCAATTTTCAAAAACTGTTTCGTAACATAATTAAGCTTACTAAATACTTCCTGTGCTTCCTTTATAGAATCTGCTTTATTAATAATAATTTTAAATCGTGGTGTATGCACTAATTCTTTTTCAAGTGTCTTGATGAGTGCATAGGCATCTGTAATAGAGGCTGGTTCTGGTGTTACAACCACTAACACCTCATCGGCTAGTTGGCTAAATTTAAGTACAATTTCATTGATACCTGCACCCGTATCAATAATAAGTGTTTCGGCAACAGACTCAATACTTTTGAGCCCTTCTGCAATATGCCCCACTTGTCCTTGATTTAAAAACAGCATTTCCTTTACGCCTGATCCCCCTGAAATAAAAGGTATACCATATTGACTATGACATATGAGTTGCTCCATACTACAGTGTCCTTTGATATAATGGGCAAGGTTATATTGTGGTCGTTCTCCAAAAATAATCTCAATGTTAGCAAGTCCAAAATCAGCATCTAAAATTAAGGAGGTATGCCCCTGCTGTTTCATGCACAATGCTAGATTGGTTGTAAAATTACTTTTGCCTACACCTCCTTTACCACTGGTTACTGTAAGCACACGCATATTGCGTTTGGACAAGTCTTCTTTTGTTTTAATTGCCATTCTATCTCTTAATGCAAATGCTTGATCATTCATAGCTTATTCTCCCTAACAAATCTCTCGTATACTCATGGTAATCAAATACGACAAAATCATCTGGTACACCTTGTCCTGTTGTCATATAAACAATAGGCTTTTTCCCACAGTATGCAATGTTTAATATATTTCCTATAACATCCGTCTCATCTGCTTTGGTGACAATCACTTCAAAATAGGGTGTAAGCAGTTCATAACTTTCAATAATTCTTTGAACATCTTGAAACTGTGTATTCATATTCATCACTAAATATACTTTTTTGTCACTCACTTCTTTGAGTAATTGTTGCATATGAATCATCTGTTCCACATTTTTGTGGGATCTACCCGCTGTATCAATTAACAAATAATCCACGTCTTGTTCCCATTTGTGAAGATAATTTTTCAAATCTTGATCTTCATATACGATTTCTATAGGCACATCTAAAATCTCTGCATAGGTTCTTAGTTGTTCAATAGCTGCAATACGATACGTATCTGCCGTAATTAATGTTACCTTCTCACGTTTATTAAGCACTTTATCTGCTGTAAGCTTTGCAATGGTTGTTGTTTTACCAACCCCTGTAGGCCCTATAAAAAACACTTTTTTACAGTCTTCTTGTTGGGCTGGCATCTCAAATGTCTGAATGATTTTTGTATACAGTAACCGTACTATTTCATCTATTTCCATTTCGTCACTTAAATTTTCTAATAATGCCCTAATGACATCTAGATGAACACCCTCATTGGAAAGTTTTTGTTCAAATAAATGATAGAATTTATTTTGAGGTTCTGGTGTCTGAACTATTGGGGCTAGTGGTACCTTTTTCTTTGTTTCTTGTAATTCTTGTCGAAGCTCCTGCATCTGTAATTTAATTTCATCTAAGCGCGTAACCATTTCAGGAGGTTCTGCTGAGAGGATAGGTTCCTCTTCTATAGCTATTGTTACCACATATTGTGGTTTTTTGAACACGCCTAGAAACCCATCAACTTTTTCTTGATGGGTATTTAAAATCACGGCGGTACCGCCATATTCTTTTTCTATTTGCTTGGTAATTGTTTGTTCGTCTTTTCCCTTAATCTTTAATATTCTCATGAGGCACTCACCATTCCTATTGACTGAATTTGGACATTTTGTTCGATTTCATTATAAGAAATCACAATCAAATCAGGCATATACTGTTTTGTCAAATGCTTAAAATAAATTCTCACGATAGGAGAAGTTAAAATAATAGGCTGCAATCCTACCGATGTTAACTTATTAACCTCCATTTTTAATGCCTGTACAATATGTTGCAACGTCTTAGGATCTAACGCAACATATGCACCTTGTTCTGTATGCTGAACATTATCCATAATAAGCTGTTCAATGGTAGGGTCTAATGTAATGACTTGATTAGTAGTCTGCTGGAATATACGCTTAGAAATCATACGTGCTAAGCCTTGTCTCACATATTCTGTAAGTACATCTGTGTCACGAATAGTCGGTGCATAGTCAGCTAAAATTTCACATATGGTGACTAAATCTCTAATTGAAATGCCCTCATCCAATAAATTAGCTAGTACTTTTTGGATTTCCCCAAGCCCTAGTAATTTAGGTGTTAATTCCGTGATTAAGGCTGAGTGAGTCTCTGCTACATTCTGAATAAGCGTTTGTACGTCTTGACGACTCAGTAGCTCAGATAAATGAACCTTGATGACTTCTGTAAGATGGGTTGCCATAATAGATGGACAATCCACTACTGTATAGCCTCGCATCTCTGCTTTTTCTCTCTGTGACTCTGTAATCCAAAGAGCTGGTAAGCCAAATGCTGGCTCTACTGTCTCAATGCCTTCTATTTCTTCTTCTACATAGCCAGGATTCATAGCCATATAGTGATCAAATAAAATCTCCCCACGTGCCACTTCAGTTCCCTTAATTTTGATACTATAAGTATTTGGGGGTAACTGAATATTATCTCTTAATCTAATAATAGGAACAATTGTTCCTAGCTCTAAGGCAATCTGCCTTCTAATCATTACCACACGGTCTAATAGGTCCCCCCCCTGATTAACATCAGCTAATGGAATAATCCCATAACCAAACTCAAGTTCAATAGGGTCAACCTGCAAGAGCGAAATAACATTCTCAGGCTTCCTGATTTCATCGGCAAGTACATCCTCTGTTGAAATTTCACTCTCTATTTCATCAACTTGCTTTTGCTTGCTAATTCTCATAGCTAAGAATGCCCATAGTGCTGCAATTGGCAATGTCACTGCAAGGCCAATTGGCGTAAACATCCCTAATACTAAAAGAAGTCCACCTACAATATAAAGTACGAGTGGTGAATAAGCAAACTGACTAAAGAGTGCTGTACTCATTTCACCTTCTTGATTCGTTTTGGTAACAAGTATACCTGTTGCTGTGGAAATAAATAAGGCTGGAATCGCACTTACAAGACCATCCCCAATTGTAACAATAGTATAGGTCTGCAAGGCATCCATAAATTCCATTTCTCTCATGACAACCCCAAGAATAATACCGCCGACAATATTAATAAATGAAATTAATATCCCTGCTATCGCATCATTCTTAACGAATTTGGATGCTCCATCCATGGCCCCAAAGAAACTAGCCTCATTTTGGATTTTTTGACGTCTCTCTTTAGCCGTTGCCTCATCAATAAATCCTGAGTTAAGATCCGCGTCAATAGCCATTTGTTTCCCTGGCATCGCATCTAATGTAAATCGAGCTGAAACCTCTGCAACACGCTCTGAACCTTTGGTAATAACCATAAAGTTAACAATAG
>JBOFEH010000146.1:0-19079 GCA_051647765.1 Cellulosilyticaceae bacterium | reverse complement strand
CTTTTTTAAACTGGATGCAAAAACGTTTTCCTAAGAGTAAGCAAAGTATTATCGCCCTTGAAAAATGGTTTCAGCAGTATGGTAATATGGCTGTTCTTCTCACACGCGTTGTCCCGCTTACCAGAACCTATGTCTCATTTTTAGCTGGTAGCCAAAAACTTAATGTTGCTTCATTCTTATCCTATTCTTGTCTCGGTATTACCATTTGGAATACACTTTTGATTATGCTTGGATATTTCTTAGGTGACAATATTACCCTGATTGATCAAATTATGAAAAAATATACCCTTGCTATTGGTATTGCCTTTATTGTAGGCATTTATCTCCTATGGCAAAAGAAAAAGAAGCCAAAAGTAGATTAATCTACTAGGCTTCTTCTTTTTTTGCCATCGTTGCACCTGTAACTATTTTTTCTAATGAAACATGCCTTTGGACAGGTTTTGCCCTCTCTAATGTGGCTTTAAACTTTTCTTCGCTACAAATATCCACTACATTTTTGAGTTTTTCGCTCATAGACTTCTTGCTAGAACGGTTAATTTCATTATATATGGCACTAAAAGTCATACTGATATAACGCATATCTAGTCGATTGCGCATATACTCGCCAAGTCCTGCTTCTCTAAGCATCTGCTCCAATAAATCATGGACTCTCATTTGATCTTGCCACATTTTTTCATTGTAGCTATGTAGCACTGAACTCTTATTCTGAACATAGTGATACCATATGCCTTCCTCAATACAAATCCCCTCAGCTCTAAGAAGCACCCCCACATTAAAGACCAAATCCTCCATAATGGTAATCCCCTTTTGAAACCTCAGGTCATATTGGTCTAAGAAATCCTTTCGGTACAAACAACGCCATACACATCCCATAATATAAGTATATTTGGGTAGTAAGTCATCAATCCCTATCATAGGTGAAATCACCTCTTCTATAACCTCATACCTAGACAAACTTTTTTTGTTAAAAGGAAATAGCTGAGGTGTGCTTCCTTTCTTACTATCTTTATAGTAAGAACACATACACACAGGATATGGGGACTGTTTAAGACAGGTATATAGGGCCTCATACATCTGTGGCTCCACCCAATCATCTGGATCTACAAAGCCTATAAAGCTACCTGTTGCAAGGGCTATCCCTGTATTTCTAGCAACCGCCACCCCTTGATTTTTTTGATGAATCAACCTAATACGCTCATCTTTCTTAGCATAAGCTTCACAGATAACTGCCGTTGCATCTGTTGATCCATCATTGACAATAATAATCTCTAGTGCCTTATACGTCTGCCGAAGTATACTTTCTAAACACCTCTCAATATACTGCACTACATTATATGCTGGTATAATAATACTTATTGTATCCATAACTCCCCACCCTTTTCACGCTATACTCTCACTTTATTTATATGCTTATAGGTTAGTGAAAATATGTGTAAAAATGATGAATGTATCTATATCCATAGCTTCCTATACGACAAAAAAACGCCATCAAACCTGTTTGTTTGATGGCATACTTTTTATTTTTGTATTGGTGTAATACTTTTTGAATAATCAATAAGTACCCTTTGTTCTTTTTCTGTCTCATTAACTTGTACTTCGCATAATGTCACATCAAGTCTCGCATCACCATTTTTGTAAATAATTGAAGTGGCACCTGTTTCAAACTCTTGTACCCAACCTGCTGCTGTTACTTGTTCTACATATGCTGTATAGTCTGCCTCTGTTACATTGCCTAATTCTACTAGCACTGAATTTTTGAGTGTTGTAACTTTTACAATTTTAGATTCATCTGCTTTTGGTACTGTGCTAGGGATATCTGCTGGCCAGATCTTCTCCTCAGAAACTGTCATAGCATTGGCTGGTGGTGGCCCAAAACATCCTGTAAATGTCACCATCGAAAGAATAACCATCATTAATAAAGCTAATTTTTTCATATTTTCTCTCCTCTAATTATGTTTTGACTTTTGTAAACCTATCTATACTTCGTAGGAAAATCCCCTCTTTTACAACTTCTTCGCTAACATTTATCTTACCATATTATATTAGGTCTTTACAACTAGGAGGTTTACTTTTATAATAAATGCTATATTATATTCATCATATCAAAACACGATGAAGAGGAAAAGTAGTATTGTAAATGCTTTGCAGCGAGTGGGGTTGGTGAGAGCCCATAGGCTATACTTTACGAAACATCACCTTGGAGTGGCAGACCGAAATGTTTGACAGTAGGCTCTGACGGGTTACTTCTACCCGTTACCAAAAGAAAGGTATAACGAGCGGCTTCTATATATAGAGGCAAATCAGGTGGTACCGCGGAAGATAAGTTAAGTACGTTCTTTCGTCCTGTTATTAAGGGATGAAGGGGCTTTTTTTATACCCATTTTTCAAAAATATAACAATTCTAGGAGGTTGACTATGTACAAAAAAGTAGACACCAACCTGAATTTCGTAGACCGCGAACTTGCTGTCCTCGAATTCTGGAAGGAACACAACGTATTTGAAGAATCAATCAATGCCCGTGAAGGCAACGAAACTTTCACATTTTATGATGGCCCACCAACAGCAAATGGGAAACCACATATCGGACACATTTTAACACGTGTTATCAAAGACTTAATTCCTCGTTACAAAACAATGAAAGGCTACAAAGTACTTCGTAAAGCAGGCTGGGATACTCACGGTCTTCCAGTTGAACTTGAAGTTGAGAAACTTCTTGGAATCAGTGGTAAGCCACAAATCGAAGAATATGGTGTAGAAGACTTCATTACAAAATGTAAAGAGAGTGTTTGGAAATACCAAAGCGAATGGGAAAAAATGACTAGCCGTGTAGGTTACTGGGTAGACATGGATAGCCCATATGTTACTTACCACAACAACTACATCGAGTCAGTATGGTGGTCTCTTCGTCAAATTTGGGACAAAGACCTCATCTACAAAGGTCACAAAATCGTACCTTACTGCCCAAGATGTGGAACATCTCTTTCATCTCACGAGGTTGCTCAAGGCTACAAAGATATCAAAGACGCTACTGCTATTGCCAAATTCAAATTAGTTGATCAAGACAATACTTACTTCTTAGCTTGGACAACAACACCTTGGACATTACCATCAAACGTAGCACTTTGTGTAAATCCAGATGAAAACTACGTAACAGTAGATGTAGATGGCACTAAGTACATCTTAGCTGAAGCACTTGTTGCTAGCGTATTTGGTGAAACAGAAGCAACTGTTGTTGCTACAGTAAAAGGTACTGACCTTCAAGGGATCAGCTACGAGCCACTCTTTGACTTCGTAACACCAGACAAAAAAGCCTACTTTGTAGTAGCTGATAGCTACGTTACAATGTCAGATGGTACAGGTATCGTTCATATCGCACCAGCATTTGGTGAAGACGATGCAAGAATCGGCCGTGAAAACGACCTTCCATTCGTACAACTTGTAAACGAGCAAGGTTACTTCACAAAAGAAGTAGCTGACTGGCAAGATATCTTCGTAAAAGATGCTGACAAGCACATCCTCAAATGGTTAGAAGAAAACAACAAACTTTTCAAATCTATGCCATACGAACACAGCTACCCACACTGTTGGAGATGTGATACACCACTTCTCTACTACGCACGTGACACATGGTTCATCTCTATGTCAAAAGTACGTGATGCACTTGTTAAGAACAATAACACAGTAAACTGGCTTCCACCAGCAATCGGTGAAGGACGCTTCGGTAACTTCCTTGAAGGTGTTATTGACTGGGGTCTTTCTCGTTCACGTTACTGGGGTACACCACTTCCTATCTGGGAATGTGAATGTGGACACAAGCATCTGATCGGTAGCATTGAAGAACTCAAATCTATGAGCTCTGACTGCCCAGATGATATCGAACTTCACAAACCATACATTGACAACGTTCATCTTAACTGTCCTGTTTGTAGCAAACAAATGACACGTGTTGAAGACGTTATCGACTGTTGGTATGATAGTGGTTCTATGCCATTTGCACAACTTCACTACCCATTTGAAAACAAAGAAATCTTCGATCAAAACTATCCTGCAGATTTCATCTCAGAAGCTGTTGACCAAACACGTGGTTGGTTCTACACATTGATGGCAATCTCTACACTTATTTTTGATCGTGCACCATACAAAAATGTTATCGTTCTTGGACACGTATGTGACAAAGACGGCCTCAAAATGAGTAAACACAAAGGGAACGTTGTAGACCCTTGGACTGTACTTGATGCACAAGGCGCTGACGCTGTACGTTGGTACTTCTACTCAGCAAGTGCACCATGGCTTCCAAGCCGCTTCGGTCCAGAAAACGTAAGCGAAGCACAACGTAAGTTCATGGGTACTTTCTGGAACACTTATGCGTTCTACGTACTTTATGCAAATATCGATAACTTCGACCCAACACAGTATTCTTTAGACTACAATACACTTGGCATGATGGATAAATGGGTACTTTCAAAACTTAACTCATTAACAAAATCAGTTGATGAACACCTTGAAAACTACCGTATCTTCGAAGCTTCTCGTGCAATGCAAGACTTCATTGATGACGTTTCTAACTGGTATGTACGTCGTAGCCGTGAGAGATTCTGGCAAAGTGATATGCCACAAGACAAAGTGAATGCTTACATGACACTTCACACTGTTCTTAGCACACTTGCAAAACTTGCTGCACCATTCGTACCATTTATGGCAGAAGAAATCTACCAAAACATCGTTAGATCTGTAGACAAAGAAGCCCCAACAAGTATCCACCTTTGCGACTTCCCAGTAGCAGATGAAACAATGATTGATACAGCACTTGAAAAACACATGGATGACGTTCTCAAAATCGTAGTACTTGGACGCGCATGCCGTAGTGAATCAAACATCAAAAACCGTCAACCAATCGGTAAAATGCATGTAGGTGCAACAGAAGTACTTCCAGCTGCATTTGGCGAAATCATTGCTGAAGAGCTCAATGTAAAAGTGGTAGACTTCACAGATGATGCAAGCGACTTCATCTCTTACACATTCAAGCCTCAAATGCGTACACTTGGACCAAAATACGGTAAAGTACTTAACGCAATCCGTACTGCTCTTACAGAGTTAGACGGCACAAAAGCTATGGATGAATTAAACGCTACAGGCATCTTAAAACTTGCTATTGGCGATGAAACAATCGAACTTACAAAAGAAGACTTACTCATCTCTACAGCTCAAAAAGAAGGCTTCGTAGCACAAAGCGAAGGCAGCTTCACAGTAGTACTTGATACACAACTTACTGATGAACTCATTGAAGAAGGATTTGTACGTGAAATCATTTCAAAAATCCAAACAATGAGAAAAGAAGCTGACTTCGAAGTACAAGACCATATCTTAGTAGCTTACAAAGACAATGCTAAGATTGCTGATATCATGGCACGCAATGCAGCAGAAATCAAATCTGATGTTCTTGCAAACGACGTGGTAGAAGGCTCTCTTGAAGGTGGTTATGAAAAAGCTTGGAAAGTAAACGGCGAAGATGTAACACTTACAGTAAAACGTGCTTAATCTTCCCTCAGACATACAAAGAAAAGGCTATTGCATCCTCGCAATAGCCTTTTCTTTATTATAAAATATCTACGATTTTAATATGTTTATGTTGACACAAATCTAAGTAATCTTCTCCAACCTTAACAATAGGTCTATAGACACACTGGCTCGGTATAAATACAACTTCTGCCTGTTCATGTGTACTGAGTTTTACTTTGACACCCACATAGTAGTCTGCTATGTTTTTTAGAAATGTCATTAATATCTGTGGGTCTAGTCGCCCCATCTCCTGAATGACTAGATGTTCCATCACAGTAAATGGTGTCTCTTTTTTCTTATAGACACGTTCAGAAATCATAGCATCATAGACATCCACTACTGCAAGAATCTTGCTATACATAGAGATTTGGTCATGCTTTAATTGTCTCGGATACCCTGTACCATCATTTCTCTCATGATGCCCCCATATCCCTTCCTTAACATCTTGACTTATATGCGACATCATACTTACCGTATCATAGCTAAGTTGTGCATGGCTCTTCATAATACTTAATTCAGAAGGAGTTATTTTCCCTCTTTTGTTAAGCACATCCTGTGAAATACGGTATTTACCAACATCATGTAAAACACCTGCATAAAACAATTCTTCACACTGAACCTCAGATAAATGGAGCCACTTTCCTAATAATACTGCTAACATCCCTACATTCATAGAGTGGGCACACGTATAGGATTTGATCTCTTTGATCATATTCACACATCCCATAATGGTGCTATTATCATTAAGCATCCCATTAAACACATCTCTAATAGCTTTTATAGACTGTGCATCTACCTCTTTACCTGTTCTTACTTGAAGCAATACCTGATTCAGTGCTGACATACATTTGGTATATGCCATAATATGGTTGTCATTAATATTCCAGACTTTTCCCCAATCATCTTTTTGAATATAAATATCAAACACATTAAATTTTCTAATCCAAGACAATGTTTCTTCCGTCAAAACATGCCCTTTACTACATAGCACAACACCTGTTTTAAAATCCACTACATCTCTCGCCACAACATCCCCAACTTTACATTCTTCATACATCTTTCTCTCATCTAACATATTCTCAACCCCTACCCCACTTACTCTTTTAACCTAATATTATTTTATAATATTTACCCATTATTTAAAATCATTTAATGCTAATTTTAATGGACTTTCTTGGCTAATTGTGAATACCAAAATAATACATCATACAATATCTATAATTTTGATATGTGATTGTTGGCTAAGGTCTATATACTCACTACTCGTCTTAACAATAGGCCTATACATACAGTGCTGTGGTAAGAACACCACTTTGGCATTTTGCCTAGTATTGAGTACTACATCCACACCTATGTAATAGTTAGCAATATTTTTAATAAATGTCAGTAAAATCTTTGGGTCAAGATTTCCTAGTTCGTAGTTCATCATGTACTCCATCACTTCAAAAGGTGTCTCTCTCTTCTTATACACTCTCTCTGAAATCATGGCATCATACACATCGACTACTGCTAAAATTTTGCCATATAGATGAATCTCTTCTCCCTTAAGTTGCCTCGGATATCCTGTACCATCATTTCTCTCATGATGACAAAGCACACCTAGCTTAATAGCTTCCTTAATTTGAGGCTGATTTTTGAGCATCTCATAACCATAGTTAACATGCTTTTTCATCACAAAGTACTCTGCCTCTGTAAGCTTCCCTTTTTTGTTCAGAATCTTCTCTGGCACCCTATATTTCCCCACATCATGGAGCATCCCCGCAACCATCAGCTCTCTTAATGCTTCTTCGGACAAGCCCATCCACTTTCCAAGTACTACTGCCAACATTCCCACATTTAAACAATGGGTATAGGTGTATTCATCTACCGAGCGCACCTTATTGACACACCCCATAACAGCGCTATGATCCCCTCCAAAAGCCTCAAAAAATTGCTCACAGGTGTCACTAATCAAATGGTGCTCTAAATCATCCGAAAATCTAAAGTGTTCGAGAAACAGCCTAACATGTGATTTACTCTGGGAATACACTTTTTCATGTTTCTCCTCTAAATGCCATACTTTATTCCACTCATTTTCTAATATATAAATATCAGAATGCCTAAATTTATCTAGCCATTCTATAATTTCTTCAGTCAATACCTTTCCCTTTTTGCAAAGAATCACACCGTTACTCTCATTAATAATAGGGCGACTAAGTACATCTCCTACCCTACACTGATGATAAACTACTCTTTTTTCTCCCATAGTTCACCTCTATCCTCTATGCATTCTTACTCTATTTTATCATGGTTGTTATACTTTTTCCAATATTATCCTTATTCGTCCTCAATCGATTTAAAGCATTTTTAGCTCACCTTACAATTTTATTTGAACAAAAGTGCCCTTCGTGCACGTATTGGTTCATGCAGTAGTGAAAGTGTAGAAACTCGAACTTTCCTACAAGAGGACAAAAGTGCCCTTCGTGTACGTATTGGTTCATGCAGTAGTAAAAGTGTAGAAACTCGAACTTTGCTACAAGACAAAAAAAGTGCTGCATAATGCAGCACTCTAAAATAATTTTTTTCTAATCATTATTAATGTCATCAGTATAATAAAGACTACTGATGCAATTAAAATATATATATATGCAAATGGATTATCTTGTAATGGTAAAATCACGTTCATTCCAAAGAAACTAGAAATCATAGTTGGGATAGATAATACAATTGTAATAGATGTCAGTGTCTTCATTACAATGTTAAGGTTGTTTGAAATAACTGACGCAAAAGCATCCATCGTTCCACTTAAAATATTACTATAAATATTGGCCATCTCAATCGCCTGTTTGTTCTCGATAATAACGTCTTCTAGTAACTCTGTATCTTCTGGATATTGTTTAATCGTTTCCATACGCATCATCTTTTCAAGTACCACTTCGTTTGATCTTAACGCTGTTGTAAAGTAAACCAAACTTTTTTCTAGTGCTAAAAGCTGAATGAGCTCTTTGTTCTTCATAGACTTATGAAGCTCTTGTTCTACTTTGTTACTAAGCTTATCAATACATCTTAAGTACTGTAAGAAGTAAGTTGCATTTTTGTAGAGTATTTGTAAGATAAAGCGTGTCTTCTTAAATGTATAGAATGTTTTAACCCTACCTGTAACGAAATCATTAATAAGCTCTACTTCTTTAAGACAAACTGTAATAATGAAGTTTTCACCTATAATAATTTCAAGAGGGATTGTTGCGTATTCATGCTGGGCACTATCATCTTTGATTGGAACGTCCACAATGATTAACGTGTAATCATCTTCTGTATCAATATGCGCACGTTCTTCTTCGTCCAGTGCTGAGCTAATATGATTTGAATCAATTTTGAACTGGGTTGCTACCGCTTGGATTTCTTCTGGTGTCGGATTAACTAAGTTAATCCATGCTCCTGATTCAAACTCATTTAATGTTTGTAATTTATTTTCAATTGTTTTATAGATCTTTTTCATCTAATCATCCTCTCTACTCCTCTTGATGATTTGTAGAGATGCTAGAAATTATGTAAGTTTCTTCCACATCTTATCAAGAGTGAGCCTGCTTTCTATATTCATTTGATTATTGCGCCTGACATAACTCGGTCCTGCGTCCATATACTCACTCTCCTTTATTATCTTACATTTCCTATCAAATTATGTTTTGTTATAGGAAAGTCTAACTTCCTATACATAATTCCTTCACACTAATAGTAGTAGATGTTCTAGCCCCCCGTCAAGTAAAATAGTAAAAGTAGCAAGGTTTTTTATTCTTGCTACTTCTTTGATGAATATATTCATAATATTTTACATAGGGCCTGCTTTTTTGTTGCCTGTTTTCGCTTTGCCTTGAATTTCTGGAACAGGCTTTGCAGTGTTTTTATTAAAGTGTGATTTATGATTGCTTTGTGTGCCGTGTGGATCACTTACATCTGGTCTTGCCATGCCTTTTTTAGCCATTTCAATTCCTCCTTTTAGGATACCTTAGGGCAGTTTTGCCCAATAAAGTTAGTATATCTTTTTTAGGAAATTTTAAACATATACTAACCATTTTCCCCTCTCTGTCATAAATTAGTAGTATATACTTTTGATTAGGCCACAAAAGGGGGAGTTATCTATGAACAAACCTAAACTAAAATGTTTTATCTCATTGCTTTGTTTTATGACAGGGCTGTTATTATTACTCATTGCCTTATTCGTTAATGCTTTTAGCTATACCACCTACACACTATTACTAGCTTTTGGAGGTATTTTAGTCGTTATAGGCGCTATAGCTTTCTATATATTTTATCAAGATGTCAAAATCATCACAACTCTCAAATCCAAGACTCTTACTACTTTAGCCCACTGGACTTATATGCCACTCAAGATAGATACAATCAAGAACGCTTTATTAGAAGAAAAGCATAGTAATATTTCTATTATTATTCTTTCCTCCTTACTACTTCTTTTGGTTGACATTGGATTTATTTTATCTAACTCTAGTATTTATCTTATATTTAGTATCATTGTAGGTGTCCTCATCGTGCTGTTCTGTATTACAGCTTGTACACTCATTCAGTTCTACTATACACACAAATTGACTCATCCTGTTGAAGCCATTATTTCAGAGGACTTTATTTATTTTTCTGGTGAACTCTATGGACTTAGTCGCTCACTATACTTTTTAGAAGATATCCAAGTGTTAGAAGGCACTCAGGTTTATCTTCAATTCATTTACGGTAGTCCAGGCACGCCTTATGATCCTATTCATGTTCTCACACTACCTGTTCCTACTGAAGATTTAGACATAGCACTTAAGATTAAAGCACACTTTTCTAATCGTATTATGGCTAAATAAAAACTAGTATTTCTACACTAATATAGACAAAGAGGTTGGGCTTATACCGTGATAAGCCCAACCTCTTTTAGTCTTTGTATTTAAGAACACGAATGGCATTTAAAATAGCTAGAAGTGATACCCCTACATCTGCAAATACTGCAAGCCACATATTAGCAATACTAAATAATCCAAGAATCATAACAATGATTTTAATCCCAATCGCAAACACAATATTTTGTGTGACGATTTGCTTTGTTTTCTTAGCAATATTGAGGGCACTACCGATACGGCTTAGTTCATCTGTCATGAGTACAATATCACTTGCCTCGATGGCAACATCTGAACCTACACCACCCATAGCAATCCCTACATGTGCCATAGCCAGTACTGGTGCATCATTCATACCATCTCCTACGAAAGCTACCTTGCACCCCTCATCCATAAGTTCCTTAACTTTAGTCACTTTGTCTTGTGGTAAGAGCTCCCCGTATACTTTTGTAATCCCTACTTGTTTGGCTACTTCGTTTCCTACAGCTTGCTTATCTCCTGTAAGCATAACCACTTGCTTGATACCTTGTTTTTTGAATGCTGCAATAGCTGCTTTACTATCACTTTTAACCTGGTCAGCAAGTTCAATATATCCCATATATTTTCTATCTACCGCTACATAAACAATTGTGCCGATTCCTTCATAAGCTGGGCACAAGATTCCCTGTAATGCCATAAGCTTTTCATTTCCAACTGAGACCTGCTCATTTTGGATTTGAGCCATAATACCGTATCCTGCTTTTTCTTCATATTCAAGCACTTCTAATGGCATGATTGTCTCATTGTAAGCTACAATAGCTGCTGCAATAGGATGGTTTGAATACTTCTCTACACTTTTTGCATAGCGTAATACATCTTCCTCGGCTACGCCTTCTACAACTTCAATGTTTCTAATCCCAAAAACACCTTCTGTAATTGTTCCGGTTTTATCAAGTACAATCGTGTCAATTGTGTTAAGGGCCTCTAAATAATTACCACCTTTAACTAATACCCCGCGTTTTGACGCTGCACCAATCCCACCAAAGAATCCAAGTGGTACAGATACAACTAGCGCACATGGACATGAAATAACAAGGAATACAATACTATTATAAATCCAAGTATGCCAATCTCCTGTCACAAGTGAAGGAATAATAGCTACTGCAACGGCTACAATCACAACAAGTGGTGTATACCATTTTGCAAACTTCGTAATAAAGTTCTCTGCTTCTGCTTTTTGGCTACTTGCGTTTTGGATAAGCTCTAAAATCTTGCTTACTGTAGATGTCTCAAATGTTTTGGTCACTTCTATTTCAATTAAGTTTGTTTGATTAATACTTCCACTGAGTACTTCCATCCCTACTTCAACACTCTCAGGCATAGACTCTCCTGTAAGCATTGACTTATCGAGTAAGCTACTTCCCTTAATCACACGACCATCTAATGGGATTTTTTCCCCTGGCCTTACCTGTATGATTTCTCCGATTTCTACCTCTTCAGGTGCAACATTCTCTTCTATACCATCCCTTACGACCCTTGCAAAGTCAGGTCTAATGTTCATCAGGTCCGCAATGGCTGCTCTTGAATAAGATACCGCACGATGTTGCAGATACTCACCCACTTGGTAAAACACCATAACTGCTACTGCTTCTGGATACTCTTTGATAACAAAGGCTGCCACAGTTGCAAGTGCCATAAGGAAATTTTCATCAAATACTTTTCCTCTTAAGATATTTTTACCCGCTTTAAGCAGTACATCATAACCTACTATCAGATACGCTACTACAAAAAAGATTGTTTGGTCAAAGTAACTTCCGAGTACAACACCTAAAATTCCAAGCCCCACGCGTCCTAGTAATGGCATCTGCCATGATTTTTTGGCCTCATGACTATCCTCATGTTCATGCCCCCCACATCCGCAGCTTTCTCCGTGACTATGCCCATGGTCGTGTTCATGTCCCTCACACCCACAGCTCTCTCCGTGACTATGCCCATGGTCGTGATCGTGTCCTCCGCATCCACAGTTTTCTTCGTGACTGTGCTCATGCTCATGGCCCCCACATCCACAACTTTCTTCGTGACTGTGCTCATGCTCATGGCCCCCGCATCCGCACCCTTCTCCATGACTATGTCCTGATGCTACCGCTTTGACACGTTTTCTCTGAGTGGCTACACGTCTTGTTTTCCCTTTTGTCTTGATGATGACATCTGATTCTACTTTACGTGCTGCTTGCTGAATATACGCTCTTAATTGCTCTTCTTCAACTTCCTCTTCAGTATGTACCTCTAACTCCTTAAGCATAAATCTTAAGCTTACCTTTTGAAACTTAGGATCTTTTCCTAAGGCAGCTTCGACTTTTGCGGCGCAATTGGCACAATCTATTTGGTCAAATTCATAAATATACTTCATACCTTTTTCCTCCTAACATATGAATGATTGTTCATTTATAGTTATATAGTATGCAGTTACCTCGTTGTTGTCAACACTTTTTCTATGGTATACTCAAAAAGATTACAAATAATTTACCCGCTCAAGGAGGAAACTATGTCTACACAAATGATTCATGACTTATTACGTTTTATTGACCACAGTCCTACAATGTTCCACGCAGCTTCAGAAGTTGTTAGTATCTTAGACACTAACGGATTTACTTACCTGGATCCTAAAGCAAACTGGTCTCTTGAAGAAGGGCAAGGCTACTATACAACTTGTAATGACTCTGCAGTGATTGCCTTCCGTACAAATAGCCTAAATGTTGTATCTGAAGGTTTTAGAATTGTAGGTGCACATACAGATGTCCCTGGTTTCAAAATCAAGCCTAATCCAGAAATGGCTACTGAGTCTTATATCAAACTGAATACAGAAGTATATGGTGGTCCTATCTATAATACATGGCTTGACCGCCCACTCTCTATTGCTGGACGCGTGGCCCTCAAAAGTGACAATGTCTTAGTGCCAACGATTCAATTAGTTGACCTCAAAAAACCATTACTCATTATCCCAAACCTTGCGATTCATATGAACCGCGAAGTTAATAATGGTAATAAATTAAATACTCAAAAAGAAACACTTCCTATTCTTGGCTACATCAAAGAAAATCTCTCTGGTAGTGTTGTCCTTGACCTTGTTGCCAAAGAACTTGGGGTAGCCTCTGAAGAGATTTTAAATATGGAGCTTTACCTGTATCCAACAGAAAAATCATGCCTTGTCGGTGTATCTGAAGAGTTTATCTCTGCACCAAGACTCGATGATTTATCTATGGTTTATAGTGGTCTTGAGGCGCTTCTTAGCACCAAAGGTAATACAGGTATCACTGTACTTGCGGCGTTTGATAACGAAGAGGTGGGTAGCCGCACCAAGCAAGGTGCTGATTCACAGTGGCTTGCAAACGTTCTTGAACGTATTACCTTAGCTTTAGGCCATACACGTAGTGAGTATCTCCGTTCATTAGAGAACTCTTTTATGGTTTCTTGTGACGTGGCGCATCTTCTTCACCCTAACTATCCTGAGAAATCTGACCCAACGAACAAAGTTCTTCCAGGTAATGGCCCAGCCATCAAGATGAGTGCAAGCTTTAGCTACACAAGTGATGGGGATTCAGCTTCAGTATTTGCTGGTCTTTGCCAATCAAGTAGCATCCCTTACCAAGTGTTTGTAAACCGCTCTGATGAGCGCGGCGGCTCTACGATTGGCCCTGTGTCAACATCTCATGTTTCTATTCGTTCTGTAGATATCGGAACACCTATGCTCAGCATGCACTCAGCAAGAGAGCTTATGGCAGGTGCTGACTTTGTTCATACAACAGATGCCCTCAAAGCTTTTTACGCTCTATAAATCTTAATAAATTTTAAGATTTATAACGTGAGATATTAAGAAGTGACTGTTAAACTCATCTTATCAATGAATTTAATGAAAATATGAGGAGGTCATTTGTTATGGAAAAAAATAGAAATGTTTCGTTCTTATTTGCATTTATACCTGGTGCTGGTCAGATGTATTTAGGACTTATGAAAAAAGGGGTTTGTATCATGTTGCTATTAGCCGCTATTTCGTTTGTTTCAAATCTCTTAAGAATGTATAGCTTAGAAGTTCTGTTCCCTGTGATTTGGTTTTATTCTTTCTTCGACACTTTAAGAATGCGTAACTTATCATGGGAACAAAGAGAAGTATTAGATGCAGACTTTGATCAGGCACTCAGCAAACTATCTACCTATGACTGGCGTACACTCTTTGAGAAATATCGTGTCCCAATCTGCATTGTACTGATTGTACTTGGTATTGATATTTTATTTTCTAACCTCATCAGCCCTGTTTTACGTATGTTTAACACTGATTGGATTTATAACATTTCCTACTCTCTTCCAAAAACAGGCGTAGGTATCGCATTATTTGTTGCGGGTATTTACTTCTTTTCTGAATGGTCTCAAAACAAAAAAGCTTAAATAAAAATAAGGAGAAAGTCTCTTGTGACTTTCTCCTTATTTTTATTTAAACTTAATTCCTAGATTTATTATTTTTTGAATTTTATTCCTTTTTTAATATAATTTTGTTATAATGTAAGTCTCGTAAATGGACGAGGATTTTGTGTTTTCTTAAGGGGGATTATTCAAATGGCTTTTAATAAAGAAAAATTCAAAGAGGAAATTTTAGACCATATACGCAATTTTTCTAGAAAGACACTGGCTGATGCAACAAACCAAGAAATCTATCAAGCAGTTGCCTTTGCTACACGTGATATTATTACGGACTATTGGATTGAGACACAAAAACTTTATAAACAAAATCAACCTAAAATTGTTTACTATCTATCCATGGAGTTTCTCATTGGCCGTGCACTCGGTAATAACCTTGTAAACATGACCTTAGTTGAGGATGTCAAAGAGGCCCTCAACGAACTAGAAATTCAGTTAGATTTAGGGCGCCTTGAAGACGAAGAACCGGATGCTGGCCTTGGCAATGGTGGCCTTGGCAGACTAGCTGCTTGTTTCCTTGACTCTCTCGCAACACTTGGCTACCCTGCCTATGGCTGTGGCATCCGCTACAACTATGGTATTTTCAAACAAACCATTGAAAATGGCTACCAAGTAGAGCTGCCTGATGATTGGCTCAAAAATGGTAACCCTTGGGAAGTTAAGCGCGCTGACCATGCTCAAGAAATTAAATTCGGTGGAAATGTTGTCTCCTATACGGACAAATATGGTCGTACTTATTTTAGACAAGAACACTACCAATCTATCTTAGCCATGCCTTATGATATGCCTATTGTTGGCTATGATAATCACTTCGTCAATACACTGACCCTTTGGGACGCCGAAGCACCAGAAAAATTCATCTTACGTTTCTTTGATGAAGGGGCCTACCAAAAAGCTGTCGAACAACAAACACTTGCAAAAACCTTGGTAGAAGTACTCTACCCTAACGATAACCATTACCAAGGCAAAGAACTACGCCTTAAACAACAATACTTCTTTGTCTCTGCAACACTCCAAAGAGCTGTGGCTAAGTTCAAGAAAGAACATGGCTCTATATTACTTCTGCCTCAAAAAGTAGTCTTTCAGATGAATGATACACATCCAGCTATTGCTGTGGCTGAGCTCATGCGTATCCTGTTAGATGAAGAAAAACTCACTTGGGAAGAAGCTTTTAGCATTACAAGTAAAACCTGTGCCTATACTAATCATACAATTATGGCTGAGGCCCTTGAATGTTGGCCGGTGGATCTTTTCAATCACCTGTTGCCACGTATTTATCAAATTGTGGAAGAGATTAACAGACGTTTTTGCAAAAACCTTAGAGAAATCCACCATCTCCCTGACTATATGGTAGAGCGTATGAGTATTATTGCCAACGGACAAATCCGTATGGCGTATCTTGCTATTGTAGGTAGCTTCTCTGTCAACGGTGTCGCTGAGCTTCACACCAATCTACTCAAAAGTAATGTTCTCAAAGACTTCTATGAAATCTATCCTCACAAATTTAATAATAAGACCAATGGTATTACGCAGCGCAGATGGCTGGCTCACTGTAATCCTGAACTCTCTAGCCTTATTACCCAGACCATTGGCTCTGACTTTATGACAGACCTATCAGCTCTTGCTAAACTTAAACCTTATGCAGATGATGCTGCCTTCTGCGAGAACTTTGCTGCCATTAAATACCGTAACAAACTCAGACTCGCTCAGTACATCCAAAACACACAAGGTATCAGTATCAATCCAAACTCTATTTATGACGTACAGGTCAAGCGTCTGCACGAATACAAACGACAGCTGATGAATATTCTCAGCATCATGCTCCTTTACAACGAAATCAAAGAAAACCCTCATCAAGACTATGTGCCACGTACTTTTATATTTGGTGCCAAAGCAGCTCCTGGCTACAGACGTGCAAAACTTATTATCAAGCTCATCCATTCTGTAGCAAACTTAGTGAACAATGACCCTGCAACCAGAAATTATATTACCGTGGTCTTTATGGAAAATTATAATGTTTCTAGCGCCGAAATCATTATTCCTGCTGCTGATGTTAGTGAACAAATCTCAACAGCTAGCAAGGAAGCCTCTGGTACGAGTAATATGAAGTTTATGCTTAACGGCGCCCTAACTCTCGGCACACTAGACGGTGCAAACATTGAGATTAAGGAAGAAGTTGGCGATGAAAATATCTTTATTTTTGGTCTAACTGCCAAAGAAGTGCTCAGTACTTATGCTTCTGGCGAATACAACCCTTGGGATATTTATAGTACAGATATGGCCATTCACCAAGTTCTCAAGCAGCTCATCAACGGAACCATCTCTGGTTCTGAGCCTGCGGACCTTTTTGTTGAGATTTATGAATCACTCACCAATCGTACTGGAGATAGCATGTCTGACCCTTACCTCATCCTCAAAGACTTACGTGCCTACTACAATACCCAAAAACGTATTGGGGAAGCTTACCTCAATCAATCCCTATGGACCAAGATGGCCATTATGAATACTGCTTCTGCAGGTAAATTTAGTTCAGACCGAACCATCGATCAATATGCCAACGAAATCTGGCATCTTAAGAGCCTGTTAAATATTAACAGATAATGTATCAAAACGGGGCTAACCCGTATATTAAAGGGGACGTGAACACTTTGTTCATATCCCCTTTAATATTGTTTACAATTTGTTTGTGTACATCGTTATTTTTTAATTGTATCATATTAACAGATACAAAATATGAACTTGACTCTACCTACTAGGGGGTATTATGATGAACAAAGTACTTGTATGTATTACAATTCAAGAGAATAGTAAACGTCTTATTCGTAAGGGGTATGACATTTCTAGTTCCCTTGATGGAGAGCTTCATTTACTGCATATTCGTAAAGGTGATACAATCTTCGAGAATGCAGGCAGCAGTGAGCTTTTTGAACAACTCTTTACTTATGGCTCAGAACTTGGTGGCCAGGCTCACTTCTTATGTAGTGATAATATTAGTAATACAATTTCTGAGTTTATTACCAATTACCAAATCACACATCTTGTCATTGGTGAAGCACCATCTTCTTCTATGTCTCATATTTTAGAAGAGTTACAACGTACATTACAACATATTGAAATTGTCGTTTTAGATAGAAAGGATATTTAATTATGTATTCACATTTTGTCAATGTAGGTAGACTTGAAATGATTTGTGGTCCCATGTTTTCAGGAAAATCAGAGGAGCTTATTAGACGCCTTAAACGTTCAATGCTAGCAAAGCAACCTACTGTCATCTTTACACCACAAATTGACGACCGTTATTTGAAAGGTCATATATGCTCTCATGACGGTAAACACCTAGAGGCAATCCCTATTACGAGAAGTGAAGAAATATTAGAACATATTACACCTGAAACTAAGGTGATTGGTATTGACGAAGTACAGTTTCTCTCAGGTGATACAGTAGGCATCATTATGGGACTTGTTGCAGAAGGCAAACGCGTCATCTGTGCCGGACTCGACAAAGATTTCAAGGCCGAAAGCTTCGGATGCATCCCTGAGCTGCTTGCCCTATCTGATGATGTCTCTAAGCTGACAGCCATTTGTATGAGCTGCGGTAGACCTGCCAACTTTACGCAACGCCTCATAGAAGGCAAGCCAGCATCTTATGATGACCCTATTATTCTCATTGGTGCAACTGAGAGTTATGAGTCAAGGTGTCGTTTGTGTTATGAATTAGACAAATAAAGAGGGGATTCCCCTCTTTTTTTCATATCTTAGTTTTTTTATTTTTAATTTGTGTTATACTATATAGGATAAATTTTAAGTCAGCAAAATAGGAGCTTAGTGTATGAATACTTTAATCATTTCAGATTTAACCCAATTACCTAAGGCAGCTCACTTATTACAAAAAGGTGGGTTAGTTGCTACCCCTACTGAAACAGTTTATGGTTTAGCAGCCGATGCATTCAATCCAGATGCCGTTGTTCATATTTTTGAAGCAAAAGGTAGACCTAGTGATAATCCACTCATCGTACATATTGCTTCTTTGGAAACTTTAGATGAGCTTGCGCTTTCTATCCCTCCAAATGCAAAATTACTTATGGATGCCTTTTGGCCAGGTCCTTTGACTTTGATTTTTGATGCGACAGATCAAGTTCCTGCCGTTGTTCGCGGTGGTCTTCCTACTGTTGCAGTTCGTTTTCCTTCACATCCTAT
>JBOFEH010000145.1:0-12300 GCA_051647765.1 Cellulosilyticaceae bacterium | reverse complement strand
TGCATCATCTTCCTAGAGACAGTACATAAATAATCATCTGTGGTATTGCGCTTATGCTTCGCAAAGAGCCCATCCTTATAGAGCATCTCCCCAACTGTCCTATATCCCTTATCCTGTAACATTTTTTCATTTTCTTTGACTGCCTCAAGTAGCTTACCATCTTCTTTTGCACTTTGCTTCTTACGATTAGAACGGAAACCCCTTCTTTTTGCAAGGTGGATTAATAGCCTCGCAAACTCCTCTTGGGTGAGCTTGCGTTCTAGTGCTTCATATCTTATGGTATAAATATCTTCTAGTGTTTTGCCATTGTATAGCTGCTCTATCTCGTCTCTCTTTAATAAGCCTTGGTTCTCTATAAGCTGCTTAATACGCTCTACACGATGCCTTCTCCTACGATTTCTCCTTCTAGCTCCCCTTGCTTCTCTTCTAGGAAGTGCCAATGCTGCCCCTGTTTTGTGTTGTTCCGCCCTATCAAAAATCCTTACCCCTAAGCGATTAATTTTGTAAGGTTCACATTGATCATCCACGTCTACGACTGCCCAGCCTACTGATGCAATCCCTATATCTAACCCTAATATATAGCTCATACTAGTCCCCCTTTACATTTATTTTATTTTAACATATTTTTCTGTATATTTACATTTATCTTGGTGTTTTTTGTTAGATCCGACAAACTCCCTCACCAAGTTTTTACCCCAGCCTATTTTGGGCATAAAGATAACCCCCTTCCGAAGAAGGGGGTTAGAGCTTTGCGGCCCGTCGGCCTTATTATAGCAGGTTCTGCTAAACCTTACTATGATATGATAGTTTAATTATATCTCTTTTTTTATTTTTTTCAATATTTTTTATATATATTTATTTTTATTTTTTAATTTCGAATATAAATTAACAACAATCTTACCAGCTGACAAATCTCTTAATTTCACATAGTGAGATCCACCTTTGTGAATAGCATCAACTTCTTTCATGTTCCCATTCAATTCTATTGATCATAGCTTCTGAGAAGGTTTACTTATAGCTATGGGTTTTCTTTTAAGTTTCATATGCTCTACGATAGCTTCTACGATAGCCGTAGCACATAATATTCTATAGGCTGGTGTTTTTAGCAATACCGCTTCATTTTTATTATCCATAAACCCACACTCACACAGAATGGCTGGCATGCTTGTTCCTCTTAACACAAAAAAGTTACCCACTTTCACACCACGATCTCTTAATCGAGTAGCCTGAACAAGCTTCCTCTGCACAGACTGTGCTAAGCTCATTCCAACTTGACTTCCAGCTAATGCAAAAGTCTCTATACCATTAGCACTTCCCCAACTTCCTGTATTGGCATTCGCATGAATAGAAACAAAAATACTATTTATATTTGTTCTTCCATTCAACTTAGTAAAATCCGTCAAAGCAGCATTTGCTCTATTGACTCGCATTGCCAATGAAACATCTTTTTGTTCTTCCGATACCCATACCACCTGGCACTCATAAGCTCTAAGCTGGTTCATCATCTCCTTGACTACTGCTTGATTAAATTCTCTTTCATGCATAAACGTACCATCCTCAAAAAGTGGTGTTCGCTTACCTGCTGTGTCCATTCCATGTCCCGCATCCAAAATAATGAGTTGTTTCATCTATAGATTCCCCCTTGGTCTATTGATTAGTTTTATTATATAATATGCTAACCTGTACCAAACGGACTCTACATGTGAAATAAATAGACTTAAACTCCCTCATTTTATACCTACTTACTTTTTTTATACCTATAATACAATCCATGAATACAATCTATTATTAACTCAGCACCTACAACACCTATCACAACACTCAGAACTTCTTTTAGCATTTCCATTTAGTATAAGAGGTATTATTTCCTCGTTTGGATTCTGAATATGAAATAATACCATTTACAAGCAAGTACGATGCCAATAACTATTCACATCATCATCTGATCCACCATGATACAGGGAATCAACAGCAGTACTGTTGCAAAAGCAAGAATACTAACCTTTTACTTTTGGATCATACACTTATCTCTTAAAAAAGCCTCTAGATGTTTCTTGTAAATTGTAGTGTTTACAAACCACTTATTAATGCTTTCTGAGCCTCTAACGAAGCAGAAGGATGCTACTAATAAAAAAGGTGTAGTCGGTAAAACAGGTAGGATAATACCAATGACCCCTAGGCTAAAAGCTAAAAATCCAAGAACGATGTAAATACTTTTTTTCATATTTTTTCTCTCCTTTCATTCCTACCAAAATCAAGAGTAGATTGTATATTATAGCCTATGCTAGCTATATTTAGATTAGTAATGCTATACTAAGCTTAAGTTTTAATTCTACTAATGAGAGTGAGGTCTATGATGAACTACGAATTACTTGCCGAGCAAGCAGCTTTAGAAGACAAACCACTCAAAGCACTTCATTATTACACTCAGGCTTATGAAGAATCGCCAAGTAGTGACCTATTGGTTGAGATGGCACTCCTTTCCCAAGAGCTTGAGCATCATGAAGAGGCTTTCCAATACTATCGCCAAGCACTTGAGCTTGACTGTGACAACTATCTTGCCCACTATGGGCTTGGGATTCTGTATGATGATGACGGGGACTACGCTAAGGCTATCCCTTATTACCAAAAGGCTATCGCCATAAATCCTATGTTTGACCGTGCCTTATTCTTCTTGGCCGGTGCCTATGACCAGCTAGGTCAGACGGCTCAGGCAACTCGGGCGTATGAAGAGACGCTCATATTGGTGCCTGATGACTTTTGGGCACTGACCAATTTAGGTGCCATACATGAGGAGGCTAACCATTTGGAGCTGGCTTACAAGTATTTTAAGGCGGCGGTTGCCGTATTACCTACCCATCCTACTGGGCTTTTTAATATGGGTGTTATTCTTGGCCGACTTGGCCAAGTCTCTGGTGCTATGAGCTACTACGAAAAAGCACTTAGTCACGACAAGGATAACCCTTATATTTATCTTAATCTTGCCGTCCTACTCAAAAATCAGGGCAAGCTCCTAGAAGGTATTGCTATGCTTAGTCAGGGTATTGCTCAGACAGAGCAGCCGTTTTTGTATTATAATAGGGCTTGTTTTTATGCCTTATCAGATGCCTATGAGTCGAGCTATAGCGACCTTCAAGTGGCCATTAGTCATTATCCTGATTTTGGCCCTTATAGCCGCAAAGACCCTGATTTACAGGCAGTCCTTGCCCTATATTCCTGAAGAAAAGTGACCAAAGGTCACGCAGTGATCCGCGCAGTAGTGAACGTGTAGAAACTCGAACTTTCCTACAAGAACCCACAAAAAAAGGAGTATGACTAAGCATTTGAGGCTTAGTCATACTCCTTTTGAGTTAGTGTTGTAATGGGTATTGTTGGCTTCCCATTAGTTCTTTAAATTCTAGACTTGGTATAGGCTTACTAATAAAGTACCCTTGTATTTTGTCACAATGCACTGTTTTTAATAATTCTACTTGGTCTTCTGTCTCTACCCCTTCACACACAACCTCTAGTCCCAGTGTATGTGAGAGTTTGATCATCGTTTCAATGATAGACTTGGTCTTGGCATCCTTATCTACCTCTAACAATAAGCTTCTATCGATTTTTAGCACATCGATTGGGAGCATCTTGATATAGTTAAAGGATGAGTAGCCTACCCCGAAGTCATCTAGAGAAATACGGATGCCAGTCTCTTTGATTTGCTTGAGGAGCTGAATCACGTGTTTTGGATTGTCCATAACCTCATCCTCAGTAATCTCTAGTTTGAGCCCATTTGGTGCCAAATCTGCTGCACTTAATGCTTCTTGGATATGATTCATGACATCTGGTTGCATAAGCCATCTGTAAGATGCGTTGACTGATACCTCAAAGTTCTCATTCCCCCTGTCTCTTTGTTCTTTACAGAACCGACAGGCTTTCTCTAGTACCAGTTGGTCAATCACTGCAATATCCCCTGTTTTCTTAGCTAGTGGAATAAACTTAAATGGTGGAATCACTTGGCCATCTCTAATCCATCTTACCAGTGCTTCAGCACCTATAATCTCTTGTTTGTTCACATCATAGATTGGCTGATAGAATGCTTCAAATTCATTGTTTGCAAGCCCGTCTCGAAGCTCCACCTCTAATTCTATTTCTTCTAACATTTGTGTTGTAAATATAGAGAATCCATTGCCACCTTGATGCTTGCTCTTATACATCGCAATATCTGCATAACGCAGTAGATTTTTTTGTTCTGTGGCATGCTCTGGTGAAGAGCTAATCCCTATACTTCCGCTAATTTCAAATGTATAGTGCCCACACACATACGTACGGTTAATACGTTTTAGGATTGTCTGTGCAAATTGTGACTTTTCCTCGTCACTAAAGATGCCTTCTTTGATGAGGACGAATTCATCCCCGCCAATACGTGCCACACTTGTTTTGTTATCTCTAAATGCTAAGAGCTGTTTTGCGGCTTCACAAAGCACTTCATCTCCGATATTATGACCGAGTGCATCATTAATATCTTTGAAATTATCAATATCCATAAAGTAGACTGTATACGGCCCTTCTAGCTCGTCCATCATCTCTGTGAGCTTATGTCTATTATAAAGTCCTGTCAAACTATCATATTGTGCCATATGTTCCATTTGCTCAGAGTACTCCTTAATCGAAGTAATATCTGTCCAAATGATTGCAAAACTATCTTCTTCAATCACATACAGTGTAATCTCTACCCATACATCAGGTCTAATCTCAATCTCACCACAACTATAGTGTTCACCTGTTTGCCTGATTGTCTCTAATACAGGTTCAAGTCCTTTGATATCATATGCCTGATGAATATACTGTACTTCTGTGATTTTTTTGTTAATGACGTCCTCTTTGCGACATTCATATAAGTCCAAGAAGGTTTGATTGACTTCTTCAAATACAGCATCTATCTTTCCATTGTCTCTTATTATTTTAAAACGTGCAAAACCATTACTCATCGTTTGTAATAAATAACTATATTTCTTCTCATTATCGACAATCAATGTATGGCTCTGCTCAAGTGCCTCTACCATGCTATTGATATCTTTTGAGAGTGTTGTAATCTCGTCTTTGCCCTGGTCAACATCTAATCTTGCACTCAGTTCAGAGCTTTCTTTGATCTGATTGACCCCTCTACTGACTCTATGTAAGCGTTTAATCACAAATTTATCAATAATACACCACAGTGCTATGTACACAATAAGTGAGAACACCGTTACCAAATAAATCACCGAATCAATGGTTTCTTGTGTGTTCTCCCATATAACAAGTGGTTCTGTCAGTTGTACATAGTAAGGCTTCTCCCCTGCAATTCTTGGGATTTCATAGTAACTTCTTACATTTCCCTCACTATATACTACATCCACCATAATACCTCTTTTGGCTGAATGAGACTCTGCAAGCTCATGCTGATAAGTGTCAACTAATTTGAGGTCCTTGTCCATGCCTTCCCCGATTTCAAGTATTTTGTTCTCATCAAAATAATCAATCATCATAAAATACCCATTCACTTTCTTTTCTGGGTATTTTATCAGTGGATCAATCCCTACAAAATACGCTGTTTTTTCTGTGGTAATAATCCCTTTGGTAAAGCTTGGTCCCTCTCTGGTGATAATCGCCCTGAGCTCAGCCAAAATAAGTTCAAGTTCACCTTGCACCCCTTCTGTCGGTTCTCCATAAATCTGTGCTACCTCAAGGTCATTATCTAGAAGTAGTTTGTATTCAATACCATCTCTTTCAAACTTCTGCGCAATGCCTAGTTCTTCATAGCCATTAAGCTTAAATTTGCCTGTGAGTTTTTTAGAAGCTGCGATGAGCCCCGAATAATCTTTGACTTTCCCTGTAAGTTTTCCTATTTCACCCTCAACCCTACTAATAGCGCCACTAGTAATACCTGTAATTCTAGTGGTTTCACCATGATATACATAATCTGATAAATACTGACCGGCCCATATATACACTACCATACTCAGGGCTGTCGTTATTAAAAAGATTAAAGTCGTCTTTGTGGATAATTTCACTTTTATGCCTCCCCGCATCTATGCCTATTTATCTTTTTTAACGTGTGTTTTTAAATATTATACCTTTTTATAAAAATATTGTCTATCAATTACGACAATATTTTACTACATATCTACTAGTTTTTCTCATTTTTTCTTTTATTTTATACTTAAATTGTTCTCCTGTATATATTTTCGGCAAAAAAGAAAAGACGCTGAAGAATTTTTTCTCCACCGTCTTATTATCACTTTATTCTCTTTGATCACCTAAGAACATGACGCCCATCGCCCCTGGCCCACCATGTGTCCCTATAACAGTTCCTATTTCTCTCATGATGACGTCTTTAACTTTGACTTTCTCCAAAATCATCTCTTGCAGCTTATCTGCCTGCTCTTTGGCATCTGCATGACAGATAAAGAGTGTTTGTTCCTCAAGGTCCACACCTTTTTCGATGACTTGATTGACTAGATAACGGAGTGCATTCTTACTCCCTTTGAGCTTAGCACCTGGTACCACATGCCCCTCATCATCAAACTTAATACTTGGTTTGATGCCTAATAATCCGCCAACAATAGCTGTGGTACTTGATATGCGCCCACCTCTTTTGAGGAAATTAAGGTCATCTACCGTAATCGCATGAATGACCTTGCTACGATTGTCCTCTAGCCATCTCACAATATCTGATTTTGCATAACCTGCTTTAATCATCTCACATGCCTTGTGTACTAATAGCCCCTCCCCTAGTGATGCACTCTTAGAGTCAATCACAGAGATATCTGCCTCTGGGTACTTCTCTAATATGTTTTCTCTCGCTACTGTAGCACTATTAACCGTCCCACTCAGTACACTTGCTAAGCCAATATAAATAATGGCATAGCCTTCTTTGATTACACTTTCAAAGAGTTCTTCAAATGTATGTATATTAACCTGTGATGTACTTGTACGCTCACCTGCTCTTAGTAATTCATAAAAACGACTGTATGGCATACTTTGACCAAAGTCATCTTTGATAAATTGGCCCTGTATATTCACCTCAAGGCATGCTATGCCTATCTCATTTTCCTCAATATAGCTTAATGGTAAATCTGATGCCGAATCTGTTATGAGTTTTATTTTCATAGTAGCCTCCTCTAATTTCATCTTGTTGGCATCAGTATAACATAAATTACTTTGATAATCAAATAATTTGAATGACAAATTGTTTTCACACCTATACTTGGAACAAGCTCACATGCTCTTTCATGTTTAATGCGAGGGCATCCAGCTTCTTGGTTGCTATAAATATATCTTCAGTAAACTGAGCTTGTTCCTTGATAGAACTTGCCACTTCCTCTGTTGCTGCTGCATTTTGCTCAGCTATAGCTGATAAGGATTGCATGATTTCTACCATATGGTCCCTTTCATGCAACATCACTCCTTGCTCTTCTACCACTCGGTCAATCCCTTTTAGGGTTTCTTCCACCGCACTAGCTATTCCTTGGAATTTATGTTCGGTTTCCTTCACTTGATGGGTCTGATCTTCAATGTGCCCTGTAATGGTTTCCATCGTATCTACTGCTACCTGACTACTCCTACCTAACTCTTTGATATTCACCTCTATTTCTTTTGTAAATCGGTCTGATAGCTCCGCTAGTTTTCTAATCTCATTGGCAATAACCACAAAGCCTTTGCCCTCGTCTCCTGACCTTGCTGCTTCTATAGATGCATTGAGTGCAAGTAAACTTGTCTGCCTAGATATGGTTTTAATCTTTGTTAAGGCGGCTACAATCACATCCGCTTTCTCCTTTGCTACCACAATATTATTAAAAGTACTCTTAATATCTTGTTGATTGCTAGAAGAATGTGCTGCTAGATTACTCATTAAGTTAATCCCATCGTTTTTGAGCGCTGCCACTTGCCTTGTCATCTCTTCTAAGTTTTGTAAGTGTGCATTGTTCTTATCTATTGTGTCTCCTAGTTCTTCTACCTTAAGCGCACCATCTTGGGTATTACATGCCTGGTGGGTTGCACCTGATGCAATCTGGTCTACCACTAGGCTAATCTCTTGGCTTCCTTGATTCATGGCATTCATTGCCTCTTTGAGTCCCTTGACTTCATTGGTGATATTCCCCGCTATTTCTTCTGATAGACAAATCACTTCACGGAGTTTGAGTGTAAGATAGTTCATCACCTCTGCTAACAAGCCTATTTCATCATCTTGGTTCAAGACCTGTTTGGGAATTTCCCCCCTTAGGTCCAGATTGCCCAGCTGTTTCATATGCTGCACAGTCATCTCGAGTGGCTTGGTGAGCTTAATCGCTACAATATAAGTCCAGCCTATACCAATCCCTAATCCTAGTAAGATTAGTCCACCTAATATCAGTGTCATTTGTCTGAGGCTTCCTGCTATATATTGATTGACGCGTGTTATAGGTTGCCCCATTGATAGCGCCCCTGTAATCTGACCATCTACACCTTTTTGTGGTACATAAATTGCCAGGTAAGGCTGCCCCAAAACTTTTGTTTCCCCCACAAACTCTTTTCCTGCTAGCAACGCCTGAGCGACCTTACTTTTGGGGTCTAGGGGTGTCCCTATACCTTTTTTGCCATTTGCATCTACTACCGAGGTATACTCCCTTACAAATTTGTCCCCTTGTTTGGTAAATACAGTCGCTACATCTCCCGTATGTTGTACCACATCTTCTACCCATTTTTGACCATCTTTAATGTTATCTTTGCTCATATTGATGTTTTTTTGAAGCGCATCTGTCAGTACCATACGCTGAAGCGATCTCATAGAATGTCCCGATAAAAATATACTCATTCCACCTATACCTAACAAAATACAACTCAGTATAATGGCATATGTCCTTATAAGTTTGGTCTTAATTTTTGTTTTTACTTTTTTTGCAATCACGTCTTATCCCCCTTATCTTGCGATAGCATTCCATCTTATAACATATTACCCCACCCCTTGCTATATACCTTATAATACCCAACAAAAAATGGAGATGCCCAAAACGCATCTCCATTTTTGTTATAATTCAAACTTTGAAACCTCATCACGCATATTCTGTGCTAATTGACTCAGCATCTCGGTGGTTTCAAAAATATTCTCTGTAAACTGGGACTGCTCTTTAATGGACCCTGCAACCTCCTGAGTCGCTGCTGCATTCTGCTCTGCTATGGCAGAAAGTGACTGCATAATCTCTATCATATGGTCCTTCTTATCTGTCAGATGTTGCTGTTGTTCAATGACATCTCCTAATCGGCTTAGGGCATCATCTACAGCCACTGCAATCCCCTTAAACTTCTCATTGGTCTGTCTCACATGGTCTGTTTGTAATTCAATCTCTTGGGTCATATTGCCCATATTTTTGACAGCTACCATGCTACTATTGGCTAGCGCCCCAATATTGATTTCAATCTCTTTGGTAAATTGGTCTGAAAGTTCGGCAAGCTTTCTAATCTCACTGGCAATGACCACAAATCCTTTACCATCTTCCTTAGACCTTGCAGCTTCTATAGAGGCATTGAGTGCAAGCAGGCTTGTCTGGCTAGAGATGGCCTTGATTTTTTCGATAGCACTTACAATCACATCCGCCTTAGCTTTTGCCTCTTGCGTATTAATAAACGTTTCTTTAACTGCTTTTTGATTCATAATAGATTGTTCGCTTAAGGCCTCAATTAGGACTATCCCCTCATTTTTCAGGTCATTGACTGTATTGGTGACCTGTTCTAGTACTTTGAGTTGCCTTTCACTAGCCTCTACAATTTGTCCCAGTTCATCTATTCTCAACACGCCATCTTGTGTATCACCTGCCTGATGGGTTGCCCCATCTGCAATTTGGTCCAACACAAGACTGATTTCTTGGCTCCCTTGATTCATTGCTTCCATAGAAGTTTGAAGCACACTAGCTTGTCCTGCTACATCGAGAGCCAGTTGGTCCGCACTGCCTATGGTATGTTTGAGTGCTTCTGTAAGATTAGCAAGGGTTTTACCTAATATACCTATTTCGTCTTTTTGAGTCAACATCAAAGCGGGTATCTCTTGTGATAAGTCCAATCGGCTCAGTCCCTCTGTGTAGTGGGCTGCAACTTCTAATGGTTTTGCAATCTTGCACGCTACCCAATAAGTCCATAATACACCTAAGATAACACCAAATAAGCTCAGACCTATCAAAATCACCATGGTGGTATTTTGTAAGGTCGCAATAAGCTGGTCCACCTTATAGGTAGGGTCACCCATAAATAAATAGCCTATGATTTGCCCATCAGTATTTTTAATAGGCCTATAGATTGTCATATAATTTTCGCCCAGTATCTTGGCCTCCCCTATATACTGCTCCCCTTTGTCCATAGAGGGATAAGCTTTAGACGTCTGGTCCAGCATTGTCCCTACAACACTATTTCCATCTTCATCTACAATTGTACTTGCTATCCGTTCAAACACTTGGTCTTTTTTTACAAAAATAGTAGCCTCATGACTTGTATACTCCTTAATCATATCTACCCATACTTTTGAGGGTTCTACATGGTCTTGATACGGCTTTGCTACTTGTTCAAACAACTTTTCTCCCAAGCTCATACTCTTTTCTAGAGCCGATTCTGTTACTTGATACTGCACCTTAACCATTGCTGTTCGAGCTAACAAAACACCACTTAACCCAATACCACACAATAATACAATGAGTACAATAGAATAGGATTTCAACAAACGTCTCTTCATAGCCCCACACCCCTTACTATATTTTCCATAAGTAACTTTTTATACATTATAACAGATTTTACAAGCTGTAAATATGTGCTTTTTTGGCAAAAATACTATAATCTTTTTGTTTATAATATGGTATAATGTTTCTAATAATTTTACATTTTTATTCAAAAAGGAGTTTTATTATGATTTCAAATAAAATGCAAACACTTGTAGCTGGAAGCTCTACGATTAGAGCTATGTTTGAAGAAGGTAAACGTCTAGCTGCTATCCACGGGGCTGAAAATGTTTTTGACTTTAGTCTTGGTAATCCTAATGTAGAACCACCAGAAGCTATTATTGAGGCTGTTACAGATATTCTACATAACGAAACACCTAACCTTGTTCATGGCTATATGAACAACTCTGGGTACGAAGATGTGCGTCAAACCATTGCTGAGCACCTTAACGGGCAATATGACCTCTCTCTTTCAAATCAAAACATCGTCATGACTTGCGGGGCTGCTGGTGGTCTTAATATTATTCTTAAGACACTTCTTAATCCTGGAGATGAAGTGATTGTCTTTGCACCATTCTTCGGTGAGTACCGTAACTACGCAGATAACTTTGATGGCAAACTTGTAGTTGTCCCTGCGGATATTACAACTTTTGAGCCAAACTTAGAAGCCTTATCTGACCTTGTGACAGCACGCACAAAAGCTGTTATCATCAACTCCCCTAACAACCCAACAGGTGTCATCTACTCAGATGCAGCCCTCAAAGGTCTTGCACAAATACTTGAAGACAAACAAGCTGAGCTTGGCACAAGTATTTACCTCATCTCAGATGAGCCATACCGCGAACTCGTTTATGATGGTGCCACAGTACCTTATGTCCTAAACTACTACCGCAATAGCTTTATTGGCTATTCTTACAGCAAGTCACTCTCATTACCTGGCGAACGTATTGGCTATATCGTTGCCAACGGCGAGATGGATGACTTTGGTGATGTGATGGCAGCACTCAATGTAGCCAACCGCGTACTTGGATTTGTTAATGCACCTTCTCTCTTCCAACGTGTTATTGCCAAATGCCTCACAAACGAAGTGGATGTAGACATCTACAAGCGCAATCGTGATTTACTTTACAATCACCTTACAAGCATCGGCTTCGAATGTATCAAGCCACAAGGCGCATTCTACCTCTTCCCTAAGAGCTTGATTGCCGATGACAAACAGTTCTGCCAAGATGCTAAGCAGTTCAATCTCTTACTGGTACCAGGCTCTGCATTTGGCTGCCCAGGTCACGTAAGACTTGCTTATTGCACAAGCTACGAACAAATCGAACGTTCACTTCCAGCATTCACTAAGCTAGCTGAATTCTACCAAAACAAATAGAGAAACTAGATCTACACAAAGAGGGCATATCCATTCATTTGGATACGCCCTCTTTGCATTTTGCCCTTAACCCCTATAACGATTCATCTAATTTTCTAAGACGCTCTGCTTGTTCCTCTTTAGCCTTCTCATCGTAGATGATTGCACAGGCGTGCTTGTCCTTCTCTTCCTGCTTTTTAAGCTGCATTAAGAGTGCTTGTCCTACTTTTGAACTATCTAAGG
>JBOFEH010000144.1:0-23519 GCA_051647765.1 Cellulosilyticaceae bacterium | reverse complement strand
TCCCTCCAAATGCAAAATTACTTATGGATGCCTTTTGGCCAGGTCCTTTGACTTTGATTTTTGATGCGACAGATCAAGTTCCTGCCGTTGTTCGCGGTGGTCTTCCTACTGTTGCAGTTCGTTTTCCTTCACATCCTATTATGCAATCTTTAATCGAGTTAGCTGGTGTGCCAGTAGCTGCGCCTAGTGCTAACTTATCTGGTAAACCAAGCCCAACTAATGCTCAGCGTGTCATAGAGGATTTGTCCGGTAAAGTAGATGCTATTATTGATGGTGGTACTTCTGATGTAGGCCTTGAGTCTACTGTTGTAGATGTCACTTCTACTATACCAACGATTCTTCGCCCAGGTGGTATTACCCATGCCATGCTTGAATCTGTGGTTGGAACGGTTCATATTGATCCCGCCCTTCTCTCTCCAAGCGAGAATTTAAAACCTAAATCTCCTGGTATGAAATATACCCATTATTCACCTAATGCTGAAGTTATTATTGTTAAAGGCGCATTAGATGCTGTTGTTAGCGAAATTAATTCAAGAGTGATGGATTGTGAAAAAGAGCATTTATCTGTCGGCGTATTGGCCACTGATGAAACCATGCATCTTTTTAACTGCAAGAATGTCCTAAGTGTTGGCACAATATCTAATCTTTCTACAGTAGCTACAAATTTATTTGAAGCTCTTAGAAAATTTGATGATTATAAAATGGACCGTGTCTACTCACTCGCTTTTCCTGAGGAAGGTATCGGTGAGGCGATTATGAATAGACTCGAAAAATCTGCTGGATATAATATCATTCATAAGTCATCTTAAATTTGCTAATGCTACATTTAAAACTATAAATTTTTTATAATAAGACTGGAGGATTAACTCATGATTGCTATTGGTTGTGACCACGGTGGTTTTGCGCTTAAGCAAGAAATCATCACACACTTAACATCACAAGGTATTGCTGTAAAAGATCTTGGATGTGACAACTTAGATGCTGTAGATTATCCTGTTTATGCAAAAGCTGTTGCTGCTGCTGTAACAAGTGGAGAATGTGAAAAAGGAATCTTAATTTGTGGAACAGGGATTGGGATCTCTATTGCTGCAAACAAAGTACCTGGTGTACGTTGTGCATTATGTCATGATTGTTTCTCAGCTGAAGCAACAAGATTACATAACGATACTAACATTGTTGCACTTGGTGCAAGAGTTGTTGGACCAGGGCTTGCCCTTAAAATCGTTGATACTTTCTTATCTACTGAGTTTTCAAATGATGAGAGACACATTCGTCGTATTGAGCAAATCGAAAACAATTAATTATTCTTTTATCAAATAGGAGGTTTTATTATGAGCAAAGTATTTATTATGGATCACCCACTTATTCAACACAAGGTATCTCGTCTTCGTAGCGTGGATACAGGTTCAAAAGAATTCCGTGAGCTTGTAAGAGAAATTTCTCAGTTCATGTGTTTTGAAGCAACTCGTGACTTAGCACTTGAAGATTACGAAGTTGAAACACCAATTGGCCCAGCTATCGGTAAACAAATCGCTGGTAAAAACATGAGCATTATCCCTATCTTACGTGCTGGTCTTGGTATGGTAGATGGTATGCTTGATCTTGTACCAACTGCAAAAGTAGGTCACATCGGTCTTTACAGAGATCCAGAAACACTTCAACCAGTAGAATACTACTGCAAACTTCCTCAAGATATTGCTGAAAGAGATCTTTTCGTTCTTGATCCAATGCTTGCAACTGGTGGTTCTGCTGTAGCAGCTGTTCAGTTCATCAAAGATAAAGGTGCAAAAAACATCAACTTCCTTTGCCTTATCGCTGCTCCAGAAGGCCTCAAAAAACTTCAAGAAGCACATCCAGATGTTCAAATTTATGTAGCATGTCTTGATGAAAAATTAAACGATCACGGTTACATCGTACCAGGTCTTGGAGATGCTGGTGACCGTTTATTCGGAACAAAGTAATTTAAAGGAGCTAATCTATGACGAGACCAACTTGGGATGAATATTTCATGGATATAGCGAATCTTGTAAAAACCCGCTCCACTTGTTGTCGTAGACAAGTGGGTGCGGTTATTGTCAAAGATAAGCGTATCTTATCAACTGGGTATAATGGTGCACCAATTGGTTGCAGACATTGTACTGACGTAGGCTGCCTTCGCCAAGAACTTGGTATTCCTTCTGGCGAGCGTCATGAATTATGCCGCGCAGTCCATGCCGAGCAAAATGCTATTTCTCAAGCTGCTCATCACGGCATATCCGTAGAAGGTTCTTCTATTTATGTCACACATCAACCTTGCAGCATGTGTGCAAAAGTACTCATCAACGCAGGGGTAAAACGTATTATCTATCAAGGGGAATATCCTGATAAGCTCTCCTTAGAACTTCTCAGTGAAGCTGGCATTGAATTAGTGATTTATCAGCCTTCCAATTAATTTATCTTAAGGAGATGAACAACATGAGTTATGTTGGTTTATATACGACGGCTTTTCTGATGGCTTTTGTCATCTCACTAGCAACTACACCTCTTGCAAAAAAAATTGCATTTAAAGTAGGTGCTGTTGCACAGCCACGTGCACGTGACGTGCACAAAACACCAATTCCTAGAATGGGTGGTATCGCTATTGTTGCTGGATTTATGATTACCTTATTTACAGTCATTAGCTATATGCCTATTATTGATTGGAAACAAATTATTGGGATGAGTATCGGGGCAATCATCATCTTCCTACTCGGATTTTTTGATGATATTTATGAGCTTGGAGCAAAACTTAAGTTCTTGATTCAGATAGGTGCTGCTCTTATCGTTGCCTTATCTGGTGTTCGTATTGATTTTATCTCAATACCATTTATTCCTGACCACTTAACTGCACTTAATGCACTTTCTATCCCTATCACTGTGATTTGGATTATTGCTGTTACCAATGCAGTTAACCTTATTGATGGCTTAGACGGACTTGCTGCAGGTGTATCTTCTATTGCATCACTCTGCCTCATGGTACTTTCTATCCATAGCGGTTACCCATTAGCTGTTCTTCTTACAGCAACACTTGCAGGTTCTTGTCTTGGTTTCTTACCATACAACTTCAACCCTGCTTCAATCTTTATGGGTGATACAGGTTCAACATTTTTAGGCTTTATATTAGGTGTCACCTCAATAATGGGATTACTTAAAGGTTATACGATCGCTACTATTTTTGTAGCTGTACTCATCTTAGGTCTTCCAATATTTGATACATCTTTTGCCATTATCAGACGCGCCTTATCAGGTAAACCGATTATGTCTCCAGATAGAGGTCACTTACACCATAGACTTATGGATAAAGGCTACAGCCACAAACACGCTGTTGTCACCCTGTATGGTATCAGTGGTATATTCGGCTTATCAGCTATTGCACTTGCAAGACACGATTTTAGATTCGTTGTAGCTGTATTTGTTATTATGGGACTACTTTTCTATTTCAACATGAAGAAGATGTCCTCACAAAAAGATATAGATGAAGAAAAAAAGTAAGTACTTCATAAAAAGTGCTTACTTTTTTTATACTCTTTTCTAGTAAAACCCAGCTAAGTGGTATATAATGAAACCATCAACTATCAGACAAGGAGAGCTGTTTCATGCCAGATATTATTACCCATTATCTGTTTGGATTGGATACCAGCAAACATATACAATCATCTCCTTTGTATCCAATTATCAAAACATACCGTAGCTTGTTTTTCTTAGGACTACAAGGCCCTGACCCCATGTATTATCATGATGCCTACAAAAAGAATAATTTCCACTACGTCGGCAAACTAATGCACCAAGAAAAGACCGGTGACTTCCTCACCAATTGTCTTACTTTTGCAAAACAAAATGTGGAAACCCCAGAAATATACGACCCTTTAATGTCCTATATTAGTGGGCTTATTTGTCATTATGTCCTAGACTCCATGACACACCCCTATATCTTTTATTTAAGCGGTCGCTATATCGAAGATATTCCAGAATCACACGTTTTCAAAGGTCTCCACAAAAAAATAGAAGTTGCCATTGATGCACTTTTACTCAAATCCAAGTTTGGACTTGATGCTCATAAATTCAAGATTCATCAGCATGTACTAAAACTAGGCAAAGTACCTCCTTGTCTTATTAATCTCTATGATACGGTACTCTTTAATGTCTACGCCATCCAAAATGGCGGTTCTATCTTTGAGGCCTCTTACAAAAGCTTCAAAAAATACTACGGTTTAACTTATGATCCTATCGGCATCAAAAAAGGCATCGCATCCACAGTATCCTCTCTACTACCAGGAGATCTCAGCTCCTATGCAGATAGCTTCTCATACTACCAATGCGACGACGAAATCACCGATTATCTTAATCTCAACAAAGCTGTATGGCTACATCCTATTACTGGGACAGTCTACACCTTTAGCTTTATGGATCTCCTGCATAATGCACTCAAAATATCATCCAAGCTCCTACTCGCATCCTACGCTTACACTCAAAACACCATGAGCCTAGATGATTTCACCGCTATTATGCCAGATGTATCCTATCTCACAGGCCTACCATGGCAAGACACAAGGCCTATGACTAACTTCAAACCTATAGATATTTAAACGGCAATCGCAGACTCTGGCCTGCAATTGCCGTTTTTATTTGGCTCTGTTAGATTAATTTGATGATATTGCTATAAGAATAACCCTGTCCCTCCTCATGAGGGCAAAGTCTTTTCAATACAAAAAATAACTATTGGCCGACAAACTTCAGATAACTTACAATTCAATTGTTTAGTCGATAGCAATGAGTTATTTCGTTACAAGTTAGAATTTACCATCGTTGCATATTGTTCCTGTGTTTCTCTAAATATACCTTTTCAAGTTCCTCTGATGTAATACCATAGCAAAGCAAAACATCATTGAAATACATCATAACATCACACATTTCTTCAATAAAATCTGTGCGAACCTTATTGTCGCACAAAATTTTTTCATCTCCGTTCTTTTTTATGATGTCACTTACTTCCCCTAATTCGCCATAAACCCATAATAATTTTTGTCGAGCTTGCTCTGGGGGCAAACCACCCCATTTATCCTTGTACTTCTCTTGCAATTCCTTCTGCATTTCCTGCATAATTTCAAAAGTAAATTCTGCCATTACATACTCCCATAAATTCTAATTTTATCGGTTTATGAAATATCATTTGGTTTGATTGTTTTTTATGTATATTCTCAATGCTTTTACTAATAAATAAAAACAATATCCAATCAAACATAGTATTCCTATCCCTATAATCAGTGCTATTGTTGTTCTTATCGGAAACACTATTCCCCCTCCTTTGTTACCCTAATTATGCTTTAAATTCATAAAACATCTTTCTCTGCACTAAATAACTGAATCCATTTGAACGAGTACAGGTGATTTTCCAAGAACTTGGTCGATACGCCCTTAAAGGGCCGGATAAAACTTATCGCCTACACAATAGATAGCAAAAGTAGGGTATCCAAAGCCTATCTCCACAGTGTTTTTCGTAACGCTTAGGTCAGCGCTTTCATCTGCTCTTAACCATACTGTCTAAGCAAACAAGCGATCTTCTTGTTTGTGAGTTTATGGTGTTAGATGAAAGCTCTGACCTCTAGCAGTTGCCAAAACACGAGGACAATAGGCGACGGATACCCTACTTGTGCGAACCTATATGGCTACATCCCTTTGCTACACCATGTATACTCTACAACTTATCAATATACTTCAATATACTCGTATGAATCTCAATATTCGAATCACTCTGTCTCACTTCTTCTAAGAAGTCTAATACCTCTGTCGCCTTAATATCCATATTAAACTTAGACATCAATCTCAGTTCAAACAGCTGTAAATAAATCCCCTTCTCTTTTTCCCACTCGCTATACTCACGTATATTGCTTGCAATAGCTGCAATCACACCATCTAATATCCCTATCACTTGGTCTATGGTGGTATCATATAACAACTCGATGGTATTAATAATAATAAAGAGCTGGGCAAATTTAATCATCAATACCCTTACAATCTGGTTAATCTCATCTTCGCTGAAGTTTTCTTTGAGGGACTCTAACTGTAAATTTTGACAAATACGGTCTTTATAGAAAGTAATGAAATTTTCTAAATCACCCGTATTATTATCAGGCTCTAATGTAAATAATATTTTAAAGAAGAGATGCCACTGGAACTCTTTATTGATAATTTGTTTAATAAAGGTTCCCATAACTAAGCTAAAATCATCCTCAAATTGGAATTCACGTTCAAACTCCAATTCTTCATTGAACTCCATCTCTTGACTCTCAATATCCTTTAGTCTCATAAACATGTTATATAATATGGTGTGGTGTTGCAAGTCATCATCTTTCAATGTCTCTCTAAAGACATACTTGACTAGGGTATCACAAGACTTCCTAAAGTCCACCAGTACACCTATATTCTTTTTCATTTTTTCAGCAAACAAGTCATAGACCGTTTTGGAAAGCAACTTTTCTAATTGGTCCTTACGAAGGTCTAAGCTATTTTGGAAACGCTGATCAAATTGATTGGAAATCAATAAGAGCTGTTGGTCAATGGTTGTTAGGCTGTTCTTAATAGATTTCATAATGTCTTTATAAAACTTATCAGCAATAATATAATTATAGTTTTTATAAATAACCTTGTGCTCGATTTCACTCCAAAAAATATTAACCATAGACTTAATTTGTATTTCAAAATTAATAGTGTTTTCACCATATACGTACTTACCATCAATACGATACATCTTAATGCCGTTTTTTTGATTTTTAGGTTGCTTAGAGGTGAGCTCCAAAAGTATGTTAGGATTGCTCTTGTTATACACAAACCCAGGATAGTCTTTTGACCTTTTAGTAAAATATTTCATGAGATATTGACACATCGCCACCTCATCAGAAATAAATCGACACTCTATTCTTAGCCCAATAAGGTCTGACAAATCCGCAAATAATGCTTCTACTGTTTTGTAGGTATTAAAATAGTCATAGCGAATAATTTTTTCTTTCAAGCTATGCTTTGACTTTACTCTTGAATTAATATTTAAATATCCTTCATTGGTTTCATGAAGTAAGCGTTCAAAAAATTCCTCTATTTCACGACTTGCGATATCCAAATCTACTTTCATGTTTTCTAATTCTTCTAACACTTGATCTATATATTGAAAGAGTTCTAACTCCATATTCGTTCATTTCCTCCTAAATAATCTTTTGAATCCATCTTAAGATATCTTGATAGACCTCTTCATGCTTCATCTCATTTAAAATTTCATGGCGCATACCTGGGTAGAGCTTGCATCCTATATCTTGCATGCCCGCTTCTTGCATCAGCTGCTTGGACTTGATCACCATTTTACCAAAACCGCCTACAGGGTCCTCTTCACCTGATAACAATAAGATAGGGAGATTTTTTCTCATCTTTTCTATATTATCTTTATCGGTAATAAACTTGATGCCCTCAAACATATCTCTAAAAGCAGTTGCTGTAAACTTAAAACCACATAAGCTATCTTTTTTAAACTGCTCTCTTATTTTGACATCTCTGGTAAGCCATGCAAACTGATCTTTTTCTTTGTAAAATCTAAGTGGGAATGCACCATAGCTCATCTTGTCTAATAACGAATGAACCTGATTTCCCTTACCTTTGGCAATGGCTCTCTCCGCTATACTTATTCCCATATCAAGGATACCCTTTGCATGATGTGCCGTCCCTGTCAAAATAAGTCCATCTATTGTTTCACTATATAAAATAGCATAATGTCTTGCAATAAAAGACCCCATGCTATGTCCTAACATCACAATCTTTTTGTCTTTGTGTATCTCTTTGATACCTTGATTGATCTGATAACAATCCTCCACGAGTTTTTGCCATCCTTCTTGGGCTCCAAAATATCCTAACTGGGACATCTCTCTAGCATACGCACCATGCCCTCTATGATTATGGGCATAAACACCATAACCCCTGCTTGTCAAAAACCTTGCAAACCCTTCATAACGCATCATATGCTCACAAGAACCATGTATCAGCTGCACAATCCCCTTTAATGTCACTTGGCGATCTGGCAACCAACCCACACACTCTAATCTATATTCATCAGTATTTGATTCCACTATCCATTCTACTTTTCTCATCTAATCCCCCTCTATTAATTTTACATCTTATGCTATTATTATACTAGTATGTCCTAAAATGTGCTATCATATTGAATAGAAGTCTACTATTAATATTTTAAGGAGTTTAAGCACGCATTATGAAACCTATTAAATCACTTGTATTTCTAGTAGCTATAATTCTTTTTTATAGCTATGTTGTTTTCTTTTTTAAGATATTTAATCTTGAAAGTTCTTATAGTTACTTCCACTGGGTTTTATTACTCATCCTTAACATTTCTATGGCCATCATGTGTTCCTATGCCATTTACTTTAAAAAAGCACTTTTCATAACCTACTTTACTTTTTTTAACAGTTTATCTTACATAGGCTTTATTCTATCGGCTATACTTTGTGCCGTCCAAGGGGTTATGAGTGACTTTGGCGCAATACTTAGAGAGACTGTGTATACCTTTAATCTTTGTATGTTACTAATCTTACTCCTACTAAGTTGCCTATTATCTATCATTATTTATTATTACCCTAAGTTTACTAACCTACTTATAATATCCTTTGGCATACTATTATTTATACAACACATATTAGTATTAGTGGCTAATCTTACTTTTGATTTTAATACACTTTTTAGCCAGCTATTTGCCTTAAAAACAGAAATTGTAATCACGCTGATTATCGTTTATCTTGTTACACTTATCGGGGTATTCTTTTATTGGAAGTATATTAGACAGGCTCAAGAATCCATCCCAAGTTATTTGATTATAGCTACCTTTATAGGCTTTGAAATGATTTTCTTGCTTTATATCAGCGTTTTATATGGGCATCACTCTCTTGTAATCAACTTTTTCACCGTATTTATTTCTATCCTAGTATACTTTAACTTAACACAATCAAATTTTTGTTTGCTAAATGCTATTATAAATAATCACCAGCATGTTGACTTCAAAAATGCCCAACTCATGAATAAGTACTTTGAAAAAATAGATGCTGACCATACTAGACTCAGTACAAGGTACAAAGAAATACTTGCATTTTACCCAGATGCTTTTTTTATTATTCTTGACTTTAACATCTGCGAAACCAATACATTGGGCATAAAATTACTTGGTTATACAGAAAAAAAAGAGCTCTTAGGTGAAGATTTACTACATTTTATCCCTTCAACTTATCATCGTAAGTTAAGAGCACTTATACAGAATTTATCACCTGATCATAAAAATCCTGTGAATAGTGACTTTGAAATTATAACCAAATCAGGAGAATACATTTATGTTGAAGGCTCTTTTATTCTAACAGACCTTTATGACGCCCCAAGCGTGCTAGTGTCTATACGTGATTTAAGCTTCCACAAAGAAGCCTATGAACTTCAAAAACAAATCGAGATGGAAAAATTAAAAGTTGAGTTCTTCTCTACGATTTCCCACGAACTACGTACCCCAGTGAATATTATCTATAGTGCATCACAGCTCCAAGATACACTTATTCATAACAATCAGATAGAAGACCTTAGCACCTATACCCAGATGATTAATCACAACTGTCTCAGACTTCTTAGGCTACTCAATAACATCTTGGATCTTTCTCGTATTGAAAGTAATTACTTCACGGTCAATTCAACAGATTTTAATATTGTTACTGCTAGTGAGTCCATCTTTGAGTCAATTATTCCTTATGCCAATCGCAAGAATATTACGCCTGTATTTGATACAGATTGTGAAGAAATCTACTGTCACTTAGACCCTGAGTTATTTGAGCGTATTCTACTTAACCTACTATCTAACGCTATCAAATATGGCAAAGAGGGTGGCACAATTGATGTATTTTTAGAATCTACTAAGGAGCACGTACATATTCACATTCAAGACAACGGAGTGGGTATTCCTCCTGAAAAACTAGATTATATCTTCAACCGGTTTATGCGTGTTGAAAATGGACTTATTCGTAATGCAGAAGGCTCTGGTATCGGCCTATCTCTCGTCAAGTCATTGGTAGAAAAACAAAATGGGACAATCACCGTTACGAGTACTCTAGAAAAAGGTACGCAATTTATTGTCAGCTTCCCACTTTCTGCTAACAACGATTATAGGGATGATGCCCCTGTCATTCCGTTATCTACAAACATCATCGAGCTAGAGTTCTCAGACATCTTTTATACTGAATCTTAAAGGTCACCCCTTGGCTCGCGTAGTAGTGAAAGTGTAGAAACTCTAACTTTTATACAGACAAAAAAAATCGCCCTGATGGGCGATTTTTTTATGCTTCGATTTTAAGGCCTGCTTTTTGAGCCATTTTAATAATTGATGCTTTTGATACTTTTTTCCCCTCGAACTCAATTAAATCTTCCATGCTTCCTGTAAAGATATCAGCTGGTTCGTATTTTTTTAAAATAATTCTTTCCTCATCAACGAAAATCTCTAAAGAGTCTTTCTCATTAATTTGGAAATTTCTTCTAAGTTCAATTGGTAATACAACTCTCCCTAATTCATCCACTTTTCTTACAATTCCTGTCGATTTCACTTATATCCTCTCCCTTGATAACTTTTCTAAACTCTTGTATATATTTAGTTTAAATACAAGATACCATAATTAGCAATAAAAGTCAATTATTCTTATGTGGATTTTTATCGATTTTCAAACGTTTTTATCTATTTATTACTATAATATTTGTCAAACTTTAATATGTTACAGATTTTTATGTCGAAAATTGTATTTTTATTTATCACCCTTTATTTTTTGTCGCTTTTTCACTTTTCCAAAACTGGTATGAATTGGTTTTTTTATTCATATAGTGTAAGGACAAGTTTTATCATTAAGGAGGTCTGTATGTATGTTAAATTACCTTTGGAGTTTTATGATGATTTTCTCCATCCTGATTGCAACCTTTAGTGGCTCACTTCAGCCTCTTACCCAGAGCATCTTAGACTCTAGCGAATCCGCTGTGATGCTTTGTATCAAAATCGTCGGCATTTTAGCCATGTGGATGGGTGTTATGCGTATCGCTGAAAAAGCAGGATTAATCGATGCGCTAGCCAAAAAGATGACACCTCTACTTAATTTTTTCTTCCCTGATGTTCCTACATATCATCCTGCACGTAAATACATAGCAACAAATATTATCGCCAACTTTTTAGGTCTTGGCTGGGCTGCCACACCCCCAGGTCTTAAAGCCATGAGTGAACTTGAAAAACTTAACCCTCATCCTGGTATTGCAACAGATGCCATGTGTACCTTTCTCATTATTAACGTTTCAACGATTCAGCTGATTTCTATTAATATGATTGCCTATAGGTCGTCTTTTGGTTCAGCTAATCCTACAGAAATTGTGGCACCTTCTATTATTGCAACACTTTGCTCCACATTCGCCGCCGCAGTGTTTGTCAAAATCATGCAGCACAAGAGGAGGCGTAACCTATGAATCTGATGGCCTCTATCTCTGACGGGCTTTTATTAGCAGTTATTTTTGGTGTCATCTGCTATGGCCTCTATCAAAAAGTGAATGTCTTTGAATCATTTATAGAAGGCGCTGGCGAGGGCCTCAAGGTGGTTGTAGGCATACTTCCTACACTGATTGCGCTTATGGTGGCCGTTGCCATGTTGCGTACTTCCGGGGCATTAGGAGGCATTGTACGATTGCTTGACCCTCTGATTAGCTTTACTGGATTCCCCACTGAGCTTGTCCCTATTGCCTTATTACGTACAGTCTCTTCTTCTGCTTCCACAAGCCTTATTTTAGATATTTTTAAAGTTTATGGTCCGGATTCTTTTATGGGGCGTCTGGTATCTATCATGTTTGGGTGTACTGAATCAATCTTCTACACCATGTCTATTTACTTTATGACCGTAAAGGTCAAAAAAACACGTTTTACTTTAGCAGGTGCCCTCATTGCTACATTTGTCGGTATTAGTGTTTCTTATGTATTAACCTTATATATTTTTGGCAGATAATAGTACTTTTTTAAACCAAAAATGTTATAATAGAACTAAGATAATTAAGGAATCTTAGTTCTATTATTTTGCCTCTATATTTATAAGCGAAAGGGTCTTACATATGTTTGAAAAACTAAAAAATTTATTTAATAAATCGGATACTGATATTTATCAAAATGAAACACTCTATCATCGTAATGGAAAAATTATGTATGAAGGGGATGTGAAAGGTGCCAACTTCCATGGTTTCGGTAAACTCTATGATGACGACGAAGTCCTCATCTATGAAGGGGAGTTCCGAAACGGTGAGCCGCATGGCATGGGTACTGCCTACCTTGATGATAACGAAGTCTACAAGGGTGAGTTCTACAAAGGGCAACGTACTGGTAGAGGTGTCTACCGCTGGCCTGATGACGCCATCTATGATGGTAATTTCCTAAATGGTGTACGTGAAGGCCGAGGCAAGTTTATTGATTCTGACGGAAATACCTTTGAAGGTAACTTTATGAATAATAAACTTCAAGGCTATGGCACTGCACTATTTGCAGATAGTCGTATCTATGAGGGGGAGTTCCGAGATGGACTAGCTACTGGTAGAGGTAAACTGATGCTTCCTGAGGTTGGTATCTATGAGGGGGATGTCTTAGAAAGTATCCCGCATGGTAAAGGGACTTATACTTTTTCAGATGGCACTATCTATCGTGGGGATGTATGCCAAGGCGTATTAAGTGGCAAAGGCATGAAAATCCTTACCAATGGTCATAAATATATCGGTGAATTCTTGGACGGCAAGATGCATGGTATGGGAACTTACGAAGATGAGCACGGCAAAAAATATGAGGGTATCTTTGAGGATGACTACCTCCAAACACCTACTCATGCCTCTATGTTTATTGAAGGTGTTGGACAATATGAAGGTGACCTCGATAGTGGTATCCCTCATGGCAAAGGTGCTTTTGTATTATTAGATGGTTCTATCTATCATGGCGATGTGATACAAGGGCAAATTACTGGCAAAGGTGTTAAACGCTTTACCAATGGCCACAAATATACTGGAATGTTTGTTGATGGTAAAATGCATGGAGAAGGTACCTACGAAGATGAACATGGTAATGCTTACTCAGGTGTATTTGAAGACGACTTCATGGTCAAACGTCACGCTTAGACTTTTTGCGACATATACTACTAGTGATCTACTCAATAATGAGGTGTTGTTATGAATACAAACAGATGGAAAAACTACGGTCTTTGGGTTTCAGTTGCAGCGCTTATCCCCTTAGTTCTATCTTCATTCGGTATTCACATCATTCCTAATTACCAAGAAATTGTTAATGCAGTCCTTGCTATACTCGTTATGGCTGGTATCATTAGTAATCCTACGACTGCATCTCGTGGATATTTGGACGACTCTGCTTCTACAGATACCACCAATACCACACCCCCATCTAACGATCAAACTCAAAATTAGTTTGATTCTCTCAAAAGTGCTACAAACACTATCGGTAGAGTTTGTAGCACTTTCTATGCAAACAAATAATCCCTATGTATAGATTATTTATTTTTGGGGAACTTTTATAAGGATAAATGCGTCATAAGACTAAAAAATACTACACGAGGTGATTCACAATGAAAAAACTGTTTATTTGTCTGTTTGCATTGTCTTTAGTAGTCTCTAGCTTGGTAGGTTGTTCCTCAACCCCTAATCCATCTACAAATGGTGTTATTCTCAATGAAGGCGCTACATTACAGGCTATTGTTGACCAAATCAACCAAGATATTGGTATTCAGATGCCTGGTCCTGTAGATGAGACACTCTTAGCTGATATGTTCCATCTTACACCTGATATGGTAGAAGATTATTATGGGCTGTTTGGTATGACCATGACCACTGCTGATAATGTCTTGGCTGTAAAAGCAGCGCCTGGCAAAATTGCCGATGTCATCAGTGCCCTTGAGCAGCGCAAAGAAGATGTGGTAACTTCTTTTGCTCAGTACTTACCAGACCAACACGAAAAAGCCCAAGCAGGCAAAGTGATTCAAAAAGGTGACTATGCCTTTCTCTTAATCCTTGGTGATTACGAAAAAGGTTATGATAATGAAATGGCAAAAGCTGAAACCATTATCAATAGTTATTTCGGAGGTTAATACCTGCCTCCTCAAATAGACGAATAAGGAGGTGTCTTCATACACCTCCTTATTCGTCTATTCCTAATCTTTAGAGCTATACTTTACTAACATACAACGCTTCGGCAATTACACAAGGAGGACTTATGGTATTTAGCAGTATTTTATTTTTATTCAGATTTATGCCCCTGGCATTCCTCATTTATTATTTAACCCCTATGCGCCTTAAAAACTTAACAATTCTTATACTCAGTTTATTTTTCTACTCTTGGGGTGAACCTACATATTTTCCTATTATGATTGCCTCTATTTTTGTGGACTATTTTGCATCTGCTGGAATAGAAAAATACCGATACAACAAGCATATGTGCCGGTTATTCTTATGTATTTCCGTGCTGTTTAATATGGGTATGCTGTTCTTCTTCAAATACGCAAACTTCTTTATTGGGAACATTAATGAAGTACTTTCCCTTAACCTTAAGCTCATAGAGCTTACACTCCCACTTGGTATTAGTTTTTATACTTTCCAGACACTCTCTTATACCATTGATGTGTTCTTAGGCAAAGTTAAAGCAGAGAAAAACATTATTAATTTCGGAGCTTTTGTGGCACTGTTCCCTCAGCTGATTGCAGGGCCAATTGTCAAATACACTGATATTAACAAACAACTTCAATCACGTACCATTAACCCTTCCCAAATCCAAGAAGGTATTAAGCTCTTCATCCTAGGACTTGGTAGCAAAGTACTTATTGCTAATAATGTAGGTGCACTTTGGACAGAAGTTGAAACCCTTGGCTTTGGCCAGATCTCTACGCCACTTGCTTGGTTAGGTATCCTTGCTTTTGCACTTCAGATCTACTTTGACTTTAGCGGTTATTCTCTCATGGCCATTGGTCTTGGCAAAATGCTAGGATTTGATTTCCCACCTAACTTTAACTTCCCTTATATCTCTCGCAGTATGACAGAGTTTTGGAGAAGATGGCATATGACGCTGGGAAGTTGGTTTAGGGAATACCTCTACATCCCTCTTGGTGGTAATCGCAAAGGACCTGTACGTCTTTACATCAACCTCTTTATTGTATGGGCCTGTACGGGATTTTGGCATGGTGCAAGCTGGAACTTTATTTTTTGGGGTCTATTCTTCTTCTTATTTATCTCTATAGAAAAAGCTGGCCTCTTAGATTTTCTAAATCGTCATAAGATCATCTCTCATTGTTACGTGATTTTCTTCTTACTCGTGAGCTGGGCTCTATTTGCTATTACAGATCTATCTGCCCTCACAACATTTACCCATCGTCTATTTATTTACCAAGACGGTATCTCCTCGGTTTATTATTTACGCAACTATCTGATTACATTTGTTATAGCTATTTTCTTTGCGACACCTCTTTGCAAAAAAATATGGCTACGCTTCAAAGAACTCGGTATTGTTCAACTACTAGGCTACACCTTAATTTTTGTTCTGTCCGTAGCATACCTTGTAGATGCAACTTATAACCCATTTTTATACTTTAGATTTTAAGAGGAGGGCTACCCTATGGCTTCTATATTAAAAAAATATAGCCTACTTGTTTTATTTGTTACATTTAGCATTGTATTCACACTGGCTGATTTATTCAGCCCCACACAGACATTTTCTGAACTTGAAAATAGATCTCTGAGTACCAGACCCACATTTTCATGGTCTAAGTTTGTAGATGGTAAATTTAGTTCTCAATATGAAAAGTTTATTAATGACCAGTTCTTAGGGCGTAATCAATGGATTAACCTCAAATCTCGTGGTGAATATGTCCTTGGCAAAATCGAAAATAACGGCATTATCTATGGAAAAGAAGGTTACTTATTTGAGAAACTTCAAACCTTTAATGAGCAAACCATTGCCAATAACGTAGCCTCTATTAAGCATTTTGCCTCTACCTATGATATACCTATCAGTTTGGCCCTTGTTCCAAACAGCTATGTCATCCTAGAGGACAAACTCCCACGTGGTGCCTATATGTTAGACCAAAATGCCCTTATATCCGGTATTGATGACACACTTGCTGACTCTGTAACGGGATTAAATCTATGCCCTATCCTCTCTGATTATCAAGATGATTATATTTATTACCGTACAGATCACCACTGGACTACATTCGGCGCTTACCTTGCTTATAGTGAATGGGTCAAATCTCTGGGTATGGAACCTGTTCAGCTTAGTGATTTAGAGTCTAGACAAGTAGAAGATTTTTATGGCACCTACTTCTCTAAAGCCAAGTCCTTTAATGCCATCAGTGATACACTGACTTATTATCCAATGGACATTTCTGTAACGATTGACAACAAGCCTTATGAGAGCCTCTATGATGCTACCAAATGGGAAGTCCGTGATAAGTATGCAGGTTTTCTATGGGGTAATAATGGTGTTACTGTCATCAAGAGTCCTCATAATATGTATTCAAATCCTGGCAAGACGAGCAAACTACTTGTCTTTAAAGACTCTTTTGGCAACTCACTGGTGCCATTTTTGACTTATAACTTTGATGAAGTTCACGTCATTGACCTTAGAGCACTTCCAATCAAGCTGAGTGACTATATGGCAGAACATGAATTTGACCAAGCACTCATGCTCTATAATGTAACTAATTTTATTCAAGATACGAATATTGCTAGACTCAAACAGTAAGGGGAGGTGTTTAAAAACACCTCCCCTTACTATGAAAACGGATTTTATGATTGACCCTACTATATACTATTCACGACCTTGCATGTTGCTTACTCTTTTTGCAAATTGTTATTTTGGACTGGTAGTAAAAGATAATAATACTCAGCATGAACATCATACTCAGCACCCCATATATGGGATATAAGAAATCTACTAATTTTGAAAAACCTATCATAGAAAAAGGCGCTGCAATCAGTAAAATAACAAAAATACTCTTGCGATAGCTCATCCCTATTCTGTTTTCTGCACATTTGCTAAGACTATAAATATTAGAAATCTGTGAAGAAAACATCTCTAGCCAAATCACAATAAGAAGTGCCACCTGAACCACTTTTCCAATACTCTTAGCCACTGCTAATATAGGTATTTCATATGTACTTGGATAACTAGGATTCACCATCATCAGAAAGACAATAAAGCTACTAATGATTGTTAATATAATCGTACCTATCTTCACCCCTTGATTAATGACTTTAGTATCGCCTATCTCATAAGTCAGTGGCACCAATACCCCTATAATGGATATAATATTAAATCCCGAATAAATCATACTGGAAGTCATCCAATTATTCTTTCTGGCGCCTAATGCCTGAAGGTATGTACTACTCAGTGTTTGCGGCTCATTTCTCACAAACCCTATAAAAATCACCGTCATAATCGCAACAAGTAATGGCACAATCACACTATTCACCTCAAAAAGCCCTTCTGTATTGCGTAGCAAAAACAAGCTGCTACACCCTACCATAACAAGAAACCCTACCCACTTAGGCACACCAAAATACTGATGAATCACCGCGCAGCTTCCCGCCAATATAATAGATGTACTACTTAATAGAAATAAGGTTAAAATCCCGTTTGTAAAAATACCCACCCACTTAGGACACACCAGCATGACCAGCTCATCATAACTCTTGACCTTATATTTAGCGCTAATCTCAATAATCATTTTGCCAATCAGAATATACGCTAACCCACATAAAATAAGCCCTATAAAACTTTTATAACCATACACCGAAAAAAACTGATTGAGTTCTCTCCCCGAGGATAAACCAGCCCCTACAATACTGCCTACAAAAATAGTTGCTAATTGCAAACTCAGAATTTTATTTTTCACTTTCCCATCCTCCCTATAGCCTGTCTCACTAGGAGTATATGAAAAAATAAAATTTTTATGACTACTTTTTATTAGTACAAATGTCACATCTTGTCGCTTTAGCATAGTATATGTAGTGTAAGAACTCTATACAAAAAATTAAGGGGGCTTTATATATGTCTTGTAATTGTTGTAAACCTTGTTGTTGCCAATGTAACTGCTGTTGTCACAAACATCACGATTGCTGTAGTGGATGCAGTAATGCGAGTTGCGGTTCAAATGCTAATGCTGATTTAAGAAAATGTGCTGGCTACGGTTTTGATGCACCTTGCAACTGTGCATGCCCTAAATCATGTGGATGCACCAGACCTGAGCCTCGCCGTTGTGGTTGCGACTGCGATTGTGAGTGCGAACCTCCTCGCAGACCTGAGCCTCGCCGTTGTGGCTGTGACTGCGATTGTGAGTGCGAACCTCCTCGCAGACCTGAGCCTCGCCGTTGTGGCTGTGACTGCGATTGTGAGTGCGAACCTCCTCGTAGACCTGAGCCTCGCCGTTGTGGTTGTGACTGCGATTGTGAATGCGAACCTCCTCGTAGACCTGAACCTCGTCGTGGCGGTTGTGGTTGCGATTGTGAGTGCGAACCTCCTCGTAGACCTGAACCTCGTCGTGGCGGTTGTGGTTGTGACTGTGGTTGCAACTGCGGATGTAACTGCGGATGTAACTGCGGATGCAATTCTAACTGTGGTTGCCAACGTCCAAACCCATGCCAACATGCAATCAATGAAACTGCTGATTTTGTGGCTGATTGCATCGCTGATCAAGTTGCTTGTATCGCTAAAAAATGTGCTGAAAAAGCTAAACATGGTTGCAGACCACAACCTCGTTGTCGTTGTAACCAAAATAACAACCAAACAAACTGGGGAAGATGTAACTAAACAAAAAAAGAGAGTACTCGAAGTACTCTCTTTTTTCATATACTATAATATAATGTGTGATTGGATGTGAAAGAATGAAAATCTCATTTCAACAGGAAGAGTTATCAGGCTATATTGAAGGGTCTATTAAGCTCACCAATAATTCTCCTGATATCCTCCAAAATATTGTCTTATCCTTTGAAACAATTTCTTCCCATATGATTGAATGTAAGGTTGTAAGAGAAAGGGGCTCTCTTTGCTTTACGCCACCTCAATCAGAGATTCAACTCGGTAACCTCTACCCCGATGAGGTGGCGTATTTATATTGCAAATTACGTGCCTTTGACCAGTCTAACGTGTCATCACCTGTATATACTGAGGAAATCAAAGTTTCTTTTAATCCTGAAACAACTCCCGTAGAGACCCATGCCCTTTCTGATTTCATAACCGTTCCGATAACTTAGTAGTTTTTCGACATTTTATGTAGTATTTTTAGGTTTATTGTATTTATACTATCTATAATTAGTCATATTATATTATAAAACAATATTTTATTTAGTTTTTTATTATAATTGTTACTTTTTTGTAACTATTTTATGTTTTTTTGTGGTATACTATTTTTATTAGAAGAATTTTTCTTCTAAAGTTCATACACACTAGAGTAGCATTTAAAATTTTGTTTTGCACACTTTCCCCAAAGGTTACTAACAATCTTATACCTTAAATGCTACTCCCCCTTTTTTTCTAAGCCACTAGTCGGCTTATTTTTTTTGCATTTTTCTACTCACCCCCTATATTTACGACACATATTATAGTATAAAGTATATAAAAATAAATGTTCGTTATTTGTATTTTTGTGGACTTTGCACCACGTTTTTCATGTGTTATAATTAATTATAATCTTCTCAAAAGGAGTGAGTATTATGAGTATTAAGACCATTATTTTGCCAATCTCAAATCTAATCAACACTGACGCCATTTATTATGCTAAAAAAATGGCCCTCGAAAACGATGCTAAGCTCATTGTAGTCTATATTACAAGCCCTCTTAGTTTTACCAATCACTACAATTATCCTAGTATGCTTTACTCTTTGGCTTATCTCAATATGGAAAGTGTCAATCTGGTTCATGATCACGTCACACAAAAATTGACATTCTTCTTGGAAGGTTGTCCTCATGAAATCATTTGCGTTGTAGGTACAAAAACAGATACGCTTCTCCAAATTGCCAAAGAAAAATCCGCTGATCTCATTATACTCCCTGAACATGGGGCTAATTTACTTTCAAAATTCATCTTAAATCCAAGCAAACATGCTCTCGAAAAAAAATCTCATATTCCAGTGATTGAGTATGTTTCTTCAAAAACTGAATAGAACGGATCCACACTTACACAAAAAAAGCGTATTGATACTTATCAATACGCTTTTTTGCTTGCTTTATGGCATCATAGTTGCCCCAGTAGTATCTGGAAGTACCTCTGAAGGAGTGGTGACTGGTAATATTTTTTCATTCACAATAAGCTCTATACTCTCTTGATTGGTTCGTGCTTTAATCCATTCTAGGAGTCTGTTTCGCTCATCCTCCCCAAATACACCATCTACGTCTACTTTCACTACATTTTTATACACAATTTCATTCAAATACTGATCATAATTCTTGTGTTTACCCACAGATAGCTGTTTAATTTGTGGGTAGAGTACTTTGACTTCCCTTGTAAGTGCCTCTATATCAAAGTCACTCATCTGATACTCCATGACTTGTGTCTTGTATTTAATCAGCTCTGCATTCAATCTTTCGATTTCTGTATCACGATCCCCTAATGCCACCTGCTGCTTACTCTCTTGTAACTCCTTCTCAATCAGTCCTTGTATATCTTCTGCCTTAAGGGACTCTACAGACTCTGTCTGAGTGACTCTCAGTTTTGTTCCTTCTAAACTATACTGCTCTAATTTGTTTTCTAACAAATCAATGGTGTCTTGACTAATACGCTTCCCTAAAAGAGATATTTTGAGTTCATTACTCTCTTTATCTAAGTACTTCGACACAATTTGAGTATTTTCAAAAACAAACTCGGTCTGAATATAACGTTCTATATTGCTATCACGTACACTATCCTTTACAATTTGATACCCCAAGAACAAACTCGGTATAATCGTAATAATTCCAATAAGCCATATATAACGCTTCACTCTTTTTTCTGTCTGAGCATCTATAAAACTCTTCTTTGGCATCTTCATCAGCCTTACAATAATAAAAGTTGAGATACAAATAAAGAAACTATTGATAAAGAATAAATACCCTGCCCCAAAGAAGTATTTGGCCTCACCCATAGCAAGCCCATATCCTACCGTACATAGAGGTGGCATCAGTGCTGTTGCAATAGCTACCCCTGGAATCACATTACTTCTCTCTTTACGTGTCACCCCTACTATACCAGCCATTCCACCTACTATAGCAATCATAACATCCCATATTGTTGGCGTTGTACGTGCTAAAATCTCAGAACGGGCGATAGATATTGGTGTTAACGTAAAGTATAGCGAGGAAGTGGCAATACAAATTATAATCTGTAAACACAATCCCAAGAAGGCTCTTCTCACAAGCCTAATATCATTAGTCGCCATCCCATAACCTATAGCCATAATCCCGCCCATAAGGGGGGAGATGAGCATTGCCCCTATAATAACCGCGGTTGAATTCATATTCAATCCTATAGACGCTATAAAAATAGCCATCATCAAAATAAACATATTTGTCCCTTTGATATTGGCCCCTGCAAGAATCGTTTCTCTGATTTCCTCATTAGAGGCTTTGTCATTTTCAAGGCTAAATGCAGACCTTAAAATATGCCTTAATTTCTTCATCGGTACACTCCTTTAACTTTTTAGTCTATCTTATCACATATGAGGTAACAACTCAAAGCAGTGTACCTCACTCACTTAATATACTAGTTATCATCTAGCTCTTTGCCCTATTACTATACCTTGGGTTATTTCAAGCTTTTTGGATTTATGTTATGATACCCTAGGGTGCGTCAGTTTTTACAGAGATACCCTTGTGTAGTACATGACCACACCTATATTAACAACACAATCAGAGAGGTTTATTTATGAATCGACAACCCCTAAAACAAATCGAACGCAGTATCCAAACAACTTATCGTAAATATATTTGGTCGCCATTTCTTAAGGCGATTAACGACTATAAACTTATAGAACCAGGAGACGTTATAGGCATTGCCATCTCTGGCGGCAAAGATAGCCTACTCATGGCTAAGCTTTTCCAGATGCTTCATCGCCATACAGATATACCGTTTACCCCTGTATTTCTTTCTATGGACCCAGGGTTTAACGAAATCAACAAAACCACTATGGTAGAAAACTGTAAGCATCTTGGCCTAGACGTCAATTACTTTGACTCAGATATTTTTGAGGTGGTCGACCGTATCTCCCAAGAGTACCCTTGTTATATGTGTGCTCGCATGCGTCGTGGCTTCCTCTATGCCAAAGCACAGGAGCTCGGCTGCAACAAACTCGCCCTCGGCCACCATTTTGATGATGTCATCGAAACAACTATGCTCAATGTTCTCTACGCTGGAAACTTTAAAACCATGGTCCCTAAGCTTCACTCTGCCAACTTTGAGAACTTAGAGCTCATCCGCCCACTCTACTATGTACGTGAAGAATCCATTAAAAGCTTCATCACAAGTAACGGTATTCCTGCCATGAACTGCGGCTGCCGCGTGGCTGCTGGGCAAACCTCTAGCAAACGCGCCGAAATCAAAACACTCATCGCTAACCTCAAAGAAGTTAACCCAAACGTAGACAAGTCTATTTTCAAATCCGCCGAAAATATCAACTTAGACGCTATACTCGGCTACCAGCAACACGGCGAAAAACATGACTTCTTAGATATTTATGAAAATCACAGTAAAAACTAAAAGAAGCATCACTTAAGATGATGCTTCTTACAATCTATTTTATTCATTGGAGGTTCATATGATCGTATTAGTCATCATCTTTATTCTAACTATTGCAACCTGCTTTTTCATTGGCAAGAGAGCCGCTAATGACCCAATAGGTTATATACGGCAACACAAGAGTCTTACCCAGTCTATCCTGATGGGTTATCTCGTCTTTGCAGGATGCTTTATGTTCCCTATAAGCAGTAAGCCCTATCCCTTAGACTTTAGCAAACTCTATATGCTCATCCTTTCCTATGGCATCATCGGATTAGGCTTTGCAAAACTACATGATAAGTCAAAAATCAAGTGGCTCTATACTGCGACTCTAGCTTTAACGCTTGTAGGTATGGTATCTAGATATCTTCTAGAATACGGTGAAGTTTCAAATACCTATAATTTCACATCTAGTAATATGCTACTTTATATCATCCTTATCCCTATTTATACAACGCTTATATACGCCTTTACAAACCTATATAGCCCAAAGAATCATTCCTAAAACTTCAAAACAATAGCACTATACTAAATCACCTCCTGTTATGCTATACGGAGACCAAATGAATCACTAATCTTAGGGGGGTTAAATGATGGAAATAAAAAAAATGGACTATGATTTTTCCGTATGTAAGGTAGAAGACTTCTCAGAAGTAGATTTTAATAGTCCTTATT
>JBOFEH010000143.1:0-28419 GCA_051647765.1 Cellulosilyticaceae bacterium | reverse complement strand
CCCCACATCTATGAATTGCTCTAACTCTGCCAGGCGGGTATCATTTGCTCCCACACATTGAAGGGTGATCCGTCCACTCTCAGGCCTGATAATCATATAGTCTTTGCAAATCATGAGACAAATCTCTCTCTCATAACCTACATATCCCATAGCAACCCCCTGCCCGGGTATACCTATTTTTTTGAGCTGACTAAAAGCCTCTTTTCCGCCATCTATCTGAATCTGATGCAGTAACCCAATGCCTATAATGATCTCCCGCTCACTCCCTTGCATCCCCAGCTTCTCCATCATAAAACAATCCTTTTCTAGCTTTTGAACCTGCTCAAAAATGGCTATAGGCTGAATGTCTTTTACATACACTTGTTTTTCTAAATAATCACTGTTCATAACCCTCGCTCCTTCTTATATCATTTCAAATCAGCCCATAAAAAAAGCACACACATCCCTGGATTATTATCCAAGGATGAGTGTGCTTTAACACCCACGGTACCACCTTGATTCGTTCAATAGAGAGGTAATAGATAGACTATCCCTCTAATTTGCACGCACTTTGCGAAATGCCATCACATTTCTCATCTTTAACGCAGACGGTACGTTGAGGCTACTTAGACCAAGTCCTTTCACTACACCCTCAAGAGCCCACTTGCCAACTCGTTTGTCACTGGATTCTCAGCATCACCAGCTCTCTGTAAACGCGTTATTGGTTTAACTTCTCTATCATCGGTTTTACGGCGACTTATTTGATTAATTTGTATTATAGAGGGGACTATTTGTCCCTGTCAATTGTTTTTTGATTATTTTTTATTTTTTTACAAACACCAATTCCTTGGATGTAGACATAAGTTCACTCCATACATACCCATCCCCAACAAACTGTTTGATGCCTTCTAGAGTATCTATTTGCTTCTCCAAAATATAACGTGTCATAAGCCCTCTCGCTTTTTTTGAATGCATACTAATGACCTTTTGCTTTCCATCTTTTTCAGTTTTAAACGCGATCTGAATCACAGAATAATTTTTGTCAATTTCCTTAAGGTCCAATACTTTGCTATACTCCTCTGATGCCAAATTAATCAAAATTTGCTCCCCATCTGTAGCTGCTAATTGCTCTTTTACATACCGTGTCAACATAAGTTTCCAAAATGTATAAAGGTTTTGGTGACCCTCTACAGTCAATTTTGTTCCCATTTCAAGCCGATAGGGCTTCATAATATCCATAGGGCTTAACACACCATATAGTCCTGATAAAATAAACAAATGTGATTGTGCGTAAGTACGCGCTGCCTCAGACAAGGTATTAGCATCTAGATTTTTATAGGCTTCCCCTTCTAAGTAATCTAAGGCATAATAAGCAGGCTCACTATTACCTGGGAAATCTTGGTATCTTGCAAAGTTAGTCTCTGCTATTGCCGGAGACACTTTCATCAAATTCTCTATTTCTGATGTTGTATACTCCCCCAAAGTACCTAGTAACTGCTTGGTCTGCTCATTAAAATATAACTTTTCCAACTCAAAAGATAATCCTTCTTCTATCTTTTTAAAGGTCTTTGCTGGTGATAAAATCATAATCATGTGTGACTCAGTCCTTTCTTTTCTAATGTGAGAAGCTGCTGTTTGAGGTGGCTGTATGCCCCCATATACCCGCCTATTTTCCCGCCACTTGCCACAACTCTATGGCAAGGAATAATAATAGGCGTCGGATTAGCCTTATTGGCCATACCTACTGCACGGGCAGCCTGTGGCCGATTGATCAACTGGGCAATCTCCCCATAAGTCCTAGTCTCCCCATAGGGAATAGACTGAAGCCCCTGCCAAACTTGCTGCTGAAAAGCCGTCCCTTTAGCCGCTAAGGGCAGATCAAAGACGCGGCGCTCTCCCTTAAAGTATTCCTTTAACTGCCTAGAAACAACTTTACAGCAAGAGGCATCTTCGGTAGGCTGATAACTCTGTTGAAACGTCTCCCAGCCTACTTGCTGCAAAAAGAGATGTTCTAAACCCTCATGAGACATCACGATGGTAATCTCTCCAATATCAAACCTTTGTGTTGTGTAATAATAACGCTTCATGGGCAATAATCTCCTCAAACACCTCTTTTGTATCCCTTAATCTAATACCTAACTTACTCGCCTTCTCTGGATTGAGTGTCGCATAACCATATGTACTATATGGTCCAACTTCCGCACAATCTGGCACAAGTTTTGGCGACTGCCCCACATGATTTGCTATGAGTGCAATGACTTCCTTGACTTTTCTCAAAAACGCGTACCACCTAACATTAAAATTTTCATAAGAATCCTCCTCCTTTTACCTTATTGTATCCTCTTTTTATTACCCCATCAAGACAACCACTATCCTAAGAATAAAGCGATACAAAAAAGACACAGCTAGGTGCTATGTCTTTTTTGTATCCTACCTATTCAATTAACTGCTACGTTTGTTTTGATAAGCCTCTTGACGACGCCACTGATAGGCCCAAGACTCCAATACCCCACGAAGTCCTTGCCCAATCATTTCATAAGCTTCATCTTGAAGGTTAGCAAGGGAAACTCTTAATCCCCATTTTGAAGAAGCAAATCCCTCTCCTGGTAATAAAACAACGCCATATTCTTTTGCTAAATCATATAAGAAGTCTAGCGTACTGTATTCTTTTTCTAAATAACTCGCAAAACCTTTGCCATATTCTTCTTTTGCCCAGTCTAAAATATTAATTTCTGTATAGTATGATGCGTCTAATGTATTGTCTCTCATTGCAAGTCCAAGTCCTTTCATCAAGCGTGCCTTACGTTTTCTACAAATAGCTTTAGTTTGTTCTTTGTAGCGATTGCCTTGATCTAGAAGTGCAAAACCACAAAACAGTGCCATTTGCACTTGTTGCGGAGTTGATAAACCTGCCGTATGATTGAGCGCTACTGCACGGCTATCAGCTACAATACGATCGATAAAAGAAACTTCCTCTGGCGTTTGGCACAGATGTTGATAGCGCTTATTGATTGCCACCTTATCCTCAGGGGATAGTTGACTTATAAGCTGATTAAACACATTATCTTGTTGAAGCATAATCGTCCCAAGTCTCCAACCTGTCACTCCAAAGTATTTTGATAAGGAATAGACACATAGTGTATTGTAAGGTAAATCCACAATAAGGGATCTAAAATTATCGACAAACGTTCCATAAACATCATCTGTTACAACCATTAAGTCTGGCCTATCGTTCTTAATGAGGTTAACAAAAGTTTGTTTGCATGTATCACTCATTGCAATAGAAATGGGGTTATTTGGGTTTACAATAAAGACCACTTTAATCTCTGGGTCTTTTAATTTCTCTATTTCTTCTTTTGGGTATTGCCAAGTAGGATTACCCTGCTCATCCCTTTCAGACGCATGAATTTCAACAACTTCAAATTCATATTCTGGCAAATGAGGGATTTCTAAATAAGGTGTGAAAATAGGCGTCATAAGGGCAATTTTATCCCCTTTATTAAGCAACTTATTTTTGACTAATGAATCAAATAAGTAGCACATACCCGCTGCACCACCTTCAACACCAAATATATCAAAAGTGCTATTTTCTACAATACCACCACATAATTCTTGTTCTAAATAGTCTCCAACAATTTTCTCAATATGTACTAAAAAACGGTCTGGAAACGGATAGTTGTCTCCTATAATCCCATCAATTAGTTCATACACCCAACCATCTGCCTCAAATCCATGTTTGGTAATCCCATAGTCCACTAATCCCTTAATGAGCGTCACGCCAGGTGCCTCTGGTTGTGCCATAAGATATGTGGTCAAGCGATCCGCAATACCCGCTTGGGTAGGCATGCCTGCTAGGTCAAACTCAGACCATGTACGCTGGGTTTCCTCTACAGCAAATTGTCCTAATAGAAAAAACGCTTGGCGCGGTAATGCTGCAGTCCAGTTAGGATTTCCTCTTCCCGCATCTAAAATCGGTCTTTTGTGGTCTGTCATTTTGGCTAATGCAATGAGTTCTTCTTTGAACTCAAAGGGACTTACTTTATCATAAACTGTCTTCAGCTGTTGTCTAGTTAAGTGAAACATTGCTGTATACTCCTCTTAAGTCATTAAATAATATAAATAGGACAATGTAAACATTGTCCTATTTATATTACATTAGTTTTTCCATTTATGCCACCTTTTTATTACTTAACATTAAAAGTTTTTAGTGGTAATTTAAGTTACTCAAAAACTGTTACTTATCTAATACAAAAGGGTTTTCTTCTGTTCCACTCCCCGTATAAGTGCTCCCTTGCAAATTAAGTTTTAGTGCTGGACGTACACCAACACCTGGCTGAGCAGCAAATTCTGTATAAATAATATCCCCTTTATGCCCTACCACACATACCTCACTAGAAGTATTGGCATCTGGCGTTCTAAGCCACCACATATGATAACCACCCGTTTGTCCTTTAAGATCCTTATACCAACCTGATTTATCTTTTTCAATAGCCCCTACACTAAGACCCACTCTCGGATTCCATCCGCGGTCAACAATATATGTAAGCAGTTCATCTACAGATAGTAAAAACACCTTATCCTCTGTCTGCTCATAATAGGCTTTCGAATAGTTAAATAAACTCTGCCCAACCTCTGTCCTTGAGAACGCATAGGCTTCACTTCCACCACTTTTACGCCCCTGATCTACCTGGGAGAGTACGGACTTATGCTGAACAGGTAGGATAGCCTTTTTTTCTGCCTCACTAAAGTAAGCCAAAAAACCTGGCTCTTTACTATAGTCATTTGTTCCACCGCCTACGGCTGTTGCTGTAGGTGCCCCTGTCGTGTAATTTATAGTTTTGCTACCACTATTAAGCCATTCCCTCAGATTAGAGGTTTTCCAATCATTACTTCCCTTCATCTCTCTCAGCTGAGTATTGGTATAATCCGTATAGATTAATGCTTTTTCTTTCTTAGAATCAAACTTTGTACCATCTTTACTTTGATTGTACTGCCCACTCTCTGCCGCATCCAAAGATTTAAGGCTAATAATATCTTTTGCCAACAAGAGCGGGTTACCCTTATCATCTACATCTATAATCATCCAATCAATGGACTCATGATTGTAAAATCCAAAGCGCATGATTTGCCCGACACTCACCGTTGGCATAGTCACTTCTTTATTATCCGACGTATGCTCCCCCTCTGGTACTGCTTGAGGTGTACTTGTCTGAGTATGAACATTATTTTCAGGTGAGGTTTGTGGTTTGGTCTCTTGGTGTATTACCTCTTGATTTGTCTCACTTTTCTCTATTGCCTCTCCCACTCCCTCAGAATCTTGTTGCTCTGAAGATGTTGTCATGACACTACTATCCGGTACTTGAATCACAGGTTCCACACTTGATGAAGTTGTTTGATTAGGGGCATCTACAGCAGGCTGTATCACTTCTTGCTCGCTTAACTTGACTCGAATGGCATTTAAGTTAAACGCAATCGCCACAAGTCCTATAACAATTAATCCCATCCCTATACCCTTTAGCCATTTAGGTTTCTTCTTAGGCAGATAATTTCTAGCATGCCCATAATCAATGCTAACAGGCCTATCCTCTGGCATATTCTCTAAAACCCTATGGATTGTGCCTGCTAATTCCTCTATTTTTTCATCTCTACTTCCATCAAATGCATCTAACCAGTGGTTCGAATATAAAAAGTACTCCATTGACTTAGTAGGAAGGACATCTTCAATCCTAAAGGCAATCACCACTAATTTTTTACTAATGGCGCGCTCAACCTCACGCAGTACTTGCTGTGACTCATTGGAATACTGTGAAAATACAAGGACTAAGATTTGGCTTCCTTCTATCCCTTGTATAATTTGTTCACCCCACTCTTTTCCCGCTGTAATATTACGTGGTGCAATCCAACATGGAATCTCTTTAGCCTCTAATAAATGACATATATGCTGTGCAACCTCACTATCCCTTGACGAGTAAGAGATAAAAACTTTTTGATTCATCGCTCTCCCCCTTTCTAGAATGTTGAATTTTCAAAACAATTCTAACATAAGTACCTTTTCTAATCAATCTTTGTCGCTACAAACAAAAAATCCACCTTTTGATAGGTGGATTTGGATGTATTATTTAATAACGCCTTTAGCGCGTAAATATTCTTGAAGCTTCTTCTTCTTAACGTTTGCAAAAGTCTCTCTGTAATCTTGGGTGCTATAGCTAATAAGACCACACTCTCTAGCCCCTCTTAACACTGCACGAACTTCATCTCTTGAAACTTTTGTACGTTTCGCAATTAAATCCATACTTTCACAACCAAAACAAAATAACTTTAAAATGTCTAACGCTTTTTTATTTTCCATGATATGACCTCTTATTATCGTTTGTTATATGCTACATGCTTATTCTAACACAGCTTACCCAATCAATCAAATCGGCTCCTTAGATTGTTCTTACAGTCTTAAATAACTGTTTTTGAGAATCAAGAGTTTGAGCCGACCCAATGACACATACGTGATCTTGATTGCCCATGGCTTCAAATAATTCTGCAAACCCAACGATATCTTGTGGGGTAATATCCAAAATCTGATCTCGTTCTTCTTGAAGCATTTCTAGATTCAGTCCGCACAAATCATAAGCAATGGCACGTTCACTTTTTTGCTCCATCGTCATAGGATAATCAATAGCACCGATGGTTCCTATGGTGTATTTGAGTAACTCTTCCTCACTTATAACCAATGTTCTTAAGTACTCTCCTATCTCATCGAAGACTTCTAAAGTCTCTAAGAGGCTTGGATCACAGTAAGAGCATATCACCATATTACCGTCTCTGCCAAGGGCTATCTCACAGCCATATGCCCCTCCTTGTAACCGGACTTTATCCCACAAGTAAGTACTATTAAGAATCTGGGAAACCACATGTAAGGCACCACTATACCTATAGCCTGCTTTTTTGAAATTATAACCTTTGGCAATAGCCTGCACTTCATTGGCTGTAATAAACCCTTCATTACCATCACACGTTTGAAGCTCATATTGATAAGTAGATGCTTCTATATCAGGAAATTTGACAAGCCAGTTCTGTATAGCCTGCTCATAATCCCCTCGCACACTCTCTTCACATGTCACATAGAGTTTAAGATGCCCACGAGACATTATCTTATGATAGATATCTTGTAATTTAGCAATTAACTGCTCCACATGCTGATCAAACTCCCTTGTCAGCTTGCTAATAAGGTCATAATACACAAGTCCTGATACCAGGTCCTCATAGACCGCTGCCTTTGAGAAATAAGTATAAAGTCTTCTCACAGCGCGGTATTCAGGTGCTCCTGTAAAACTTCTCTCCATTTCATACTGGACATAACTGATGATCTCTTGCAACTTATCACGGTCATCAAACTGGGTCTTAGTCATGATTTCCTCTAACAGGTCTAATAACTTATGCACATCTGTACTAAGCACTTTACCTGAAATCTTAAATAACGATTGATACACATCTGTATCGAGGCTGTCCCCATACGCATTAATACTACAGTTAATCCCCCCAGTCTGACGGTTAATAGCATTTTCAAGCCCTTGATAACTGTACTGGGTGGTTCCCACATAAGTTAAAACATTAGCTAATATCCCTATATAAGGAATATCCTCTTCTGCCACAACACTGGCATCAAACAGAAGGTGCACATAACCAATCCCCTGTGTTTGCAGCTCTTGCCAAATGACTGGTACCCCTTGTATCTGCTCTTTGATAAGGGTAATCGGTTCAATTTCTCGTTTAAGATCACTCTTTTTGAGACTTGGAAGTAGTGTAAGATACTCTAAGCTTGTAGGCTCTTCTTGGAAATCATCAAGCGCCTTATTCATCTTGATAAGCTGCTTTAATTTGGACTTGGTCAGCGTTTTCTTATACGCCTTAAGCTCTTTTCTTAACATCTCTTCTTTAGACTTAAGCAATTGGTCATTAGGTCTTAGAATCACCAATGCTCTATGATTGTTTTCCAAAAAATAAGTTTTAATTAATTGCTCAAAATAACCAGTATTCACAGACCTAGCCAATTCATCCAAGTCTTTTTGATAAGCGATATGTGCAAAAGGCTCTCCCCCATAAAGCATACTCATCTGAATATCTTCACTATACAAAACCCCTTTAGGCTCTGACTGAGACTCTCCTTCACAAAGGGCAAATGTCACCGTATGGAGTGATGCTTCCAAAAGTTCTTGATCGATGCCTTGATTGACCATAGACTCCAATACACCTAGTACTTCTTGCTCAAACACCTGCTCCCCCTCTGCTTTTGCACCACTCAAGGTAAAGGTAAAGGTCGGCTGCCTCTTACCTGGATCATAGCCCACTTCCTCTAGTACTTTCCCTATACTAAGTTCACTCACAAGTCTTTGGGCCACTGGTGATGCTGCACTTTTAAGGAGCATATGCTCCAAAATTTGAAAAGCAAGACGCTCTTTAGAATCTGTTACCTCTCCTACTACAAATCCCAGTGTCAAAATTAATTGATCATCTACTTCCTCACCTTTTGCAGTGGCATATTCTTTGATGATACGCTGTGGTTCTTTGAGCGGTGGCTGTAATGGAATTTCTTCCTGCTCGTAGACTGCTTTTGTCATCCCCCCCAAATAGACCTCATCTAATAAGGCTAACTGGGCCATAAGATCCCCATCTCCATAGAGATAAAGGGTTGCATTTTGAGCAGTATAGTATCTGCGATAAAACGCTTCAAAAGCCTTTTCATCCAATGTAGTGATAGCATCTGGAATTCCCCCTGAGTCAAAGCGGTATACCGTATCTGGAAATAAAACTTGATGCATCTCATGATCCAAAATAGCTGTTGGCTCTGCATACTCACCCTTCATCTCATTGTAGACGATTCCATTATAGGTAATGGCATCTGATAACTCTTCCAAACAATAGTGCCAGCCTTCTTGTTTAAAAATCATAGTGCGTTCAAACATCAGAGGATTAAATACCAAGTCCATATAAACTTCCATTAAGTTAAGCAAATCTCTTGCATTTTGGCTGGCGCAATAATACATGGTCATATCCTTATACGTACAGGCGTTAAGCGCTGTACTCAAAGACCCTTTATCCATCTCTACAAAAGTATCTTTGAGTGGGTACTTCTTAGACGCACAACACACTGCATGTTCTACAATATGCGCAACCCCTGTATTATCTGAAGGCAGTGTCTTAAACGTGATGGTAAACACTTTATTGGAATCTTCATTCTCAATATGTATAAGTTTTGCACCTGATTTTTGGTGTTCAAAGACTCTTCCAATACCTTTGACTTCCTCTATTGTATATTCTTCTATTAACATAAAGCCGTGATAACATGTATTCTTTATTAAATTCATAGGATAATCCTTTCCAAAAAAACTCACCATAGCTCTAGCTATAGTGAGTTACATTACTTCCATTGTAATACATCTCTAGTATTCATTCAATGCCAAAACATGTTATAATGTGCCTATCTTATATCCCTAAAGGAGTTTCCCCACTATGATTGATTTGCATATCCATTCCACTTTCTCTGATGGCACTTATTCCCCCAAAGAACTCGTATCTATGGCCCACAACCTAGGTCTTACAGCCATTGCGCTTACAGATCACGATACAGTATCAGGCCTCAAAGCTTGCCAACAAGCCGCCCTACACCTTCCCCTACAAGTTATTACAGGTATTGAGCTTTCTGTATCTTATGGTGGTCATGAGTACCATCTCCTTGGGTATGATTTTGACCCCTCTCATCCTCAGCTTCTTGGCTACCTTGCCGAGCTTAAACTAAGCCGCAGCGTACGCACCTTACAGATACTCCGCCAACTCCAAAACTGTGGTTTAGAGCTCTCTCTTCAAGATATTACCGGAACAGCTTCCGCCGAAACGATTATTACCCGTGCACATTTCGCCAGTGCACTTCTCAAAAAAGGCTATGTGGCTTATCAACAACAAGCCTTTGAACGGTATCTAGGTGAAGGCAAACCTGCTTTTATCCCCAAAGAATCGTTGCTCCCTATCTCCGAAGCTATTACACTGATTCACCAAGCAGGTGGCAAGGCGATACTTGCCCATCCTACTCTCTACAAAATAAGTCGTACCCATATGCTTAATGTGATTCAAGAGCTTATTAAGCTAGGCTTAGATGGGCTAGAATGTTATTATCCTAGCTATACTGTTCGTCAAAACAAAGATTTTTTGGTCTTATGTCAAAAACATCAACTACTAGCTACAGGTGGGAGCGATTTCCATGGCATGAACCACCCCAAAATCCAACTAGGCAGTGGCTATGGTCAGCTGGAAGTTCCTCACTCCCTCCTCAACGCCTTGCTGACAACTATGTCGTAGGTTTCTCGAATAAATCTCGTATATGTTTATAACCACCAAATACAACAATATCATCTCCTGTTTTCATAATCGTATGGCCATCTACCATTGTGACATCCTGCCCTTGACGCTTAAGGAGCATGACCTGCACATGGTAATCCTCTTTAAGCCTTGATTGATGCAGTGGTACCTCCTGTAAAAAATAAGGAAGGTGGGTCAAGTTGATTTGGGCCATCACATGATCCCCATATGTATCTAAAATCACAATAGGATTGGACCGATCCCCAAACATCACTTTGTTGCCTAAATGCTCTATTTTCCTATCAAAAGCCTTTTTGATACCTACAAACCTCGTCAAAATATAAAACACCAAAAAAAGTGTCAAAATAACACCTGCTATTCCCAGAAAACCAGCTACCTCTGATTTGGTAAGAGCAATAAAGATATTGACGATAATAGAGACAATTGTCACTGTAAAGGAATAGCCAAATAACATCGTCAGCCTAGCTAGCTTGCGCCTTCTACTTGCCGATGTAATCAGTTCACTTTCCGAAGTGGTATACCCACTATTAGTCAACATCGATATCACCTGAAATCTTGCTTTTTCTTCTGTCAGTCCCGTCAGCCTAAAAAGTACAGTAAAAATCTCCGCAATAATAACATAAACAATAATAAACACAACAAATAATACTAGTGCACTTGTAATACTCATCTCATTCTCCCCTTCAAGACGCAATAAAAGCCTATGAAACACTATATGCTTCATAGGCTTAGTTTATTTTTTGATATATTCCTTAGCTACCCAACCTACTTTGCCATCAGCTAATTTGATTTGATACCACTTATCTTGTGTCTTCATAATAGTCACTATAGTGTCTTTTGGAAGCTTTGTGAGGATCTCTTGTTTTGTATCTGGCCCTTTTCTCATATTGAGGGCGTCTACTAGGACTATCCCTGTTGTCTTATCCTGCGGTTTGGCCTGTCCTGACTCACCTTCTGTTGTTAAGTCTACATGAATATAATCACTACTTGCCCAACCCGTGCGTCCATCTTTTAGCCTTACTTTATACCATCCTGGCATCATACTCAGAATAGTCACTTCATCTTTTTTGACAAGCTTCGTAATGACTGGACGATCTGTTCTAGCACCTTCCCTAACATTGAGTGTATCTGCCGTAACACGTCCAAGCTTTCCAACCACCTGCTCCGGTGTCAATGTTGGTTTAGTTGGCTGTGTTTCTTCTAAAACAGGTGGTACTGGAAAGGCCTGATTGACTGTAGCAATCTGATCTTTACACCCCATTCTATTATTCAGCAAATCTTTTAAACTGAAATAAAAGCTCCCCTTCACCTCAGGGTATTGCTGATTGATCAGTAGCTGCTTATCAATCTCCTTGGCTACAGCATCCTTATAGATTCCCTGTCCTATATAAAGCGAAACATTGGTTCCTAACACTTCATTGTGCCACCAGTCCACTAATGTTTCATAATCTGCTAGTTTATGTCCGGTCTCCCAATAAATCTGTGGTACGACATAATCAATCCACTCATTTTGAATCCATGTACGGGTATCTGCATAAACAGAATAGTAAGACTCGCTTCCATTAGTGTTTGAGCCCGTAAAATCAGACAAGGTATTTTTCCAAATACCTCCTGGGCTAATACCAAATAAGACACTTGAATCCATTTGCTTAATCCCCTCACTTACCTGTTTCACCATATCATTAACATGGGCTCTTCTACTATTAGCCGCCCAGCCGTCCTTGGTTTCACCTGTTGGAAGTGGGTATCCCGATGGATAGAAGTAATCATCAAAATGAATACCATCTACATCATAATTTCTCACAATCTCTTGTACTGTATCTACAATATGTTGTTTGACATCAGCCCTTTCTGGATTGTAATAAAGGGCATTATTATGTACTAAAACCATATCAGGATTCAGCCTAGCTGGGTGTGTGCTACTGAGCTGATTGATATCTACCCCCGACGTTGTCACACGATAAGGGTTAAGCCATGCATGAAATGCCATCCCTCTTTTGTGTGTCTCCTCAATCATAAATGCCATAGGATCATATCCTGGGTACTTGCCTTGTACCCCTGTGAGTACATCTGACCATGGATTAATCGCCGATGCATACAGTGCATCTGACTTGGGTCTCACTTGCATGACCACTGTGTTGATTCCTATTTCTTGTAACTTATCTAGTATCTGAATAAACTCTTGTTTTTGGGCCCAAGCATTCCCTTTATTACTGGCACTTGGATAGTCTAAATTATAGACTGTAGAAATCCATACTGCACGCATATTGGTCCCCGGTGACTGAGCCAAAACAGGACTCTGTATCATCCCCATGATCAGGCATACACTTAGTAACAATGAAAGTATCTTCTTCATGTCTTTTCTCTCCTTCGTAAGTCTATATGGCTTGATTATACATTGGAAAGTTTTAGGTTGTAAACTGTTTTATTTTTAAAATTTTTGCCCATATCACGATTCTTTATGGCTTTTTTATCATAAACTAGTATTATAAAATCAAGCACATTGATTTTAGCATTTAAACACTTTGGAGGGATATTTATGGAATCTGATGATTCTGATAGTGATGACGCCGATAAGTTGATTGGTTTGATTGAAAAAATCGAAGCTGTGTCTGAGGATAAACTCGAGTTGTTCCTAGACATTTACGTAAACAATCAATCTGTTGGTTATCTCAGTGCTATCATCATCAATGTAGGCAGTTTGAAAAGCGGTGGTTTAATCCACGAGAAGCTCAAGTGCAGAGATAAGGAAGTAGAAGAAGAGATTTTGCTCTTCTACAATAGTTTAAGTGACACCTTAAACACCAATACAATCTTCTATATTACAGACTTTTTCTTAGAAAAAGAATATAGAGGCATGGGAATTGGAGGTGATGTGCTGAAACAACTTCCTGCTTGGCTTCACGTGCACCACCCAGAGGTTCATGATTTATACCTATTTCCGTATCCTCTTGAAAAAAGCAATGGAAAAGTAATCTGCGTTCAAGACAAAAATTCTGAAAAACTATTGGAGATGAGAAATAAACTGATTGTGTTTTATCTTAATCACGGACTACAAAAGACAAATACTCAGTTTTTAAAAATGCCCATTCAATATACTGCATAAACACATTTATTCAAGAGAGGTGCCTATCTATGATAAGCACCTCTCTTAACGTTGATTTATTTTTTGAATCTCAAGTAAGTGACTTGGCATTCTTCTGAGTCTTGAAGGTCTTCAAATCCCATAACACTCTGCTCACTATTTATCCCTATACACTCTGCCACAGCGGCTAGTGTCACTTCTGCAAAGACAGCCTGCTCTTCCCACACACGGGTTAAGTCATCAATCACATAGCCCTTAGCTAACATATGTTCCCAACAAGCACTGAGCCTCTGCATATGGGATAACTGATCTTCGCTAATTTGCTCTTCAAAATAGTCTGGACAGCTATGGTATGTTTCTAGTTTTTTGCCATTTTGAAAAAGCTGCATGACTAAAACATCACTATCACAGACCATGTTGACCAATGCATTGGTTGCTAGCTCTCTTGAAAAAATCACCGCCATCTCTTCAAGAAAACTCGGATCTAACTGAGATGCTAGACCATTTTCATAGACCCCTACCCAAGACGTCTTTGGTGCATAGGCTATTGCCACTGACCAACTACTTTTTTCGTGGGCCTCAGCCAATTGAAACCCTTGTCCTATGATTTTGTTTTTTAAAATATCTGTAATGCTCTTACGTAATGTTTCTTCAGTATTCCCCTGTGTCCAAACTTGTAAATTAATGATTGAAGCACCCACTGTTTTCCCCCCTACGTTACCTAAAAGTCTACTTATATAAAAACTTATACTGATATATTAAACTATCTGAAACAAGTATTCAAGTCCATCTTTTACCACGCTTTTTGGATGCCGCTATCTGTTATTTTAATAGCACCTTCTTTGAGCAATCTACCTACCGCACGTTTAAATGATGCCTTACTCATATCAAGGATTGCCTTAACTTGTTGTGGCTCACTCTTATCATGTAATGGCAATGCCCCACCTTTAGCTTCTAATGCATCCATGATCTTCTTGGCATCCACTTCAATCTGCTGGAAAGTCTGTCTACGTAAGCTCAGCTCTAACTTACCATCTGGTCTTACTTTTTTGACTCTTGCTTCTATTGTATCCCCTATATTCAATGTCCCAAATACTTCTTTGGTAGGAATAAGCCCATGGTAATGGTTATCAACGGCAACAAATACCCCCATGTCTTCTTGGATACGGTAAACTGTGCCTTTAACTTGCTGATTTTCTTTGTATGGGGCATGACAACTAAGGACATCATAAACTTTCATTGTGGCACATAATCTGTCACTTTTGTCAACGTATAATCCTACAAGATACTCTTTCCCGACAAGTACGCTACCTACTTGTTGTTTGAATGGAAGGAACAAATCTTTTTGTAATCCCCAATCCAAGAAGGCTCCAATACGTGTATTATCTACTACTTTAAGACGTCCGATTGAGTCAATTGTTATTTTAGGTTGCTCCGTAGTTGCAATGAGACGATCTTCCGAATCCCTGTAGACAAATACCTCTATTTCATCTCCTACTTCTGCGCCTTCTGGCACCTGTTTTCTAGGTAGTAAAATAGCCTCTTGCTCCTCATTCTCAGGTGTATTCAGATAGACCCCAAAATCTGAGTGCCTCATTACTTGTAATTTTTGAATTTTGCCTAATATCATCATCTTTTGCTTTCTCCTTCATGCTTTTAATCATTATCGCTCTTTCTAGCATATCATAAACTGCTGTTTCTGTCCTCTAAATTACTATAAAATAACAAAAAATCCCTTTTACAAAACCAAAAATACTTCCCATCATCTGGGAAGTATTTTTGGTTATAATCCTAATAAATATTCAATGTGTTCTCTGTGTTTATTTAAAATGGTTGAATTTCTGAGCATCGTATCAAGCGTCTTGATGTCACGTACCCATTCATTGATTTGACTTTCTGTTGGCTTAAAAGTAGCGAGTTTAGATTCTAACATGCTTTCTTGATCCGCTACCCACTGCATATCATTCTCTTGCATCTTAAATAACGCAATAGACTCCTTGATTTCTTCAACTTGTTCGTAGAAGTTTTTTGAGAGCACTACGTAATCATCTAAGCGTGCTTCTTCTTTTTTATGATTAATGGTATACGTATCACACCATACTTCTAATTGCCCAATAAGCTCTTCAAGCCTTCTTACTTGTCCTTGATAGTCTTCATTAAATACTTCAAGTTCCCAATTTTGGTCCATAATAATCTCCTTATAGTCGTGCTAGTCTTCTTAGTGTATTGTACTTGCAAACACCTAAGCTGTCAACTTTTGTGAATCGCGCAACGATTAACACTCTACAATTTCAAGTGTCCCAAAAAATTCTGGTTTGTGGAAAGCTGGTACAGCATTTTCAATAGGGTTCCAACTTCCATAATGTGGTGTATGTGTTTGATCTCCACATTTGTAGAAATTACCTTTAATAACTGGACTTATGGTCTCTTTACCATAAACAGCTTGAATAAAGGCATCTGGTATCATCATATCGATTTCCCAATAATCCTCACCTTTTGTCACAGCAGGTACTGGCACATCAAACCCCTTATCTTTTAAATAAAAACGATCTCCAGGGTGACCATATTCACAAAGCACAGCCCCATTACTATTCATTTCAAAGTTAATATAACCCGCATGCTCATCTTCTGGGTAGTAGCTCGCAAAAAACTCCATACAACTATCTTGATACACAGGATCATTAGCACTAGTATAAACAGCACGTGGGTTCTGTTCCTCACATCTCATCTTAAGATAAAACCCTTCGCCCTTAACATGGTATAACCACGCTAGCACTTTTGGCATATAATCTGTTCCCCATGGGTAATGTGTCACTTCTAATGGTTTGATACTGTCATAGTCTACTTTCTCTTTTGTTTGCACAATCGTGTAAGTCATCATAAGCCTCCCTTATTGAATTTAATTTTATTATACCAAAGGTCACACGCTATTGACCACTCTTTATCACTAAACTTATTACACTTCTCACCATCAGCCCCCCCTATCTATCATTATCCTATCACTTGTAATACTAACGGAAATGTAAGCACAGAAAACAGTGTTGTGATAAAAACAACTACTGCTGCATACTCTTTTTCCTTATTATAGTTTTCTGCAAAAATAGATGTCATAGCGGCCACAGGCATAGCTGTTAACAAAACCATTGTATGCGCAACTCTTGAGACATCACCTATCCTAAAAGTTATGCCATAAATCACAACTGGCAGAATCACAAGCTTGGTAAATGCCGTATAGTAAATTGTCCAGTCCTTGAGGTATTTTCCTATTTTAACTCTTGCCAAAATTGCTCCTACAATCAACATAGACAAAGGAGAGGTCATACTGCCCACTGTTTTAATGGGGCTCAAAATAACCTCCGGCAGGATCACCCCACACAACATTAATAAGACACCTATGTATACTGCGACTACTGCTGGGCTAAGGTTAAGACAAAAAAGCAAACAGCAGGATACCCTCTGTGACCCTACTGTTTGCTACTTGCGGTTAATATCTCATAGGAATTAATGCTTCATAATCCTTAACGGTGCCATGATCTAAGAAGAGTGCAATAATTTCTCTTCCTAATGGATGAAGCTCAGGCGTATCAAACTTCTTTACTTCCTCTGCAAAAAATGCTTCTAACATCTTAGCGCCTTGATCATAGCCTTCTACACCAATCTCAGCCTGCATATGTGTTTGCAAAAATGCCTTTCTCACATGCTGCCCATCAACCTTAAGGGAATCCAGTGCATAGCCAAGTAAGCTGCATCTTGATTCTACCAATTGATCTGGCTTAAATTTGGCACTCCCACGCCTTGCAATGTATTCACGTGCAACCCATTGAGGCATAAATCCTACTTCATAAGCCCCTACATGCTGATTAGGAATAAGCACATAACGTGTATTTGCAGATCTTACAATTTGCTCCAAAAGTAAATTCGCCTGCTCCACCATCTTCCCTGTAGCAAATGGCCAATAAGAACCTACTCCCTCACTTGACATCCCTACAGATGCTGTAATACTTGGGTTATTGTGCCCCCTTGGTGCTACCAAGCGCCATAACCATGCAAGGGCTGGTGGTAACACATGAAACATCCCGAGTATACCATAAGATGGGTTCTCCTTCGTACATGCTGGTGTTCTCACCCCAAAACTTCTCACATCTACCTCTACTGGCTCATTAATTACCTCTGGTACTAACCTTCTTGGTAAGATGACCCTTGGGTTAGGGCAAGGCTTACCATCAGAATCCAAAGTATGTTCCCATACTAAGCAAGTGGCCTTAGGCACTCCTTGGATATTCAGAAAAACAAGTGGCTCCTCTGGATGTGTAAAAATCTTTTCATAAGCAGGTGTTGTGCCGTATGACTTAATATGATCAAGTCTTAAGAACCAACCTTGTTCTGCATCTTTGACAACCAACTTCTTACTGTCGTTTTGCATATTGGGGTGACAAATTGCCATATCATCTGTCACTGGTCTGAGCTCACAAGTCTCTTGAAGTTTGATATAGTTTTTTTCTCCTGTGACAGTATTTCTACCTAAGACACACTTGCCATCTGCTTCCTTGTGGATTTTTTCAATCATTTCACTCTTACCACCGCCTGATGCGCCTTCATGCATGATGACAATCTCATTTTCATAAGGTGTAATGACTTTAACTGTGGAAGCATGCACAGTCACCCAACCTTCATTTTCTCCAATATTGAGCAATACACCGTAAATACCTTTTTTGGCACTTGGCCCTGGATAGAGGTTATAAGAGAACAACTCATGAACCGCTGACAAGCGGTTGTGTACCACGATTTGTTTGCCCTCAAAATGTGTATGTCTAAAAGGTGGTGCAAGGAAAATCACTGCTTTTGGTGCAAACTGCTCTGGTAACTGCTCTGGACTGATAAACCCTTGTAAATCTGCTAGCCCCGCTGCAAAAAATCCAGCATTAAGGGGAGCAATTAATAAGGCATCATAGCCATATGTGTCGCCTCCAGCCTTAAAAGGTACAATAACCAGTTCCCTCTCTTTAAGCCACTCAAAAGTCTGATTTCTTAATGGATTAAAATCTTCATGATATATATCATCGTATTTCGGTTTGTCGGTGTCATAATCATCTGCTACTAGTAGACAGTCTGGATCACGCCTGCGCATATAATCATCTGGATAATTCACTACTACACCATTCTTACAACGGGTTACTGTCGCCTCAACAACACTTCCTACTCCCTCCACATCATAAGCCACTTCAAAACTATCTTGCGCTCCCCCACCTAACGCTAACGCAATCATCTCCTGTCTCGATTCTGGGTAAATCACTTGTGGACTATTGTCTAATATATCTGCTATATAAAGTGGTAACTGCATTTTTTTAATTTCATTTTTCATTTTCATCATATCCCCTCATTTTTAAATTTAAATACACAAAAAGCCGATACCTAAAAAACATTAGATATCGGCTTACTTACAACTTAGCAAGAGCTACTTTGCACGGTCTTCCGCATTTATTTTTGGTTAAATAACTCCTCTAACTGACGATCCACTGTAATCACTATGATTTTCTCACCTGTTTTGGTACTCACATCCGAATGGGTGCTGACGACGGCTACATCAATCAACGATGTGACTAATGTATCCAAATATCCTCTCCCACCTTCAAAGAGCGATGTGCGTACTTTTTTAAACAATTCAATACCTTGGGGGTTATTTGTCAATTTTTGCTCTGACGGACTCAAAAAACCTGACAATCTGACAATAATTAAATCCCCTAGAATATAGGTTCGCACCGTCTTTGGGCCTCTCCCCATATACTCTATCTCAAATTTACTTATTGCTTCACTAATCTTGGCTTCTAACTGTCCTTTTGTCATGTTGTTCCCCCTTTGTTGTATCTAAGTTCATCTTATACAGAGACGGTTATTTTGTCAATATACTATAGTTAATTTTGAAAGTTATACACTATTTTCTTGCATTTATTATTCTATTTCTCATCACTTTGACCATCTCCTAAAACGATGAGCTGATCTAGTGCTCTTGTATAAGCAATATACTGCTCATTCCTACTCATTCCCTCATGGTATACAATAACAGCTTCAAACTCTAAGCCTTTAGCCATTTCTACAGTTAGTATATTAAGCTTATCTGGAACTAATGTTATTTGTGGTTCTTTGACCTCATGGTATGTATCTTGTGCTAGTTGACTCATCATATTTACTACCTGTTCATCTTGTAGTTGTTTGACAATCAGCGCGCGGCGCTTATAGGCCAACGATATTGTTTCCATTGCCTCTTCTAGACACGCTGCTTGAATGACCTCTTGTCCATCTATCCCTATAGGCGTAATCTCCATCTCAAATACCCTGTTACAATACGCCGTAATTTGAACAGTATTACGATAATTTTGAGTCAATTCAAAATAGCGATGACCAAATAACCCGTCTAATAAACGCCACTCTTTCGTCCCTCTAGCTTGATGAATAAGCTGCTTGTAATCTCCATATATATTCCATACAGTTTCTTGGTTGTTAATGCGCTGAATCATGGCATATTCTTTAATATCCAAGTCTTGGCCTTCATCAATATACAAGTATTTCTCTTTTTCCACCAATGGTCCCCTATGTAAATACGCCAACTTTAGCAATGCATAAAGATCAACCCTTGTCCATTGGTGTTGCCCTACAAATCCTCTCTCTTTAAACAACTGCTCTCGTAAAGGCTCATAGAGCTGACTCACAATAAACTGCATATCTCTTGGAAGCTTCTCTAATAAGGTCTTTAATTGCTCCCTATGCTCTGCATCAATCAATTGTTCTTCTAACCTAACACACTCCTCTTTGTAAGTTTGACACAAGTTTTCTTTGTGGCAATAAGTGATTTGGTCCGTCTGATACATTTCCTGCAGCCTTATCAAGTAGTCTTTGTCATGGTCAATTTCCTTTTGAATTTCTTGTTTTTGTAGGTCTACTTGATCCCTTACATTCTTAATCTTAGTCTTTTCACCGTGTAGATACATGATTTTTGCTTGATACTGCTCATTTTGTACTTGATATTGTTTTTTTGTAGCCATGTACTGCTCATAGTTTTTGCATAAACTTTTATAGGTTATAGTTTTGGGGTTATTAACCTCCACCAATAATTTCTTGATGGTCTCTACTTCTCTTACTTCGTTAGGCGTTGGCTGTTCTCCCAAATACCCTTTCATCTTAATCTTCTGTTCTAACTGCTCTAATTTATTTAGGACTTGCTTGATTTTATACTGTATAAAATCATCTAAAGTATCTCGTTCATATTGTTCTAATTGCTTTTGAACGTCCCTATGTGCGTCTTCCAACTTATTAAGACTATCCCCTACACGCTGAATCCCATCTTCTAATTGTGTAAGCTGACTTGTATAAATAGCTAGCTTATCCTCTAAGGAATCAACACGCTGGCAATAGTTTGCTTCGATATCCCTTATCTCTTGACCCACCTTACTTATGCGCTCTGCTACTTCTGTGAGTTCCTCTTGAAGATTTGTTTGGAGCTGATCCAATTTTTGGAGCTCTTGTTCCCATGATTCTTGCAGTCTAAGGAGTTTTTGAATCACATCACGATACTGCATGATTGCTTGATACGTTAATTGCTTAGGAAGGGTTTTACCTAGCAGCTCCTTACTATAGACAACTAAATCCGATTGTTTTATACAGACTAAAACCTGCTGTTCCCAATGAGCATAGCACTGTTCTAGCTGCTCTTCAAACTCATCACTGTAAAAATACTTCAATTCACTTTCTTGGATTTGTTCTACTTTAACTTGCTGGTACTTAATAGGGATTTTGTATTGTTGTAGTTTGTCTATAAAGTAATGTTCTATACTAAAACGTTCAATGGCCTCAATCTCTAACACCCTGGTTAATTCATCAATATGCTGACTAAATAAATCATTGGGGGTAATCATTTTCATATGATGCGTCTTAAGCTCTTTATGATGATAAAGTAAATAGGATAACCGGTGGAGCAAAATCATGGTTTTTCCAGATCCCGCACACCCCTGTACCACTGTACTTTCTTTTAGTGGTGCTCTAATAATCTCATTTTGGTTCCCTTGAATGGTTCGAATAATATCCGTAAGCTTCCCTTCTCCTCTTTTTTCACGTAAAATCTTGATTAAAAAAGGGTCTAGCACACCTTCTATATCACTCATTTGATCCCTATTATATTCATCCTCATAATCTATGACTTCGCCTTCTTGGATGTGAATGGCACGCCTTAGGAGTAACTCATATTCAAACTCATTATAATTAAACTGGGCTTCATTTTTAATGTAATAACGTTCTCCTATAGGGGTCCGCCAATCATAAACCAGCATATTACTGCTACTGCCTATAGTTGTTTTACCTATATAAACTTTTTGATATTCTACCTGCCCATCTACCATCATATCAAAATCCATTCTTGCAAAATACGGACTATGCTTCACTATACCTATCTCTTTTATTTGTGCCCTCTCTTGATGAGCAAGCCGCCTTAGATATTGTGCATTTTTGCGTTCCTCTGTTGATCCTGCATAAGACAAGGTGCTCTCTTCTATCATCTCCTGGCACCTGACTTCAATACCCCTTACTTCTTGGTCAATAAATGTCTTAACCTTCACTAAGTAGCCGCGCTCTTCCTGCATAATTTCAGCATTTCGACTCTTCATCTTTGTGTATGCCCCTTAATCCTCACCCTTTAATCTTATTTAAATTCTAATATAAATTGCTCTAACAAATCCGAGAGCTCTCCCATATCTTGTAGACGCTCAGCATGGGCATCCCCTTGATAACTCTCTCTTGTAAAGAGGGTTTCATGGAATACATAATCACCTTCTTCATATTGGATCATCATGCCATAAAACACACCCTCTTCGAGTTCAATGTCACCTGTATCTATCGCAATCGGTTTCTTATGGTTGCCATCTAAGATTTTGACGCCAGATTCTGTCCCACTTGCAAAAAGCACAAATAAACCCCTCATCTCATCATTCTCTAAATAGTCTTTGGCACGCATAATAAATTTATTAAAAGAGCTGTCATATTTTTGGTTTTCATGACGGTCTAAATAATAAATTTCTGCATCATCTTCTTGAATCATAAAAATAAAATCTGCCAGAACCTCCTCAGATATTCTTAAAAGTCCCTCTAAATCATAGTCATCCTCTGAAAATACTAACTGTCCTAACATCTCATCCTCCTGTATTGTACGGTTTTTGTAGATTATTCGCCTTTTAAACTTCATTTATTCTAATCGTTCTTATTTTATCATCTTACATGTTTTAAGTAAATGTGAAACCCACACCCTCTAATGATCCCGTGTCACAATATAATCCAGTAATTGCCTCATAAAGCCTGTTTTCCAAACATGCTGCTCTAGGGCTTCCATCCCCAGACAATAATGTTGCCACATTGCTTTTTTGGCGCCCTCTATCCCTAAGATAGTGACAAATGTTGCCGTCTTATTGGCCACATCTTTGCCTGTTAATTTACCTAATCGCTCATCATCTCCCATAGCATCTAATAAATCATCTTTGATTTGAAAGGCAATCCCTGCATGGTAAGCATATTGTTTAAGCACTTGTATCTCTTGATCTTTGGCCTTAGCAAGCATGGCCGGCATCACAAGTGCCACTTCAAATGCTATTCCCGTCTTATAAAAACACATGGCATTTAGCTGCTCCTGGTTCAGAGCCTTGCCTCTCCCATTCAGATCAACCGCTTGCCCTCTACACATATGCGCTACGGCTTGTGTCCCATACCGAATCACATTAAGCACTATTTCCGCATCGAATTGTGTCATATAGGTTTGCTCCTCTATGGCTCTCTGCGTCAAAAATAGCCCTGTCAGTTCAGCTATTGCTGGATTATAAACCTGATGCAAAGTAGGTCTCCCCCTACGGTTTAGGGCATCATCTTGGGAGGGCAAATCATCAAAAATGAGGGATGCTGTATGCATATACTCCAAAGAGTTGAGCAGTGGCCAAATAGCCCTTGCATCTAATCCATACTCTCTCACACCCATCACCCATGTCATAATAGGCCTCAGTCGCTTCCCTCCACTTTGTATACTATAATTCGCACCCTCCACAATACAGTCTTTGATGCCTTGCACAAGTTCTGTCTGAGTTATTTTGAGATTCTTGTTCATCTCAGTCCCTACGTTATGTACTGTATCCAAAAAATCTTGTTGTTCTTGCCTCTGCTGTTTTAATAGGGTCAAAAAATGATCTCTAAATAATTTATCGAAGAAATCCACATCCTCTGCCTGATCAACCATCTTCTGAATCAAATTCTCAAACTCCGGGTCTATCCCACCTAATATCGCCATAACCTCTGTATACCGCACCTCACCTATTCGCTGTTTGAACCGCCTTAACCCATTGATTGCACGGCTCATCATCACATCACAGGTCTGAGCATCGGAGTCATAGACATCATGGATCAAATGGGTAAGCACCACCCAGTACAATTCAAAAGGATTGATTAAATCAGGACGTTGGTGACGGTACCTCATATAGTAAGTATATGGTGTTAGGGAATCATCCTCCTGATCGTCAAACATATCTGCAAAATCATCGGCTAACTGATTGTAAATACCGTAATAAAATATACTCTCTTCAAATCCTTCATCTTTTGCCCCGCCCAATACAGAACGCGCCATCAGACGAGAGTATGCTGATTTGAGTATAATAGGACTGTAAATCTCTTGGTTGGTATAACCCCCATAGTCCAAACGCTTAGCACGATCCACTTCTTGTGCCTCAAAAAAGATAGTTGCATCTTCTAAAAATGTCTGGACCTGTTCCTCTGGTTGATGTGCCTTGATAAACCCAAAGGCCTCTTTGAGTTCGCCATAAATATACGCCATCAACTGGCGATTGTCGCCTTCCCAGTCTTCTAGCTCCGGTACATCGCCTGTCGCTAATGCTGTCTGAATAAAATCCACATACCGGCAGGATTCCTCTTCATCTAATACCTTAGCATCTAATAAATCATCTATAAAAGGGTACGTCAAACCATAGGCATAGCCTAGTCTTATAGCCACATCTAACTTTTGGGTTTTGGTCTCTGGGTCCAATCCCTTCTCCATCTGTTCACTTTCATGAAGCAGTACCCCAACAATAATCTTAATTAATTTGCGCTGAGCTTGATCCCCATCCATCCCCTTAGGCATATGCTGAGCCACTTCATAGAGCTTATCTAATAACCATATGAATGTGTCTTCTAAGCCTTCTTTTTCAGCCCTTCTATAAAGCTTATCCAGACTCATGGCATGCTTCTCATTTACTTGATCTTTGGGCGGTTTTTGACTTAAGTGCTGACTTAAACTATCTACAATCTCACTTATTCTGGTTTGTGTCTGAGGGCTATCTAGCCTTTTGCCAAGGTCTCTCATCACTATATAAGAAATACTTCGTTTAAGATAAGGCTTTATCTTTTGCGTGTGTCTTAGCCACTCCAGATACTTGTGGTAATCACTGGGGTCGGGCTTCTTTTGGGTCCACCTAAACAACGCCGTCAACCGTTGCTGCCGCTTATGATTACTGTGCCACCTCTTGATATCCTCCATCAACAACGGAACATACCGCTTACCAATCACCTCATCATATAGCCTGTCAAAATACTGATTGCCACGTATTTTTGCCTCATTGTAACAAGCTTTCCCATCAATCCTAATCCCCTGATTACTCTCTTTCACAGTCTCTCCCCTATTCTCCTCTATTCTCCTCTTGCTATTTGCTTACCTTGAAGTGCTTCTATATTTTTCAAAAACGGCTCTTCTTCCTCACTACAAAACGAAATTGCACACCCCACATGTCCCGCTCTCCCCGTCCGTCCTATCCTATGAATATAAGTCTCTGGAACATTAGGAATATCCATATTCACTACAAGTGACAACTGATCAATATCAATACCTCTTGCAGCTACGTCTGTAGCCACCAAAACGCTTATTTCCTTGTCTTTAAACAACGCCAAAGCCTTTTGACGTTCAGACTGACTTTTATCTGCGTGAATTGCTTTTGTCCTTATATTGGATACATTAATTGCTTTACTCACCTTATCTGCTTTCTTTTTTGTTTTTGTAAAAACTAAAACTGATCCAAAACTTTTGGCTTTTAACAGTTTTAATAATAATGCTGTTTTGTCTGGCTCCTCAACACGATACACATATTGCTGAATCCCCTCTTCCTCAGACCCTTCATTTTTGACTTCTATTTTGATAGGTTTATTGAGTAATGACTGAGCAAGCTTCTGAACCTCTTTTGGCATGGTCGCCGAAAATAATAAGCTTTGTCTTACTTTTGGCAAATGACTTATAATCGCTTTGACCTGCTTAACCATAGCCGCATCTAACATCTGATCTGCCTCATCTAATACGAACATCTCCACAGCCTTTAAGCTCACATGTCCCTGTTCAATCAAATCAAGTAGTCTCCCCGGTGTTGCCACCAAAATATCCGGTTCTCTCTTTAAGACTTTAATATGACGTTTAGGTGTCACCCCTCCAAAGATTGTCCCTGTTCCGATGTCCAAATACTCACCGTATCTCTCAAAATTTTCACCAATCTGAATAGCTAGTTCACGGGTAGGCGCCAAAACTAATGCCCTAATCTGACGCGGCGACTCACACCCATGCCCCTCCTTTGCAAGCCGGTGTAATATAGGAATTGCAAAGGCAGCCGTTTTGCCGGTTCCTGTCTTGGCACACCCTAGTATATCTTTTCCCTCTAATAGAGCTGGAATCGCCTTTTGCTGGATTGGTGTTGGGTTTTTATATTTTTGTTCTTCTATTGCTTGAATAATCAGTGGGTTTAAATCAAAATCGTTAAATAACATAAATTCTCCTTTTCATGAGTTATCCGCCTGTCACGCTTGTTCTCTCAATACTATGCTTCATACTACCACAGATATGCTAGACTAAACAACGCTCCTTAAAAAACCTAGTCCTTTACGCCTTAAAGTAACTAGGTTTCCCTTGCCCACTAATCGCCTATTCAAAGTAAGCTATAAATTCTTTTCTGAGGTCAATCCCTTCTTCTTTTAGGATTTCCTTAGCCAAGTAATAACCACTGGCCATAACACCTGCTACACCAAACCCTGGAAACACCCATTGCCCCACTAAATAAAGATCCCTGATAGGTGTTCTCTGTTTCATATACTTGCCGTATTGTTTTTGCTCTACGGCCCACCCCATAAAGGAGCCTTCTTGACTATAGGTATACCGCTCATAGGTTACTGGAGTAGACAACTCACAGGAGACGACTGCATCCATAAAGCCCTCTCCCAAACAGCTTTTAATCCGTTTAAGTACAGTACCCTCTACCCGCTTTTTAAGTACCCTATAGGCCTCACCTCTTCCCTGTTGCTCTTCTACTCGCCAATTGTTCTCATACGCATAAGGAAGTGGTATCAGTGCTACCACTGGTCTATACTCATCCCCCTCTCTTTTGGGGGAAATATTCATAACAATTGGGGCGGTATGTTCTGTGTATGCCTCAGGTGACTTCCCATATTCTTCACTTTGACTGATACTCACACATTCTACACTGCCAAAATCATACATCGCCTCATCCACCGCCATAAACAAGGCACATACTGACGGGAATATTTTTTTGCGCGCTATGGCCTTTTTCATCTTACGGACGCATTTCTCTGTTGTCTTGATCCAGTCGTATGTATAGTGGGGCGATGCATTACTGATGACTGCTCCGTAATAAATAGCATCATCCTTTGTTCTCACACCATAAGCCTGCCCATCCTTTACCAAAATCTCGGTCACTTCAGTCCCTAGTTTTAGCACACCACCTCTACCTTCAAAGCTCAAAACAGCGGCATCCGGAATAGACTGCATCCCAAATGTAGGGTATTCATTATTCCCAAACACACCCCATTGGTAGGCAAACGCCATAAACACCATAGGATAGGGGCAATACGAATAAATCACTGATTTGAGCGCCTGGCAATCCGTAAACTGATCCAGTACTTTACCAATATCCTTATTCCCATATTTCATAAACATGGGTTTCTGCTTAGCAGCTTTAAGACCAAATCCAATCAACTCCAAAACATTCATATCATAGGGCGGCTCAGGCGCTTCGGTCCCCGAAAACATCTCTTGATTAATGGCTTCCATGACCTCAAATAATCTCTCAACGTCCTGCGTATGATCCGGGAACGCCTTCTTAAGGTCTTCCTTAATCCAACCACTGCGTAGTACATGTTTTTGCCCATCAATAGCACACTGCATATCCCCTCTACAAGGTGTCGTCTCTATCCGAGGTGCTCCCCAATATTCCAAAAACTGCTGAATAGCCTGATTTTCCTTTAATTCATAAAGTCCATGGAGCCCCAAATCAAAATGAACGTTTTTTCTTGCAAAGGACGTGACAAGTCCTCCCGGAATCTTATGTTTCTCCAACACCAATACTTTTTTATGATACTGCGCCAAAAAATTAGCAGCACTTAACCCCCCCATGCCCGCTCCAATAACAATAAAATCATATTTTTCCATAGCTTCTCCCCATTCTATAGACGCTCCTAACCGAACACCATCTTTCACAAAATATTCTACCTATATTTGCGATTAATTTCAACTCTATGCCCCATCTATTGCCCACAAAAAAAGCTATAACCTTTCTTAAATAAGGTCATAGCTTTTTAAAAAATTTAGAACGCATCTTTCAATGCTATATAAATAGCAATCTCACAGTTTTCAAAATCACTATTTAAGTACTCTTCAAAATCACCTGTATAGCTTCTCTCCAACTCCATTTGCCAGATTTGTTCCCATGCTTTAGCAACAGCTTGTTGCATATGCCCACGCACGACAAATTTAGCATACTTTCCAGCTGGAATAACCTTGGTTACCAACTCACTGTTTTCAGACTTAGATACTTCGTTCCCTACCGTTACAACATATCCCTCTGGGCTATACTCAGAGTAAAGACCTATTGCATAGTCATTGGCTTTGTTCTGAATACGTTGGCTGACCCCATCCT